>JANXNW010000335.1 GCA_025353905.1 Hymenobacter sp.
ATCAGGGCCTGCATGCGCAGCAGGCGCAGGGTCTCCACGGGGAGCTTGTCCTGGGCCGCGTTGCCCAACCGGATGCTCCAGTACTGGTAATTATCCCGCTCGCTGGTTGTAAACTGGGTCCCCGAGGGGAGCGTGAGCAGGTAGTCGCGCACGGGACTCAGGGGCAGGCGGTGCACCACCAGGCGGTAGTCGTTGAGCAGGCCGGCCAGCACGGCTTCGTCGGTGGTGTAGTCCACCAGCAGGGGGCAGTAAGTGGCCACTAGCCGCCCCTTTTCCGAATCTGGCTGCGCAGGGGGCGTACCGGTCAGGCCCAGGATGCTTTTTTTGCGCGCCACATGAGCTTTGAGCTCCGGCTCGTGGGATTCCTTGAGCGCGTGGCACTCGTCGAGGTAGAGCTTGTGGTAGTGGCCCTGACCCAACGTTTTGTTCAGCGAGCGGTAAGTTGTAAAAACGATGTGGTCAAGCAGGTGCGCCAACCCAAACTTATTGGCTTCCTGCGGCTAGGAATCCAGGATGGCCGTCGTTGGGGCCGCGACGAGAAAATGTTTGGTGGCTGACCCGGTCAATTGGCCGCCCCCGAGTAGGCTCTCCATATCGCGCAAGCCGAGGAGCGTTTTGCCTACGCCCATGGCCACGGCGACTCCAGCCAGTCGCTGGCCCTGGACCAGCTTCAGGATGTGGTCCTGCAGGGCTTGTTTTTTCGCCTGCGTGGAAAGGCTAATTGCGCGCATCGGAGAGGAACTTATAAGGACGCCGAAAGAGGGGCCGGGGAGCGCTACGTCGGACCCCGGCTGGAAAGAGGACGGATGGCCATGTGAAGGTAGCAGGCAGTGGCGGGTGCCACAACTAGGCCACTGCTTCGGCTTGCGAGAGCTGAGGGGAAGCCAATTGATTATGTCAATTCCGCGGTCTGATTTTCAACTAACTCCACGCGAAGGCAAGGGCAGCAGCTGTTAACTGCTTTTCTTTACTGGCAATGGTAAACGGATGCTGGTCATCCCTGACGAATTCGGTCTCGCTCCAAGTCACTTCGAAACCCATCTGCAAACCGCGTCCCCATTGTATTCGGCTTGGCTAGACCACCTCACATCACCAAAACAGGTGGGCAACTGTGTTCTGGCTCCCAAAGCAGACGGATAGTTCACATCCAGAAATATCCGTGCGAGTGCGGTATAACGCAACTGCAACAAAAAGCCGCTAGCCATTTTCGGTTACTCAATTCAGGACAACTCATCGTTAAAGAACGCCCTATTCAACGGTCCAAAACTTTTAGGGTAGGCACATAACGAACAAGTCTTTACTTTTTTATCCTGAGGTGTCGGGCGCAAAAAGCAAAGACTTGTTCGTTAAGGTCAGGCTCGCATAGCGGATAAGCCGGGTAGACCACATTCAGTGAAAAGTATTGAAGCGAGATTATTCCGGAGTTGACTTATGTGTTAGCATACCAGGAGGGAAATTAATGTGTTTCTTCAGAAAGTCTAGGTAGCGCCGCGTCCCTTCCTCCAATATGGCCTGGGGTGTTTTGTGGATTGCTTTCGGATTCTCTTCCAACTCAAAGCTAGCGTAACGGACGGCTCGCTCCAGCCCTTTGGGAAGGCGAAACCGTATAGTACCGTATTCGACTTTAGGGGAATTTTTCGCTTTGCCTACTTTACCATTTTTGCCAGTAGGGGAAATAGCGTCTGAATTAGGAATGGAAGATTCGGGCTGGTCAGTCATACGAAATAAAGAAATTATGTGAAAAAGTTGAGAAAAATGAATTTGATGTTTACAGGAATCCTGATTACAAGGAAAGATAGTTGTAGCAATTCATTCAACCAAATGGTCTGCCTTGATAAGTAGTCAGCCTGATTCTATAGATGCTCAAAGAATAGCTTTTAATTACTTTTGCTTAAAAAGTATTTTTAGTAAAAATATGAATTTATTGTTATCAGATGATATGATAAAAATACAGATTAATATAGAGTCGGATTACCTGAAATATATCTGCCATGCTGATAGTAGTAAGTATCTTTTTTAGTTTGTTCATAATTTGGAATTTTGGGTAAATAAAAAATTTGGTGCTATTACTATTTTGTAGGGATTGTAGCTGGCCTGGTTTTAAGAGAAGACTATACTGTCTGATTTGTGCAATGCTTTTTTCTTTAAGGAGCCGTAAAAGCAGTGTAAGGAACACCCAAACATTATGATAAGCCTTGTTTGTGGTGCAGGTCTAATGAGTTACATACTCGGGTATTAGCAAAGTGTAAAAAATTGATAACAAGTCACAATTGCAAATTTTGTTATAATGACTCGATGCGGTAACTGGTTTCGTTGTATAAAGCGCACATGTGTTGCTTGTGTAAAATTAGCATTTTTATTAAGAACAGTATTTCGGATTTCTTTCGAATACCAAATTTGCCTGAATATTGGGTATAGGATTTGAGCAGTATGGGCTTAACAGGTCAATTATACAGGCTAGTAGTTGAAAGCTGAATCAGAAATAATCGATAATTCAGTTAGTAGTAAGAATCTTTACTTGGTCTTAATTGTGATAATATCCCAGTATAATTGGGGCTAATCATGATTATTATGAAATCGCTGATAAAAGAGTAAGTACCGTTTGGTGATAAAGGGAATTTTACGGAAATTAGCCTATGATTTAAATAGCAAGAAGTGTTGCACCCGTGTCGAATTATGATAGCAGTCTGCTGCGCGACTACATTGTCTCTAAAACCCAGCATATCTGCTCGTGCCCTTCCATGGCTGACTTTCCCAAACCCGAAAAAAAGAAGCGCAAACCAGGGCCCCGCCCCAAGGCGGCGCGTTACAAATCGCTCACGATTACGTTGCCGCCAGAAGACATGGAGCACTTGCTGGAGCAAGTGAAGCAAACCCGTCGCACGCGTTCTGAGCTCCTGCGAAGAGCCTGGCAAGGCTTGCCGCTGACGCCCCTGGTCAAGCGTGGCGTCTTGTCGGTGGCTTTCTACCGGCAATTGGTCAGACTGGTGGGGGGGCTGGAGGAGCTCGTGCGCACCGATGAATTCGGACCCGTTATCCAGAACCAGGCCCAAGCCCGGCTGGACCAGGTCCAACGGTTTCTAACAGTTTTAAACGAAGGGGACACGCAATGATTGCCAAGGTTATCATCGGCAACAGCTTCCGGGCGGTTTGCTTTTACCTGTGCCAGGAAAGCAAGGATGCGGAAGTCCTGGCGAGCGAGGGCGTGCGCACGGACAGCGCGCAGCACATGGCCGAAGACTTCACGTTTCAGCAGCAGTTGCGGCCCACGCTCGGCAAAGCGGTGCTGCACGTTGCGCTCTCGCTGCGGCCCGAAGATGCCGAGGGGCTCAACCCTGGGGAGGTTAGCATGCTGCTGGAAGCAACTGGTCGGCTCTACCGGCGCGAATTGGCCAAAGAGATTGGACCCTTGAAAACCCAGTGGACGCTGGTGCAGCACTTTGACAAGGACCACCCCTACGCGCATCTGGTACTGAACCGCGTGGACGACCACGGCAAAGTGATTCCGGATGCGTTCATCGGAGAATACAGCCGGCGTGCATGTCAGCGGGTAGAGCAGCAGCTGGGCCTAGCGACGGCCGAAGAGCAAGGCCGCAAGCAAGCGCGGCGCGAGGGGCAGACAAACCGGCAAGCGGCGGCCGATACTCCCCGTGAAAAACGTATTGCAGGCTGGCAACGCGCCCGGCACACAGTAGCAAATGCGCTGATACCCCTTGACGGCCAGACTACCAATTTTGCAGAGCTAGCCGACAAGCTGAAGCCTCATAATATAAAGCAGGTGGTGAGCGAACACCAGCAGGCTGACGGCACGACCCGCTACGGTGTGCGCTTCGAGTTGGATGGGCACCAGTTCAAGGGCGGGGAGGTGGGCAAGGACTTCACGGCTCCTAAACTGATGCAAAAATTTGCGCAGTACCAGGCCGAAGCACCTACACGGCAAGCCACGGCTTCCAAGCTTGAAGCGCAACTCGCCGAAGGCGAACGCGCGGCCCAGCCGCGTGCCGCGCCCGTTGTTCCGCCGCCGCAGGAGGTGCCGGGAAACGGACAGCTGCCGATGCTAGCATCCGCGGCCGTGCTGCCACCGGCTGTGGTGGCTGCTGGCCTGTTGGTCGACTTGAAGGAGGTTACGGAACCAACTGCCGGTCACTCGCCGCTTAAGTCTGTTGTGCCGGCAGACCCGCCCGCAGCGGCTTCACCAGTGGAAGCCGTTGCCCAACAGTCGCGGCCAGCGCTGGATACATCTGAAGGGGCTCGCCAGGAGGAGCTGTTGCGCCAAGCGGCAGAACATCAGGCCACGGCCGATGCGCTGGCAGGTATCAGACGAGAGTGGGTTTCCATGGCAACCCTGGTGCAGAAGGCCGGCCAAGCCGAGCGGGTGGGTGACTACGGCCGGGTAGCCGAGTTACGCTACGGACCCATCCAGGACGCGGAAAACCGCATTGCCGCGCACGAAGAGCAAGCAAAGGCTACGCCCGCAGGGCACGTTCTGCTGGAGGAAATGCAGGCGCAGGAACAGGAACGACGCCGGGTAGCCGCGCAGGCCGAAGATGCGGAGCAGCAGCGGCGGGAGCAGCAGCGCACAGCGGACGAGGCCCGACAAAGAGTAGAAGACGCAGCAAAAAGATTGGAAGACGCACGACTAGAAGTGCAACGCCGTGAGCACGCAGCAATCGCTGCGTTTCAACAGGCCCACCAGCAGGTGGCCGAGTACCGCACACAAGCCGAGACGGCTAAGCAGGAGGGCGATTATGCGTTCGTGGGAGTTATGCGCGGAATTATCACGGGCGCAGAAAGAAACGTGCAGCAATGCGAAGTGGCGTTGCGTGCGACGCTAGGCGTTGCGGATTACCAAATGCATATTGAAGCCCAGCAAAAATTCCAACAGGAACAGGCCTATGCGCAGCATGAGCGGGAGCAACTGGCTTACCTGGAGTCCTTCCGTCGACACTGGCCTTATAGCGGAACGCACATCCGGTTGCAAGTGCCCGTGGCGTATCTGCCCGCAGTCATAGAAGCGATTGGGCGGCGCAACCACACAGAATATGAGTGGCAAGAGAACACCGACAAAACCCGGTTCCGGCGCGTTATCGACGGTAAAGTCGCCGTCAACATTCATTATGAAACCAAGGAAAACGACGCTAAACTGGACGATGCCTTACGGGAATTTCGAAAAAACGGGGTGGAGGTGTTCGAGCAGCCCGCGGACCGGACCAAGCGGGAAGAACGGGCAGATAACGCACGGGCGTTCGAAAAGCAATACGCCCAAAAGATGAGTCGAAGCAATACAATCCCCGGAATAGAAATTAACAGCCCCCCCCAAATAGAAATGTAGTGGTAGTATACAGCAGTGTAGGGGTGCGGCCCTGGTTATTAAAACTGCTGTAGCGGTGGCGTAAGTATTGATTGCGGGTTGTCTTCGTCTGACTCGACAAGATGTCTCGGTAATTTTAGGAATTGCTTCCTCCCGAATCCCCCGCCCTCAGCCGACCTGGCAGAACGGCTTCATTAGCTGCCTGCCGGGCAGTTGGGCTGCCTCACCCCAGGCCGAACTGCGCCAGCAACAGCTCCTTGTACTGCTTACCGATGGGCAGCCGGTCGGTAGAATCGTAGAGCTCGACCTCATTGCCGCTGATGGCCTTAATGGCGTCCAGCCGCACGATGTACGACTTCTGAATGCGGATGAACTGGCTAGCGGGCAGCTGGTCCTCAATGCGGCTCATGCGCAGGTAGGTAACCACGAAGCGGTTGCGGAGCACGATGCGGATGTAGTCGCGCAGGCCTTCGATGTAATAGATTTCCTCAAATAGCACGCGCTGCAAGGAGTTGCCCTCTTTCACGAACAGAAACTGCGGCGCGGGGGTGGGGGTGGGCGCGGGGGCGGGCTTGCTGCCCAGCAGGCTCACGGCTTTGTTCACCGCCTTTAGAAAGCGTGGAAAGGAGACGGGCTTCACCACGTAATCGAGGGCATCCAACTCGAAGCCTTCCAGCGCGTGGTGGGGCGAGGCCGTGACGAAAATGACGTAGGGTGGGTTGGGCAGCGAGCGCAGAAATTCGAGGCCGTTGACCTGCGGCATGTTGATGTCGGAGAGCAGCAGGTCCACGCGCTGCTGCTGCAAGACTTCCAGGGCCTCAAAAACGTGGGCACAGCTGGCCACCAGATGCAGGCCGGGCAGCTGGGCCACATAGCCTTCGAGCAGCTCGCAGGCGAAGGGCTCATCGTCAATAATCAGGCAGTTAATCATGCGGGGGAAGGTCAGCGGGAAGGAAAATGGTCGGGGTGGCAACTACCGGGGCGGCGGCGGGCGGAGCCGTGGGCAGCAGGCGCAGCGTGAGCGATACTTCGTACACGTCTGCTGCCTGGTTGAGGGTTAGCGTGTAGTCGGCGGGGACGTAGTGTAGGGCCAGGCGCTGGCGCACGTTGGCCAGGCCCACGCCGCCCACGGCCCGCAGGGGCGCGGTGGGGCTGTAGCTGTTGCGCACCGAGAAGCGTAACTGCTGGCCCTGCACCTCCAGGGCAATATCGACCCAGGCGGCATCAAGGCTGCTGTCGATGCCGTGCTTAAAGGCGTTTTCGACGAAGGGAAACAACAGCAGCGGCGTGAGGCGGAAGCTGGTCAAATCCCCGTGTGCGCGTAGCCGATGCGCACCTGGCGACCATAGCGCAGGCGCTCCAACTCCAGGTAAGCCGCCAGAAATGCTGCTTCTCGGGCCAGGGGCGCGAGCGGGGCATTGGACTCGTACACGGTGTAATGCATAAGGTCGGTGAGGTGCTGTACGATGGCGGGGGCCCGCGCGTCCTGCTTCACCACCAGGGTGTAGAGGTTGTTGAGGGTGTTGAAGAGGAAGTGCGGGTTGAGCTGGGCTTTGAGGAAATTGACTTCCAAGTCGAGGTTTTCGCGCTCCAGGCGCAGGCTGCGGTTGGCGCTTACCAGCAGGAACTGTACGAAGCGCACCAGCAGCGGCGGCATCACGGCAAAGCTGAAATCATAGAGCCCGATGCTGATGCCGTGCCACGAGAATACGCCCGTCCACAGCCCCTTATCCAGGATGCGGTGGACGTAGGTGTGCATGTTTTTTGTCACCAGCCCGGCGTGGGCCAGCCCGTTAAACCAGCCGTAGCTCAGCAGCGCCCAGGTGTAGTAGATGGCCAGCAGCCCCAGTCCGGTGAGCAGCCAGCGCCGCCCCAGCAGCCAGCGCGGCAGCACCACGCCCGAGAAGAAATAAAACCCCAGCACCGCCGCCAGCCCGTTCACCCCCGCGAAGCCCCAGGTGACGAGTGGCCCCTCGTGCCAGTTCAGAAAAACCGAACGCAGGTAATACAAATAGCCCAGCCACAAAGCCGTATGCACGGCCGTGCGCACGCCGGGCGAATACGTAACGGGGAAGGAGCGCGGCAGCGGCATCAGAGTTCGAGCTGTAAAGTAAGATGCAAGTGCGTCGGGCTTTCCTCCAGGCGCAGGACGTGGCGGCCGGGGTATTGCAGCTGCAAGCGCCGTTCCGCGGCGCGGATGGCGGGCGTAGCGGCGTAGGGCGGCAGCGGCTGGAGGCTTTGGCGCAGCACGCGCAGCGTGAGGCCCGATGCCGTCAAGTCCACGGCACTGGTGATGGTTACGGGACCGCTGGCCGGCGGCAGGTCTGCGAACAGCTGCTCCAAAAAGGGATGGAGCAGTAGGGGCGCGATGCGCAGCGGTTCGGCGGCCCCGCGCACGGTGTGGGTGATGGTGGCCGGGGCGTGGCGCAGGCGTTCGAGCGCGAAATAGTCGTCCGTGAATTCCAGCTCGCGGGCCAAGGGCACGCGCTCGGCGTCGGTTTCGTAGAGGGTGTAGCGCAGCAGGTCGGCCAGGTGCAGCACCACGTCGCCGGCGCGGGGGTCGCGGGCGCGGGTGAGGCCCTGCAAATGGCCCAGGGTGTTGAACAAGAACTGGGGGTTGAGTTGGGCTTTGAGGTAGCTGAGTTCCAGGCGGAAGTGGCTGCGCTCCAGGGCCAGGCGGCGGCGGTCCACAATCAGGGCATAGGCCAGGAAGCTGACGAGGAACGGAAACAGCATGGTGGTCAGCAGGTCCACGAACGTGCCCACCAGCTGCAGCGGCTGGGTGAGTACCGGCCAGGGAGCGGGGCCGCCTATCTGGGGCAAGATGCGGCGCAGTTCCGGGCCCAAGGGCAGGTAGGCCAGCACCAGCTTCGCCCCGTAGTAAAACCAGAACCGGTAACCTACCACCAGGAGCCAGCCGCCCAGCAGCGCCAGCAGCCAGCGCCCGCGCAGCAGCCAGCGCGGAATTACCCAATACACCAGGCTGTTGAAAAGCACGATGGCGAAGCCCATGTACAGCCCCACCAGCGGCCAGAGGTTGCCGGCAATGTAGAAGTTGGGCCGCTTGTACCAGAACCAGAAGAAAGCGGCCATCAGTAGCCACAACGCCCCTTGCAGCAGCAAGGCCACGGTGCGCTCGCGCAGCGGCGGGGTGGAGCGGGCCAGGGGTTCGGCAGGCATGGGCGGCGAAAGTGCGGGACGGAAAGCGGTTTGGTAAGGGCGGGACGGGCTTTGGTCGAAGGAGTTTTCTGCCAGGAAGGATGAGTGGCTACTTCGTCCCAGATTCTTCGCTGCCTCAAAGAAAACGCCGAAATGACAAGTCCGCTCCTCCCTCGCCTCCTCGTAGCCCTGCTGCTTTGGTTGCTCACCGCACCGGACGCCGTGGCCCAAACCACCCTCACCGGGCGCGCCCTCGACGGGGCCACACAAGCGGGCCTGAGCTTCGCCAACGTGGTGCTGAAAACCGAGGGCCCGACCGGCAAAATTGCCCAGGCCGCCGTGGCCGACGAGGCCAGCCGCTTCACCCTGGCGGGCGTTCGGTCCGGCAGCTACCAGCTCCAGGTGCTGCAACTGGGCTTCACCACCCGCACCCAGGCGGTGCAAATAGCGCCGGGCACCAACCCGCTCGACTTGGGCAGCCTGGCCCTCCAACCCACTGCCCAGCACCTCGGCGAAGTAGTGGTGACGGCCCGCAAGCCCCTGCTGGAGCAAAAGCCCGACCGCGTGGTCATGAACGTGGACGGCAGCCTGCTGGCTGCCGGCAACAGCGCCTACGAGGTGCTGGCCGCCGCGCCCACGGTGCAGCTTGTGGAGGGCCGGCCGCTCACGTTCCGGGGCAAAATCGGCGTGCTCATCTTTTTGAACGGCAAGCGCCTGCCCGGCGGCACCAGCCTCGAAACGCTGCTGGCCAGCATTCCCGGCGACCAGATTGACCGCATTGAGCTGATTAGCAACCCGTCGGCCAAGTACGATGCCGCCGCGGCGGGCGGCGTAATTGAGATTTATACCAAGCGGGCCAAGGAACTGGGCTGGTCGGCCAACGTGGGCGGCAACTTCCGCCAGGGCCACCGCAGCGGCGGCGGGGCCAATGCTGGCCTGCGGGTGAGCACCCCTCAGTTTGACCTGGCGGCCAGCGGTAGCCTCAGCGGGCGCGGGGGGTTCGAGCGCAGTACGGGCAGCCGGGCCTTTTACGCCGGGCGCACCGGCAGCCCCATCGCCAGCCTGAGCCAGCGGGCCGACCTCACCAAAACCATCCAAAACAACAGCGCCAGCGCCAGCCTCAACTACCACCCCAGCGCCCGCACCACGGTGGGATTCGATGCCGACTGGCAGGGCGGCCGCCTGAGAGGAGCCGGCTCCGCCAACGCCGAGCTGACGCAGCCGGTGGGCCGCACCGCCAGCGCCACCCAACAGGAGGTGGTGCTGCGCGAGACGTTCAGCAACTACACGGCCTTCTGCAAGCGCGAGCTGGATAGCCTGCATTCCAACTTCCTGCTGAGCACCAACTACGCCACGCTGAACAATATTCAGCAGCAGGATTTTGACCAAGTGCTGCGCGGGGTCGCCGACTCGGTGGGGCGGCCCGGCCACTTCCGCAACTACATTCCGGCCGTGTACCACATTTCGACCAGCACCGCCGACTACCACAAGGTATTTGGCCCCGCCACCCGGCTGGAGGCGGGCCTCAAGTACACCGCCACCCGCAATCAGAGCCGCCAGGAAGCCGAAAGCCTGGTGGACGGCACCTGGCAGGCCCAGGCCCTGTCGCCCTTCGCGCAGCTGGGCTACCAGGAGCAGGTAGCGGCGGCCTACCTGAGTGGCAGCCAGGCATTCGGCCAGCTGAGCGTGCAGGGCGGGCTACGGGCCGAGCGCACGCACTACCGGGTGGAAAGCGGCATCGATTCCAGCTATTTCAACCTGTTTCCGAACCTGCGGGCCGACTACAAGGTGAGCGCCGACTACACCACCTCGCTGGCCTACGCCAAGAACCTGACCCGCCCGGCCTACGAAAGCCTCATCCCCTACGAGCGGTTCCAGGACACCTACACCAGCCAGCGGGGCAACGCCCGCCTGCGGCCCGAATACGCCCACAGCTTCTCGTGGAATAACCTCTACCAGGGCTACGGCTTGCAGCTGAGTTACACCCAAACCACTGGGGCCCTCTCACAGGTGTACCGCTACGACCCGGCCACCGTGCTGCTCACCAGCACCTACCAGAACCTGCCGCAGCGCCACCTGGCTACCGCCGTGCTCACGGCCCCCGTCGCCGTGGCCAAGTGGTGGGCCATGAACAACAGCCTAACCCTAAGCTACCAGCAGCTCCGCTTCCCCGACCCGTTCGACGCGGCCGGCACCCTCACCCGCCGCAACACCAACCTCAGCGTGAGCAGCGACAACACCTTTGCCCTGGGCAAGGGCTGGACGGCCCGGGTGTTCGGCAACTACAACTCGCCTGCTCAAAATGGCTTGTTCGACTACGCGGCCTACTCGTACGTGGTCACGAGCGTGAAAAAGACCTTTCTCGACAAGCGTGCCTCGCTCAGCCTGGCCGTCGTGGACCCCTTCTACCAACTCAATTTCCGGTACTCGACCAGCGTGCGGCCCGTGGAGTTCACCGCCCTGCAATTCGACGACACTCGCTACGTGCGAGTGGCCTTCACCTACAACTTCGGCAAAACCGGCTTCAAGAGCAAGCGCGTCGAAACCAATGCCAACGCCGATGAGCGCGGCCGGCTGGGCCAGTAGCCGGCGGCACCGGGGCAGGGCCACCTTGTGCGGCTAGCGGGCAGGCTTTACCGCCGCCAACCACTTCCTGTTTTCTGACTCCTGGATGCGCAGGGCCACACCCGGCCCCGGCGCATTCGGACGACCTAAAGCCCCGATTGGGCTTCGCCTCGTGGTATGCTAAATTGCCAAGCCTATCCGGCCCGCAGGAGCGCGGCAATTTGGTGCGTTAGTACCTCAAAGCGTTAGCTGCTACACCTGGCTAGCAAGCAGGCGGATGAGACGCTCGCGCCAGGAAACGGACAGGTAAGGAGTCGCTAGCAGCGCGCGCACTTTGTCCAAATCGTGCGGGCCGGGGGCCAGGCACGCCACCATGTCCTGAATGGTCACCGCATGAGGCGAGGGCTCCAAGAGCGTAATGGCCTCACCCGCCGCGATAATACCCGCCTGCCGCACCCGAAAATAGATGCCGCTGCGCCCCGCCTGTTCAAACTCCCGCACCACGGTCGGCCGGCCCAGGCGGATGCCCAGCTTCACGCACGGCCGCCGGGGCTGGATGGCCATCAGCACGGCCGTACCTATCTGGAAGCAGTCGCCGACCCGCACGTCGGATTCAAGCAGGCCTGTTGTCGTTAAGTTTTCGCCGAAGGCCCCTGGCTCCAGCAGGGATACGGGCAACCACTGCTGCCAATAAGCCCAGTGTTCCTGTGGGTAAGCGTACACGGCCTTGTCGCGGCCACCATGTACGCGCAGGTCGGCTTGCCCCACCGGCCAGATGCTCGGCCATTACTTGCACCGGCCCGGCCACTGACTTTTTGAAAATGCTGGTCCGCACGATTTTACCTTGCCAGGCGATGTCCTGCGGGAGGGTGGTATTGACGGATAGTAGTTGCATTGGCGAGGGGGGGCGCAACCGCTGGGCAAAGCGGCCAACCCGGTAAGCACCCAGGGACCGGTAAAAATAACAGCCGGAGCCGCGTAACGAAACTTGGGTTGACTGGGTATGCCCCGGCAGCCGGCAGCCCTTTCGCCGCTGGTTGATTCATGAAGTTTCTGTTTTTGCTACTTGGCCTGGCCCTTGGCTACCGGCCCACTGCCCAGGCCACGCCCATCGTGCGGGTGGAGCTGCGGGTGGAGCCCACCACCCGCGCCTTCACCTGCCGCTATGTGTTCACGCTGCCCACTACCGATACCGCGTCGGTCCTGCAGCTCAACCTCAACAAGCGCTTTCGGGTGGAAAACCTGCGGGGTGGCGCGGGCCTGGTTCGAAGGGGCCGGGTGTATTATCCCAATTTCCAAAACACGCTGCAGCAGCTGACGGTGCGCTACCCCACCCCGCGCCGACAGGCCCGGCAAATCAGCTTCACCTACTCGGGTACGCTCGACGCGGGCCGCGCCAAGGCGCAGGTACTGGAATTCAGCGCGCACTCGGGCTGGCTGCCCTTCCGGCCCACGGGCGAGTACGAGCTGCTCGACTACGCGTTGGCCGTGCGCGTGCCGGCCGGCTACCAGGTGCGCAGCACCACCCCGGCCCGGCGGGCGCGGGCGGGCCGCTATCAGTTTGGGGGCCGCACGAGCGCCACCGAGCTGACGGCCATCATCGCCCCGCAGTTCGCGCAGGTCACAGCCCGCAGTGGTCCCGTCCTTACCGTGGTGAAAGCCGGGGCGGCACTGACGCCGCTGGAAACGGCGATTTTACCGAAAGCACAGGAAATCATTGCCTTTTACAACCGCACCCTGGGCCGCCAAGATTCGATTACCCGGTTTACCGTTTTCCTGACCGGTACCCGGCAGGATGCCTTTGGCTTGCTCGATAACGCCACGGTGATTACCTACCGCCCCGATTTTGATGTGGCCCAGCGCGGCGATTTGTTAATACTGGCTCACGAAATCAGCCACAAGTGGTGGGGCTACGGCTCGGTACACGACCAAAGCGACTGGCTCAACGAGGCCTTTGCTACCTATTCCAGCCTCCTCTACCTGCAAGCCAGCGGCGACACCACGGGCTACCGTCAGGTGTACACCAAGCTCGACCAAACCACGCCTAATACGCCGCCCATTACCGGTTTCGACCGCAGTAAATACGAGCCCGGCATGTACCGGCGCGTCATTTACAACAAGGGCATGGCCGTGCTGGCAGCCCTGCATCGCCGCGTGGGCACGACACCATTCTATGCCATTCTGGCCACCACGGCGGCCCGCAAAGTGAGCACGACTACCACCTTTCTCGACGTGGTGGGGCAAATGGTTGGGGCCGATACCCGCGCCTGGCTGCTAGCGGAGCTAAGCCGATAGGGTAGCGCGAAGCCGCGACCGTACCGGCTTAGCTCCGCTAGCGAATGCCACTCCATGAGCTTTGGCAGCCGTCGGCGAAAGCCAATCGGAGGGAGCTTGCTGCCGGGGGCCGGGCTCCTGCTGGCCCGCTAAACTAGCCGGGCCGGGAGGAGCCGTGGCGGCGCAGATAGGCCCGCGCCTCTTGGTAGGCGGCTTCGTGCTTGCCGGCTTTGGCCACGACCACGGCGTAGTAGCGGCAGGCGGTGGCCACGTCCTGCTGCTGGGCCGCGAGCCGGGCAAGGGCCGCGTGGGCGAACACGTAGTAGCCCGTGGTGAGCTGCACCGTTTCGGAAAACACGATGCAGCGGCGGTAATAGTCCGCGGCCAAGACCGGGTCGCGGTCGCGGTTCTGCAGCAGGTAGCCCAGGTAGTAGGCCGCTACCCGGCCGCTGGTCCCTTCGTAGCCGGGCAGGCCCTGGCCCAGCTTGGCCAGCAGGTCGCGGCTGGTGCGCTCGCAGGCGGGGAAATCGCCTTCCGTGAAACAGAGGGTCGCCAAGCTGCGGGCAAAACAGGCATTGTCGGGGAAATCCTGCGTCAGGGACCGGGAGGCCGCCAGGGCTTCTTCGGTCTTGTTCTCGCGCTCGCTGCCCAAGATGCGCATCCGAAAGAAGCGTGCTTCGGTGCCGGTGTAGAAACCCTGTCGGGCCACGGTAGCCAGTTGCGCCAGGCCGGTTTCGCGGTTGCCCTTGGGAAAAAAGAGCAGCACCGGGCGCAGCCAGGGGTACTGTTCGCCAATCCAGACGGCATAGTAGTTGAACAGGCCCTCCCCAAACCCAAACTCGGGGCTCAGCCCGTTGGCCGCGCGGCTTTTTTGCAGGTAGGTCAGGGAGCGTTTGCTGCTCACCGTGGCCTTGCGCCAGTCGCAGCGCTCGGCGTGCAGGCGGGCGTCGAAGCCGTAGGCGGCCGCCAGAAAGAAGCTGGCCTCGTAGTTGGCGGGGTCCGCATCGTAGAGCCGCTGGGCCTTGACGATGGCCGTGTCCAGGTAGGCGAAGAACACGCGGTCGTACTGCTGGTTGGCCGTGTTGGAGGGCATGATTTTCCACCAGGT
>JANXNW010000385.1 GCA_025353905.1 Hymenobacter sp.
TGACGGCCGCCTGCCTGGCAGTCAGCTTGTAATGGTCCAAAAACTGCTGCAAACGCTGCCCAACGTGCGGTGTAGCTTCCATTCTCTTTGTTGTTTAATACAAGATTTAACCGAGCTGCCGCGTATGTTTGTACGCATTCGGCAACTTCTCCTCAACAAATGTAACACATTACAAACAAAATGGAACAGATTACTAACAACTGGCAAATAAAAGATAATAGCGAGCCAACGCCGACCCTCTTTCAGCTCTACAAAAAGCTCGGCGAACGCAACCGCGCCGCCAAGACGGTGGTCGAGCGCATGGCCGAAAAAGGCACTGTCGTGGCCCTCAACACCGTGTACAATGTCATCTACGGCCGCTCCAGCCGGGCCGACATCACCGAGGAGTTCCTCAATATGGCCACCGAGATGCTGGCCCACACCAAAGACTTGCAGGCCCGCACCGCTGCCCTGCTCACGTCCATTGCCGACGAGGCCGGCGAACGCTAGCCACACCTCGCCGACCGCTAAAAACACGACCACGCCGCCGTGGCTCACCCTCTCCGCAGGACAGGGGGCCGCCCCATAGGGGTCCCGTGAGGTGCGCCCGCCAGAATGCCCCAGCATGAACTACATCCGCCACACCCGCGCCGCCTTCGAGCTGCTGGCCCGCACCGCCGAGGCCACCCCGTACCACGTCAGCTTGTACGTGGCGCTGTTCCAGCAGTGGAACGAGGCGCGGTTTCCGGCCGACATCGTGCTGTTCAAAGACGAGCTGATGCAGGCCGCCCACATCGGCAGCCCCAAAACCTACCGCGCCTGCCTACGCGACCTGTCTGCCTGGGGCCTCATCACCTACCAGCCCAGCCACTCCGAGTACCGCGCCAGCCGCGCCCTCATGCACGAGCTGCCCCCCGCCGACGCGCCCCCGATTGGGTCACATCCGACCCAAGCCGCGCCCAAGCGCCAGCCCCCCGGTCCGGCCACATCCGGCCCAACCACCGGGGCCACTTCTGCCCCAAGCCCTACCCAAGCCGTGCCCTCTTTTGATAAACCGGATACAAACCTGACCAAACCCCTGTCAGAAAACGGTACTCCTTTCAGTCGTACCGCCGCAGCGCCCGAAAAAAAAAGAGGGGAAGGTTCGGAGGACGACGATGGGCATTCAGAATCGGACGATTCCGACCAGATGGCGCAGACGCAGAAAGAAAAAGTTGCGCCAAAAAGAAAGTCGTCCGGCTCCCCCTCCCAACAGGGGAGGGGGCTGGGGGGAGGGGCTGGCCGCCGCCCCGAAGTACCCTTCGCCGATTCCGAGCTGGCTCCCCTCGACACCTTCCTCGCCGCCTTCGCCGGCACCGATTACGAGCTGGCCAACCTCCGCTACTACCACGAGCTGGTCAGCAACTGGCGGCAGCACGGCGAGCCGCCCCGCCGCCGCGACTGGCTGGCCACGTCCAAGAAATTCATGCTTAACGATATGCAGGATGGAAAACTCAAGCTCGCCAGCAGTGCTACCTACCCCCGCGGCAGCGCTGGCCCCCTCACCCAAGCCGAGTTTGGAGCAGCAGTTGATGAATACGCTTCTGGACGCTACACTTAGCCAGGTCGCCGGCAGCACCAGCGAGAAAGCCCGGATGCTGCTGGCCGAGATGTCCGTGGGCCTCACCAAAGCCCAGGCCCTGGCCGCCCCCAAGCTCTTCCAGGTCAAGAAGGCCGTGGGCGAGAAAACCACCCTCAAGCTGCTGGCCACCATCGTCAAAGCCTTTTGCGACAGCGTGCGCGTCCCCAACCGCCCCGACGCCGCCGACATCATCGAGGTGGCCGACGTGCTGATGACCACCTACACCCACGACAGCATCAAGGACATTATCCTGGCTTTCAAAGAGGCCCGCACCAGCGGCAAGGTGTTTTTCCAGGTGCTCGACCAGCCCACCCTCTTCGCCATCATCAACGACTACTTCGAGGCCAAAGCCGCCTTCCTCGTCAGCGAGCACCGCGACCGCATCGCCCGCGGCACCAGCGCCAACGCCGAAACCGTGCAGGCCCTCGGCACCGACCCCCGCCAGCTCCTGCACCACGTCGCCGACCGCATCCCCGCCGATGCCCCCGACCGCGACCGCCGCCGCCACCAGCTCAGCCTCACCAAAGCCAGAGAAGCCCACGGCCTCATCACCCCCGAACAAGCCGAGCAGCACCGCGCCACCTTCCGCGCCGCCCGCGTCCCCAAGCCGCGCCCCGACTGGCAGCCCAGCCCCGAAGCCCAACAGCGCCTCGACCAGCGCCACCGCCAGGAAGACCGCGCCATCCTGGAACGCTACCGCGCCCCCACTCCCGACGAGTAGCCCCCAGCCATGTTCAGCACCGCCTACTACCGCGCCCGGTGCGGCAGCACCTACCGGGTCCGCACCCTGCCCGCCACCCGCCACGCGCCGGCCCGCGTCCTGCAAGCCCGCCGCAGCACCCACGTCCCCGATTTCAGCCCTGAATACCAGACCACTGCCGCCGAAGTCGCCCGCCTCGTCGCCATCGGCTCGTTCACGCCCACCACCGCCCCGCCATGCCCGTAGCCGCTAAACACCAGCAGACCTTGCTGGAGCTGACCCCACCCACCGCCGGCGAAACCACCAGCGCCATCCTGGCCTACCTCACCCTGCAAGGCTTCGCCGTGTGGCGGCAAAACACCACCGGCATCTACGATGCCAAAATCAACCGCTACCGCTCCAACCCCCAGGGCCGCCGCGGCATTCCCGACATCATCGGCTTCCGC
>JANXNW010000395.1 GCA_025353905.1 Hymenobacter sp.
CCCCTCTCCTTCAGAGAGGGGGAGCCGAGGCGTAGGAGAACGTCAGCGTTCGTTAGGCTCCCCCTCTCTGAAGGAGAGGGGGCCGGGGGGTGAGGCATTACGAGCGGCGAGTAAGCAAAATTCTGATAGACACTGAGTTGAATAAAAATCAATTTACTCTCCCACCAACTGCTTCCGCGACTCAAAATCGTACAGCGTCAGCCCGCGCAGCCGGTAATAAGCGACCCAGCCGGCGCGCAGGGCCAGGATGTAGCTGCGGCGGGCCAGGTCTTTGGCGGCCGAGGCCAGGGTGAGGTCGGTCAGGCTGAGGCGGCCGGCTTCGTAGGTGGCGCGGGTGATGGCGTAGCGGCGCTGGGCCAGCGAATCGGCGCGGGCGGCCAGGCGCAGCTGCCCGGCGCGGGCCGGCCACTGCCGGGCCTGGGTCAGCACGGTCTGCTCGAAGTTCTGCTCGTCCTGGCCCACGGCGGCCCGCACCTGGTCCTGGCTCAGCTCGGCCCCGCGCAGCAGCGCCCGCCGCCGGCCCCAGTCCACGAGCGGCACCGCAAAGGCCAGGGCCACCTGCTGCTGGTTTTGCAGCGCCCCGTAGGAGTCGAGCAGGCGCGGCGCCTGGTTCACGTAGCCCAGGTTCGCGGTGAGCGTGGCCAGCAGTCCGCTCGTGCCCCGCGCCTGGGCCACGTCGCGCGCGGCCTGCTGCTGGCGGCGGGCAAACGCGAGCACGGCCGCCCGGTGCTGCCGGGCCTGGGTTAGCGCCTCCTCGGGGGCTACGGTCAGGGCCGGGGCGGCGGCGGGCACGGCCAGCGGCGGGGCTTCGGGGCCGGGCAGGGCGCAGTAGGTGCGCAGGCTTACGGCCGCGCTCTCGGCTTCGAGCTGGGCCTGGGTCTGGGCCTGCCGCGCGTCGAGTACGCTCAGCTCCAATTGTAGTAAGTCGCTCTGGGAGAGCCGGCCCAGGCGGGCGCGCTCCTGGCCCACACGCAGCAGCTCGGCGCTGGCCTGGGCGTTCTGGCCCGCCACCTCGGCGCTCACCTGCTGCACGAGCACGTCGAAGTACAGCTCCGTCACGCGCTGGGCCAGCGCCTCGTGGTCTTCCACGTACTGCCGCTGGCTTTCCTGAAAAAGCAGCGGCTGAATCCGACGCTCCCACTTCAGCCCGTTGAAATAGCCCAGCGGCTGGCTCAGCCCCAGCGTAAACGGCTGGGTGTTGTACTGCCGCTGGCTATTATTAAAATTGTCAAACCGCTGCACCTGGGAACCCACCACGAGTTGCCCGCCGGTCAAACCCAGGTTCTGGCTCAAACTCACGCCCAGCGTCGAGTTGTTGATGCGCACCGGCTGGAAAGCCAGGTTGCCGTCGGGTTGCACCACCGGGGCAATGGCGCGGGTGAAGTTGGGAACCGTCCCTTGCAAGCTGAGCTGGGGCCGGTAATTAGCCACGAACGCGCGGTAGTTCCAGTAACCTGCCTCGCGGGCGGCGCGGGCCTGCACCCCGGCCGCCGACCGCTGCCAGGTCTGGGCGATGAGCGCCGGCAAGGTCAGCTCGGCGGTGGGGGCAGGTTGGGGCTGGGCGCGCAGCAGACTGGGTATCAGCAGCAGCAGCGTTGGCAACGCAAGGAGTTGGCGGGTCCGCCCGTCGCGCGTCCGCTCCCGGCGTGGGGGCGGGTCGGGCAGGAGGCGTAAATGGGATAGGTGCAGGCGCATGATTTGGCGAGGAAATCGAAATTCAGGGCCTGGTAGGGCAGGGGCGCTGGGAATTAGCTGTACTTACTTTTTTGGTGCAACTCAACAACGGCACCTCACCCCCCTAACCCCCCTCTCCAAAAGAGAGGGGGGAACTAGCTCTAGTTCTAACTCTAAATCAGATAGTGAACCAAGGGCTAGAACTAGAGCTAGTTCCCCCCTCTCTTTTGGAGAGGGGGGTTAGGGGGGTGAGGTGCCGTTGTTGGGCCAGCCTCACTCCGTCAACTCCACTTCCGGCGTATCCGCCCGGCTTTTCATATCCGAGATAATGACTTCTTCCCCAGCTCGCAACCCGCTGACCACCTGCACGAAATCGGTGTTGCTGTCGCCGAAGCGCACCACCCGCCGCACGGCCCGGTTGCCGGCCCGCACGAACACCGGCTGCTCCTGCCCGCCGAGGTAGAAGGGGCCGTTTTTGAGGCGCAACACCCCGCGGTGGGCGCGGGTGAGCACGAACACGTCGGCCCGCAGATTGGCGCGCAGGGCGGGGTGATGGTCCTCTACCAGGCTGGCGTAGAAGGTGATAACGCCCTTGTCCACGGCCGGGCTGATGCTGCTGATGCTGCCGCGTAAATCGGCGCCGGGGCCGAGGCGCACGAGCACCGCGTCGCCGGGGTGCAGCTGCTCGGCGTAGGTGTCGGCCAGCGTGGCCCGCACCCGGAAGCGGCTCAGGTCGGCCACCCGCGCCAGCGCGTCGCCGGCTTGCACGGTGCTGCCCAGGTTGTCGTTCACCCAGGTCAGCACCCCCGGCAGTTGGCTGCTGATGTCGGCCTGGCGCAGCTTGCCGGCCTGCTCGCGGATGCTGCGCTGCTGCATCGAAACGGTGAAGCCCAGCTCGCGCTGGTCGGCGGCGCTGGCCCGGCGTTGGGTGCCGAGTTGCTGCCGCAAACGAGCCGCTTCGAGGCGGGCCACGCTTAGATTTAACTCCGCCTGGCGCACGGCCTCGGCCGTGCCGCCGCCGATGCGGAGCAAGTGCTGCTCGTCGCGCAGCGCCGATTGCAGGCTGCTCACTTTCAGGTCTTGAGCCTGCTGCTGAGCTTGCAAATCGGTCAGGCTCCGGGCCAGCGCTAATCCGAGTTGCGTAGTCTTATTCTGATTGCGCTGCTGCTCATCGTCGAGCTTGGCCAGGGCCGAGGCGGCGAGGTCTTTGTCCAGCTCCAGGATGAGCTGCCCCGGCCGCACGGGCGCGCCCACAGCCAGCGCCACTCGCCGGATGGTGCTCTGGATGGGGCTGGTCAGCACCGCCTCCCGCGCCGGAATGACGGTGCCCGCCGCCGTGAGGGCGGCATCGACATCACCCATTTCCACGGTGGCCGTGAGCATATCGGCCCGCCGCAGGCTGGGCCGCACCAGCGTCCGCAGGCCCCAGCCGGCCGTCAGCAGCGCCGCCAGCGCCCCCAGGGCCAACAGCCCGCGCCGCCACCGCCGCTGATTCTGAATGTTGGAGGGAATAATTCTGTCCATAAGCGAACGACGATACCGAATGTCGGGTCGGTAAGGCCAAGCGCCATGCCAGGTTTGTAAGCTGTTGGCAAACAGAAGGTTGCTGAAAAATAAGCCGAACGGCCTTCTTCGCAAGCGTCCATTTGTGAACAGTCCGTTCAGAACCGGACACTACCATTACTGGCCAGCTCCTCCAGTGCCGCCAAGGCGCGCTCCGCATCAGCCTCGGCCACAAATAAATGGTCGTGGTAAAACGCCGCCACCACGTTGCAGCTCACGCCGATGCGGGTGAGCGCCCCGGCCACGGCCGCCGTCAGGCCCACTGCGCTCAGGGCCGAATGCACGCGTAGCGTGAGCCAGGCCGCCACGAACGAATAGGGCAGGCCGAGGCGGTCGGCCACGGCCTGGGGCAAAATCACGGTGCAGGCTTCCGCTTCGCGGAAAAACCCCAGGCACTCGCTCAAGTCGAGGCCGGCCAGGCTGGGCACGGGGCAAAACACGTAGCGCCCCGGCTGGCGCGCCGGGCGCATCGTGCGCAGCAATTGGGTCAAGTCAGTTTCGCCGGCAGGAAGCATGGTCGGGAAAGAGAGTGGGGACGAAGCCGGAAAAACAGCGGGCTTCTCCTGGAAAGTAGTTGGCTTCTAAGCAGCAGTCAGCTTCAAAAGTAGCCGCCGCGCCACCGGGAGCCGTAGTTTTGGGCATGATTACAGCGCTTCCCATCCGCGCGGGCTTGCTGGCTTCGGGCATGTCGGGCCGCTTGTTTCACTCCCCATTTCTGGCCGCGCACCCCGGCTTTACGCTGGCGGCCGTGGTTGAGCGCCACGGCCCAACGCTCTCGGCCCACTATCCCGGCTTGCGCGCCTACGGCAGCGTGGCCGAGCTGCTGGCCGACGACTCGCTGGAATTAATCGTGGTGAACACGCCCAACGATACGCATTTCGACTTGGCCGCCCAGGCGCTGGCGGCCGGCCGGCACGTACTGCTTGAGAAGCCCGTCGTGCCCACTGTGGCTGAGTGGCAAACGCTACTGGCGCTGGCCCGGCAGCACCAGCGCCAACTGCTGCCCTACCAGAACCGGCGCTGGGACACGGACTTCGGGGCCGTGCGCCGGGTGGTCGAAAGCGGGGCGCTGGGCCGGTTGGTGGAAGCCCATTTTCGGTTCGACCGCTACCGCCCGGCCCTGAGCGCGAAGGCGTTTAAGGAGACCCCCCGGCCGGGCGCGGGCCTGCTCTACGACCTCGGCCCGCACTTGCTCGACCAAGCCATCAGCCTGTTTGGCCGGCCCCTGAGCTGGACCCGGACCCAGGCCACCCACCGCCCCGGCTCGCTCGTGGACGACTTTTTCAGCCTGCACCTCCGTTTCGCCGACGAGCTGAATGTCTGGCTCACGGCCTCGCAACTCGTGGCCGACCCCGGCCCCGGTTACGTGCTGCACGGCACAGCTGGCTCGTACCAGAAGC
>JANXNW010000400.1 GCA_025353905.1 Hymenobacter sp.
GGGGGAAGCAGTGAATGTGGCGCGGGCTTCAACCCGCAGGGTATTGGGTGTTCGGTTTTAGGTGTTGGGGGCGTTGTCATGCAGAGCGCAGCGAAGCATCTCGCGTGGCGCAGTAACTCCAACATGTTGGCTCAGCAATGATGCGAGCGAGATGCTTCGCTGCGCTCTGCATGACAACGCCCCCAACACCTAAAACCGAACACCCAATACCCTGCGGGTTGAAGCCCGCGCCACATTCACTGCTTCCCCCACTGCCAATTCACGCTCAGATACTGACTCAGGCCCAGTGCCCGCTGGTAGCCGGCGGCGTAGTCGAACTGAAAGCTGCCCGTGCGCACGCCCACGCCACCGGTCGTTTGCTGGCTCAGGCTGACGTAGCCCAGGCGCACGGCCAGCGGCGGGGCCGGCCGGTATTCGACCCCGCCGCGAAAGCTGGGCTCGCGGGCGACATCCTTCTCGGCTTCGGCCAGCAGCAGCACCTGTTTGGTGGGCTGGTAGGCGAGGCCGGCCCGCAGCACGGTCGGTACGCGCTCGTCCTGGTAGTCGGCCAGCCGGGCCTGGGTGAGGTTGTAGAGGTAAGCGCCAAAGCTGAGCTGGTTCGGAATCAAATCGGCCTGCCCGCCGAGCGAGCCGACCACCGCCCGGCGGCTGCCCAGGTCCTGGAAGCTGACTTGCAGCAAATCAACCCGCGCCCCCACGCTCACCACGCCCAGGCGGTAGCCGTAGGCCGCGCCCAACCGGATTTCGTTGTACAAAGCCCCGCCAAACCGTTGCGCCTCCGCCCCGAACACACCCCGGCTGGCGCGGGCCGGCAGCACCCCGCTGGCCGCCTCGACGCGGCCCAGCGGCAGGGCCAGGGCCACGGCCGCCACGTTGAGGCTGGGAATGAGGTAGCGGTTTTCGGCATACACGCCGGCCGCCGGCCGGGTGACCGAGCCGAGCGCGGCCGCGTTATTGGCCACCGCCCAAACTTCTCCCTGGTCGCCGTCGAGCGCTGCCGTGGCCTGGCCCAGCCCCTGGGCACGCGCGCCGTGCGCCACCGGGCCGTTGCCCTGGGCCAGCGCCGCCGGGGCTTGCCAACCGACCCATCCCAAGATTAACAGCAGGGTAACGTGTTTCACGGGCCGGGCGCGCAAGGGTTTAGGAAGCAAGTTAGCGGTAGCGCGGGTCTCCGACCCGCCGCCCATCGCCCAACTCGAGCCGAATGTCAGTCAATAAGCTGACAAACAGAATAATGACTTGAGCGGCGGGTTAGAGACCCGCGCTACCGCCCGACGAGGCCCGCACCCGCAGCTCGGCATCGAGCACGGCCAGCTCGTGTACCAGCGGCTGCTCTTCGCGCAGGGCGATGATTTCGCGCAGCAGCAGCTCGCTCGCCCGCCGCCCGATGGCGTAGCCCGGCTGGGCCACCGAGCTGATGGGCGGGTCGAGCAGGGCGCACACTTCCCAATCGCTGAAACCGATGAGAGCCACGTCCTCGGGCACCCGTTGGCCCAGCTGCTTCAGCGCGCTGAGCGCGCCGATGGCTACCGCGTCGGTCACGGCGAAAATGGCATCGGGCGGTTCGGGCAGGGCCATGAGTTGCCGGGTGAAAGCCGCCCCTTCTTCATGAGTTACGAGGGTGCATTCCAGCACGTACTCGGGCCGGAAAGGCAGGCCATGGGCGGCCAGCGCGGCCTGGTAGCCCTCGTAACGGCGCTGCGTATTCTGCGGGTGCGGGGTGCCCTTGAGGTGCGCGACGCGGCGGCGGCCTAGTCCGATGAGATGGCTGGTCGCGTCGTAGCCGCCCTGAAAGTCGTTGGTTACCACGGCGCTTGCATCCAGCTCGGGGCTGACCTTATCGAAGAGCACCACTGGCAGGTCGTAGGCTTGCAGCTCGCGCAGGTGGTCCACGCGGGTGGTTTCGTTGCTCAGGCAGACAAGTAAGCCGTCCACGCCGGTGGCTTGCAGCATCTGCGTCACCCGGATTTCCTTGGCGTACTGCTCGTTGCTCTGGCTCAGGATGACATGGTAGCCCTGGGCCTCGGCCACATCAACGATGCCGCTGATGACATCCGAGAAAAACGGGTGCACGATGTCGGGCACCACCACGCCGATGACTTTGTACGCCTGCTGGCGCAGCTTGACGGCCAGCGGGTGGGGCGCGTAGTGCAGGCGCTCGGCGGCGGCCAGCACCGCTTGTTTGGTAGCGGCGCTAATGTCGGGATAGTTTTTGAGCGCCCGCGACACGGTAGCCACGGTGATGCCGAGGGCTTGGGCTATGTCGCGTAGAGTAGCTCGTTTCATAAGGTCAGGAAAGCCGGGCAATAGAGTGCAGTGCCGATGCTGCACGCAGCCCCAAGCCCGCCGAGTAAAGAAGTAATCACACGAACGTAACAATGCGCAAGTAAAAATTCGGAGATTTAGAAAATAAATATCGCGCGCCGAAATCGATAACGTAACCGATTTCGGAAGGAGTGTACCTCCAAGGTTGCCGGTTGAGGCTTGATTTTCTAAATGTTACCGATGCACCTTTACCGCCATAAGGCTGCATTTTCCCACCAATTCCCTTTTCACTTATGCTAGTATTCCTACAAAAGCGCGTCGGCTTGCTGCTCGTGCTGTTGGCCCTGGCCGGCACCGCGATGGGCCAAAGCCTGCTACGCGGCACCGTCACCGAGCCCAACGGCGACCCCGTCATCGGGGCCACTGTGCTCGTAAAAGGTACCACCAACGCGGCCCCCACCAACGTGAGTGGCCAGTACGAACTCAAAGTCGCGCCCGGCTCGTACCAAATAGTTATTTCCTCGGTCGGCTTCACCACCCAGACCCTGTCTGCGACTGTCGGTGCCGAGCCGGTAACGCTCAACGTGACTCTCAAAGCCGATGCCCAGGCCCTGGGCGAAGTAACGGTCGTCGGCTACGGTGCGGTGCAGAAGCAGGACCAAACCGGGGCCGTGGCTGTGCTCACGCCCAAAGAGTTCAACCAGGGAGTATTTACTGCGCCCGACCAGCTTATTCAAGGTAGGGTGTCGGGGGTACAGCTCACCAGCGCCAGCGGCCAGCCCGGTGGTGCCTCGACGGTACGCATCCGCGGCAACTCAACCGTAACTGGTACTGGTCAACCGCTGTATGTAGTGGACGGTATCCCATTGGATGGGCGCACAGCGCGGCCGGGCGACGCTCCGGGTAATACGGGTACCAGTCTTGGCTCTTCGCCCGACTCAAACCCTCTAAACTTTCTGAACCCGAACGACATCGAGTCAATGACTATCCTCAAGGATGCCTCGGCGACGGCCATTTACGGCTCGCGGGCCGCCTATGGGGTAGTGCTGATTACGACTAAACGCAGCAAGGGCGGCGCTACGCGGGTAGATTTTAATTTATCGGCGGGCTTTTCGCAACTTAGCCGTCGGCTGCCCGTGCTCACCGGCGACGAGTTCCGGCAGGCACTAGGTAAATATGGTGTTGCCACGCAAGGCAACGACTTTGGAAGTAGCGTGGATGCCATCGGTGCCATCACGCGCACGGCCCCCGTGCAGAATTACAACGTAGCCATCAGCGGTGGCAACGATAACAGCCGCTTCCGACTCTCGCTAGGATATCTTGACCAGCAAGGCATCGTGCGCAAAACTGATTTTAAAAAATTCAGTGCTAATTTATTTGCAGGCTTTACTTTTCTGGAAAGCAAGCGGATAGGGATTGACATCAACATTAATACAAGCCAGTTCCAGGAGCAGCTCGCGCCTATCTCTAATGATGCGGGTTTCCAGGGAAGCCTCATCGGACAGGCCCTTCAGTGGAACCCGACCAATCCCTTGCGTCAGAACGATGGCTCGCTGACCGTGCCACTCAGCTCGTCCATCGTCAATCCGTTGGCCATATCGGAATACTATAACGATAACTCGCGGGTAACGACTATTCTGGCTAATGCCTCGCCTTACTGGAAGGTTACTGACTGGCTGACGGCGCGGGCCACCGTGGCGGCTAACTACGCTACCGGCATCCGACGCACTTCGATTGACCAGCGCACTACCCTGCAAGACATAGTAGGCCTAGGCTACGCCAGCATCGGCACGACGGAATTGCTGACCCAGCAGGGGTCGGCTACGCTTACAGCTGACAAAAAGTTGACCGAAGACCTGACATTGAATGCGTTAGTAGGTTACGAATACACGAATTTTCAGTACTCCGGCACCAACATGCGTGGGTTCGGCGTGTCGGGGGTTGGCTTGGGTACTAACGGGCTGGATTACACCAATTTTATCCAGTACACGAGTGCGACGGGGCGTAACATTTCTTCGTTCGCTGACCCCAACACGGCGTTGCAGTCGGTGTTCGGACGAGCTATCCTCAACTATAAAGACCGCTACCTGCTGACGGGCACTGTCCGCTCGGACGGTAGCACCAAGTTTGGCTCGAATTACCGTACTGGATATTTTCCTTCTTTCTCGGCGGCCTGGGACGTAGCCAAAGAAGGCTTCTGGACGGTTTCGACCGTTAATCAGTTTAAAATTCGGGGCGGCTACGGGCGCACTGGCAATCAGGAATACCCAGCTGGAGCATCACAAAACCAGATTTCGTTTCTGGCAAATGGTTCTTTGGGCCAAATCACTACCGCAAACCCCGACTTGCGCTGGCAATCGGATGCTCAGTATAATATCGGCTTTGACCTGGGCTTTCTGCAAAACCGCTTTACGCTGACGGCTGATTATTTCCATAAAACCACGACCAGCCTGCTTTTCCCTAATGTGTCGGTTCAGCCGGCTCCTCCTGGCGGGGTGCTGACCTGGGTGAACCTGCCGGGTCAGGTTATCAATCAGGGCTTCGAAATTGGCGGTTCATTTAACGTGGCCGACAACCCGGAAGGCTTTGGGCTGACCGTGAACGCCAACGCTACGTTCATTCAGAACAACGTGACTGGGCTGCCGGCTTCTTTTCCCACCGGGGCGCTCAACGGGCAAGGGCTGTCCGGGGTATTCGCCGAAACCATTGCCAATGGCTTGCCGATTAACTCGTTTCGCTCCCGGCAATTTCTCGGCATCGACCCCACGACCGGGCAAGCCAATTACGCCAGCGACGCGGCCAGCAGCTTCATCGTAGGCAATCCCAATCCGAAAGCTTTGGGCGGTTTGGGCTTCAATGCCCGCTATCGTAAGCTGTCACTAAACGCCAACTTTACCGGCGTTTTCGGGAACCAGATTTACAATAACACACTCAATAGCGTGCTGAACGTGAGCCAGTTGGCTACTGGACGCAACATCGCTACTACGTTCTTCAATGACCCCGTGCAGGAGTCTATCAACAACCGCATCACGGCTTCGTCGCGCTTTATTGAGAGTGGTTCTTATGTCCGGCTTTCCAACCTGAGCCTTGGTTATGCGGTCGGCAATATCGGCACCTATTTCAAAAACATCGGGGTGTTCGCCACTGGCCAAAATCTGTTCATCATCACCAATTATAAGGGCTTCGACCCGGATGTGAACACGAACAAAGTCAACACGGCCAACCTCATTCCGTCGGTTGGAATTGACTACATTGGCTACCCCCCATCGCGCACCTTTACCTTCGGCGTAAACGCCTCATTCTAGGTAATCGACCTACGCAAAACAATTTTCTCATCACAACTAACTTACTAGTCATGATTAATCTAAAATTTATGGGGGCAGCTGCCCTGCTGGCGCTACTACCGCTGAGCAACAGCTGTCAGCTCAACGAAACGCTGAAAGGCACCATTCCAGGGGGGGCTTCGAGTGGCAGTACGCCTAACACGGCTGCCCTACTAACGGGGGTGTACATTGCCATGCGCAATCCCTTTCAGGGGGCCACCAACGTGTTTGCCCTTTCTGAGGTATCCACCGACGAGCGTATTATGCCCACCCGCGCCGGTGACTGGGACGATAATGGCGTGTGGCGCGAACTACATCTGCAAAATTGGACGGCGGATAATACGCAGATTCTTGGGACATTTAATGGGTTGAACGGTGTAGTTTTTTCCGGTACGGATATTCTACAGTATAGCCCCACGACGCAACAGGCAGCCGAAGCACGCTTCCTACGGGCTTATGCCATGTACTGGGAACTGGACCTCTTCGACCAAGTACCCTATCGCGACCCCGCCGAGGACGTAACCAAGCTGGCACGGGTGCGCAAGGGCACCGACGCGCTCAACTATATCATTAGCGAGGTGCAGGCTGTGCTACCTAACCTGCCTGACGTAATTAACCAAACAACTTTCTCCACCTCCACTAAAGATGCCGCCCGCGGGCTGCTGATGAAGTGCTTTCTCAACAAAGGGGTGTATGCCAACCGGGTCGCCCCAACTTTCGACCCGGCCGACATGAATCAGGTAATTACCCTAGCCGACCAGATTATAAACAGTGGACGGTATAAGTTCGCGGCTAACTATTTCGATAACTTCTGCCCCAATAATGGTATATTGGGCACGGAGAACATCCACACAGAAATAAACGTGGGCGGGACGAGCAGCGGCCCCATGCGCGACACCTGGCTCTTCGTGTCGCACTACAACATGAATCCCAGCGGCTACAATGGCCCCTGCGCCTCATCCGACCTGTATAATCTCTTCGAGCCGCAGGACCTGCGCCGAGGTCAGGTTTATCGCTACGCCGGCGGCCCGACTAATCCTAGCAACAAGGTGAACGTGGGCCTTTTGACCGGTCAGCAATATTCTCTGACCTCACTTAAAAAGAAAGGTGGTGATTCCTTGCTGTTTGACCGCCGGGGTAACCCGCTTGCCTTCACGTCTGCGGTAAATATTATTGAGCCGGGTAATAACCTGGAAGTAACCGGCATCCGACCCATCAAATATCCTCCTGACTTCCCCAACAGCAGCAGCGCGCTGACTGATAATGACATGGTGCACCTGCGCTTGCCCGACGTGCTGCTGATGAAAGCTGAAGCGATTTTGCGCGGTGGCACGGCTACCAGTGCCGGCTCTTACGGCAGTACGCCCCTAGCCTTAGTCAATAGTATTCGCACCAACCCCTCGCGCGGGGCCAGTGCCTTAGCTTCGGTCGATTTAACCGCCCTGCTCGCCGAACGCAGCCGCGAGTTGTATATGGAAAGCTGGCGCCGGCAGGACATGATTCGCTTCGGCACCTTCCTGAAGCCTTTCCAAGCTAAGGCTAGCACTAGTGACCCGAAATACCTGATTTACCCGATTCCAAACCAGCAGTTGGCGGTAAACTCCAACCTGACTCAAAACCCCGGCTACTAACCTGCCTATTCAGCGTTAGAAACCGCGCCCACAGCAGGCCGTTGGTCGCTGCCTAGCAGTTGCCGACGGCCTGTTTGCGTGAATGTTATCCACTCTTCTTTCTTCCACCCAGCTAGTTGCATGAAAAAATTTCTGCTGCTGCCGCTTGTGGCGCTGACGCTTGGGCTGCTGCCCGTCAGCAGTCAGGCGCAAACCCCGCGAACGGCTCCGTCCCGGCCGGCCGCTGCGACTAGGCCTACTGCCGCCGCCCCCCGGCCCGAGTGGTGGAAAGAAGCCATTGTGTATCAGATTTACCCGCGCTCGTATCAGGACAGCAACGGCGACGGGGTGGGGGATTTGCGAGGGCTGATTTCGCGGCTCGACTACATTAAGAGTTTGGGCGTGAATACAATTTGGCTGAACCCGATTTACGGGTCGCCGAATGACGATAACGGCTACGACATCTCTGACTACCGGGGGATAATGAAGGATTTCGGTACGATGGCCGACTTCGATGAGCTGCTCAAGGGAATGCACGCACGGGGGCTGAAAGTGGTGCTGGATTTGGTGGTGAACCACTCGTCCGACGAGCACGAGTGGTTCAAGCAGGCGCGCAGCTCACGCACCAGCCCCTACCGCGACTACTACCACTGGTGGCCGGCGGAAAAGGGCACGCCGCCGAAGCGGGAGAGCTTTTTTGATGTCAAGAAGGATGCCTGGGCTTTTGACTCGCTCACGAAGGCGTACTACCTGCACTATTTCTCGCGCAAGCAGCCCGACCTGAACTGGGAGAACCCGAAGCTGCGGCAGGAAATCTATGCCATGATGCGCTACTGGTTCGACAAGGGCATCGACGGGTTTCGGATGGACGTGATTCCGTTTATCTCGAAGGACACCGCGTTTCCGCCGCTGCCAGCGAAGTACAACGGCGACTGGGGCCGCTTCTATGCCAACGGGCCGCACGTGCACGAGTATCTGCGGGAGATGAACGAGCAGGTGCTCAGCCGTTACCCGAGCATGTCGGTGGCTGAGGGCGCGGGCGTAACCAAGGCCGACGCGCTTGACTACGTGGACCCGGCCCGGCGTGAGCTGGACATGCTCTACCATTTCGAGGGCATGGACGTGGGCCTCGTGCCGGGCAACTCGTACCGGCTGCGCGCGCCGGGGCCGTACAGCCTGCTCGAATTCAAGCAGGTGTACACGAAGTGGGACCGGATTTTTGCCCAGAAAGGCTGGGGCACGGTGTATTTGGGCAACCACGACCAGCCGCGCATGACCACCCGCTGGGGCGACGACCGGCCGGCGTTTCGGGCGGCTTCGGCCAAGCTGCTGAGCACGTTTCTGCTCACCATGCGCGGCACGCCCTACACCTACGGCGGCGACGAGCTGGGCATGACCAACATCAAATTTGATAAAATAACCGACTACCGCGACATCGAAACGCTCAATAATTACCGGGGGCTGCAAGCCAGCGGCGGCGACCTGAGCAAGTTTATCGAGGCCCAGAAAACCACGGCTCGCGATAACGGCCGCACGCCGATGCAGTGGGATGCTACGCCGAATGCGGGCTTCACGACGGGCCAGCCCTGGCTGCGCATCAACCCCAACTACGCCGAGCTGAATGCCGCCGCCGAGGACAAGGACCCGGCTTCGGTGCTGAACTACTTCCGGCGGGCGACGGCCGTGCGCCGGCAGCATAAGGTGCTGGTTTACGGGCAGTACGCGCTGCTCGACGCGGCCAACTCCCATGTGTATGCCTACACCCGCACGCTGGGCCGGGAGCGGGCGCTGGTGGTGTTGAATTTCACGGCCGAGGCGCGGAGCTGGGCGGTGCCGACCGGGCTGAAGCTGGGCGGCGCGCCCTGGCTGAATAATTATGCGGATTTTCAGGCGGGCGCGGCGCTGAGTTTAAAGCCCTGGCAGGCGCTGGTGCTGCCGCTGAAGTAAAATGCCGGCGTGATTTCGCGCAGTGTTGCGGGGTGTTTGACGTAGTGTTCCGTAGCGTTGAATCAAGCCGAGACACTGCGAAACACTGCGCGAAAGCACGCCCCAAACGCTAAAGTCATGCGTCAATTTTGCCTCCTGCTTCTGCTGCCTCTGAGCGCGCTGGCCCAGCCCACGCCCCGGCAGCTGTATCCCGGCTTGTTCGAGGCCGTGCAGTTGGGCCGCGTTTATGCCGATGGCAAGACGTTCGTGGACGCGCGGCCCACCGCCCCGCCCGATTCGGTGCTGGCCCGCTACCGGCGCAAAAGTGTACGGCCGGGCTTCGACCTGAAAGCTTTTGCGGCGCGCAACTTTCAGGCTCCGACGGCGAGCACGGACACCTACCGGAGCAATATCAAAGCCGGCCTGCGCGCGCACCTCGACACGCTCTGGACGGTGTTGCGGCGGCAGCCCGATGCCGCGCCCGTGCCCGGCTCGTCGCTGCTGCCGCTGCCGCGGCCGTACCTGGTGCCGGGCGGTCGGTTTCGGGAAGTGTACTATTGGGACTCGTATTTCACGATGCTCGGGCTGGTGGAGGCGCGGCGCACAGGGCTGGTGCGCGACATGCTGGACAACTTCGCCTTCCTCATCAAGCAGTACGGCCACATTCCGAACGGCAACCGGACGTACTACCTGAGCCGCTCGCAGCCGCCGTTTTTCGGGCGCATGGTCGAGCTGCTGGCCGAGGCGCAGGGCGACTCGGTGCGCGGACGCTACCAAGGTGCCTTGCGGCGCGAGTACGACTACTGGATGGCCGGAGCCGCCGCGCTGAAGCCCGGCATGGCCGCCGGTCCGCTCGTGCGCCTGCCCGACGGCACCCTGCTCAACCGCTACTGGGACGCGGCCGCCACGCCCCGCGAGGAGTCGTATGCGGAAGATGTAGCCGCCGCGCGCCTGAGCAAGCAGGCTCCGGCCGCGTTTTACCGCCACGTGCGGGCCGCCGCCGCTTCGGGCTGGGATTTCAGCAGCCGCTGGTTCGGGGCCGACGGTAAGCTCGGCTCGATTCGCACGACTGATTTAGTGGCTGTCGATTTGAACTGCCTGCTTTTCAGCCTGGAGCAAACCCTGGCGCGGGGCTACGCGCAGCAGCGGCAGCCGGCACTGGCGAAGGTATTCGAGCAGAAGGCCATCGCCCGCCGCGCCGCGCTGCAACGCTACTGCTGGGACGCGGTCAGCGGCTGGTTTCTGGATTACGACTGGGCGCGGCGGCAGCGGGTGGCGCGGCCGACGCTGGCCGGGGTTTATCCGCTGGCGCTGGGTTTGGCCACGTCGGCGCAAGCCAGCCAAGTGGCGGCCGGGCTGCGGCGCGACTTTCTGCGGCCCGGTGGCCTGCTCACCACGCCCGTGCGCACCGGCCAGCAGTGGGACGCGCCCAACGGCTGGGCCCCGTTGCAGTGGCTGGCCATCAGCGGCTTGCGGCGCTGCCAGCAGCCCGCGCTGGCCGACACCGTGGCCCGCCGCTGGACGGCGCTCAACGCGCGCGTGTTCAACCAAACCGGCAAGCTCTTGGAGAAATACGATGTGGTGAACGTGAATGCCGTGGCCGGGGGCGGCGAGTACCCGTTGCAGGACGGCTTTGGGTGGACCAACGGGGTGTTGCTGTGGCTGCTGAATCGGGACGGGGCCGCTCAACAGGCACCTCACCCCCCTAACCCCCCTCTCCCGTGGAGAGGGGGGAACTAGTCCTAGTTCTAGTTCTAACCCCACGTCTGTTTTAGGGCTAGAGACTAGAGCTAGTTCCCCCCTCTCCACGGGAGAGGGGGGCTAGGGGGGTGAGGTCAGCGTTGGGCAGCCGTCCGCTTATCCGTATTACTTAATTTGCAATTGATTATGCCCCGCTTCCCAACCTTCCTCCTCGCTCTGTTGCCGGTTCTCGCCGCCCAGGCCCAAACGCCCCCGGCGCCCGACCCCTGGCGCATTACGGCCGATAAAATCAACCCCGGTAACTATTACGGCGCGACCGTGGCCAACGGGATGCTCGGCGTGGTGTCGTCGCCGGAGCCGTTCAAGGTGAAGAGCGTGGTGCTGGCCGGCGCCTACGACCAGTACGGGCGCGGGCGGGTGAGCAATTTTCTGAACTCGTTCAACCTGCTCAATATGTACCTCGAAGTCGATGGGCGGCGGCTGTCGGCCGCCGACGCCACCAACTTTCGGCAGGTGCTCGATATGAAGCGGGCGGCGCTCACGACGACCTTCGACTACGGCGACCGCGCCAGCATCAGCTACACGTACTACGCCCTGCGGCAATTGCCGTTTACGACGCTGCTCGACGTAAAAATTATGGCTAAAAAGGACGTGGTCATTACCGCTGCCAGCGTGATGGAAGCGCCCGACGCGCTGCGCGACGTGCAGAATTATTACAACGAAATCGACCGGCCCCACGCCACGGTGCAGCTGCTGACTTCGTCGGCCCGCTCGCCCACGGGCAAATTGCAGCTTTGCGCCAGCACGAGCTTTTTGTTCGAGGAAGCCCACGGGCAGGAGCCGCGCGTGATTCACGAGATGTGGGACAACGGGATGCACCTGATGAAATTCAGCCGGACATTGAAGGCCGGGCAGAGCTACGCCTACGCCGTGGCCGGGTCCAGCATCACGTCGGCCCACCACGCCGACCCGCTCAACGAAGCCGAGCGGCTCACCATTTTTGCCCGCCTCGAAGGCCGCGCGCGGCTGCTCGCGTTCCATGAAAAAGCCTGGCAGGAGCTGTGGCAGAGCGATATTCAGATAACCGGCGATGCGGCGGCGCAACAGGCTCAGCAGGACGTGCATTCGATGATGTACCACCTGTACTCGTTTTCCAGGGCCGGCACCGACTACTCGCCCTCGCCGATGGGCTTGTCGGGATTGGGCTACAACGGGCACGTCTTCTGGGACGCCGACTTGTGGATGTTCCCGGCCCTGCTCGTGCTGCACCCCGACATCGCCAAGTCGCTGGTCGAGTACCGCTTCCGACGGCTGGAGCCGGCCCGGCGCAACGCCTTTGCCCACGGCTATCGGGGGGCGATGTTTCCGTGGGAGAGCGCCGACTCGGGCGTGGAGGAAACGCCGGTCTGGGCGTTGAGCGGGCCGTTTGAGCACCACATTTCGGCTGATGTCGCGCTGGCTGCCTGGCAATACTACTGCGTGACGCAGGACAAAGAGTGGCTGCGCGAGAAAGGCTGGCCGATTCTGTCCGAAACCGCTAATTTCTGGGCCAGTCGGGTTGAGCGCAACGGCCCCGGCCGCTACGACATCAAGAACGTGGTGGCGGCCGACGAGTGGGCTGAAAACGTGGACAACAACGCCTTCACCAACGCCGCCGCGCGGGTCAATCTGCAAAACGCCGCCGCCGCCGCCCGCCTGCTGGGGATGCCCGCCAACGCCGACTGGGCGCTCGTGGCCAAGAACATTCCGCTGCTCAAATTCCCCGACGGCGTAACCCGCGAGCACGCGACCTACAACGGCGAGGGCATCAAGCAGGGCGATGTGAACCTGCTCGCCTTCCCGCTTAAATTCATCACCGACCCGGCCCAGATTCGTAAAGACCTGGCCTACTACGAAACGCGCGTGCCCACCGAAGGCACGCCGGCCATGACCCAGGCCATTTTCGCGCTGCTCTATTCGCGCCTCGGCAATGCGGATAAAGCCAAGCATTTCTTCCAGGATGCCTACGAGCCGAACCTGCTGCC
>JANXNW010000412.1 GCA_025353905.1 Hymenobacter sp.
CCCCTCTACCTCGCGCCCGACCTGTATTCCAACGGGCAGCGGCGCGAGAACCTGAGCCAGCTGGCCCAGGACTACCGGGCCGGGGTGGGGGCGGAGGCCGACACGCTGTTTTACCACGCGCTGGCCGTGCTGCACGCCCCGGCCTACCGCGCCGCCAACGCCGGGGCCTTGCGCCAGGACTGGCCCCGGCTGCCGTTGCCGCCCGCGCCCGAAGCCCTGCAAGCCTCGGCCGCGCTGGGCCGCGAGGTGGCCGCCCTGCTCGACGTGCGCCGCCCGGTGCCGGGCATCACGCAGGCCCCCATCCGGCCCGAGCTGCGGGCCGTGGGCGCGCCCCAGCGCCGGCCCGGCGCACCCGACGACCAGCTCCATCCCGCCGAGGGGCACTTCGGGCTGCGCGCGCAGTGGGGCAGCCGCTCGGGCGGCACGGTGCTGCCCGGCAAGGGCCGCACCACGCCCACGCCCGGCCAGGAAACCACCCACTTGCACGTCTGGCTCAACGACGAAGCCTGCTGGGCGGCCGTGCCGGCGGCGGTCTGGGCCACCACGCTCGGCGGCTACCCGGTGCTCAAGAAGTGGCTCAGCTACCGCGCCGCCTCCGTGCTGGCCCGCGACCTGCGCGCCGACGAGGTGCAGGAGTTCACGCGCCTGGTGCGCCGCCTGGCCGCGCTGCTGGCCCTGGCCCCGGCCCTGGACGCGGCGTATGCGGCGAGTAGTGCCGTGCCCCCCTACACCGACTCCGGCAGCAGCACGGCCTCGGGGTAGTTGCCCAGTACCGGCTGGCCTGCTGGCCCTTCGGTTACGGCCTCGACTAGCAGGCGGCCGCCCACGAAGGCCCCTTTCCAGCTCTCGCCCAGCCCGCCGAACACTTCCTCGCGGTCGCCGCGCGAGCGCAGCTGGTTGATGCCGACCTTGAAGGCCCGCAATTCTTTGGCCGTGCGCGTGGCCCACTTCTCGTCGTCGGAGCCGAGCGCGGCCACGAGCGCGCCATTGGAGATGTTCATCTCGCCCACCAGCTCCTCCACGCGGTCCACGAGCACTACGGAGTCAATGGGGCCGAAAGGCTCGCGGAAATACAGCTCGCTCTGACGGGGCAGGCTCACGAGGGCGCGCGGGGCGCGGTAGGCCGACATGTCCTGGCCGGGCAGGAACAGGTGGTCGTCGAGCTTGCCCTCAAAAAACGGTACCGCCCCGGTCTGGCTGGCGTTGTCGAAGAGGCGGTCCAGGGTTTGGGCCTGGCGGGCGTTGATGACCGGCCCAAATGCTAAATTGGGCAGCGCGTCGCCGGGCTGGTCCACGAGCGTGGGGTTGCCCACTTTCAGCCCGCTGATGGCCTTGGTGTAAGTTTCGAGAAACTGCGGGAACAAGCGCCGCTCGACCACGAAGCGCACGTAGGCCGTGCAGCGCTGCTTGCCGTAGTCGTAGCTTTTCTGGAGCTGCTCGGCCAGGCGGTCCCACTGCGAGTAGTCCCAGATGCCGTAGGAGTTCACGCCCTCCATTTCCAGCATGTAGCGCTTGGTGCCGCGGGCCAGCTCGTCGGCCAGGGCGCGCCCGGTGAATCGCCCGCCCACGAACGAGAAGCAATCGACGGCCGGGTCCTGCACGAGCACGTCGCTGAGCGCGGCCCCCGGCCCGCTCACCAGCGTGATGGGCAGGCCGCAGCGCCGGGCCAGGGCGAAGGTCAGGCTCAAGGAAATAAAGCCGCCCTCGGAGGGTGTTTTGGCGATAACCGCGTTGCCGCACAGCGCCTGCGTAAGCACGGCGTGCAGCAGCACCGACATGGGGTAGTTCCAGGAGGCGATGTTGCTAATCAGCCCCAGCGGCCGCCGCTGCCCGAGCAGGCTCTCGATGTTATCCACGTACCACTGCACCCCTTCGAGGGCGCGCTCGATATCGCTCAGGCCCAGCTTATACGTCTTGCCGATTTCCCACATGAGCAGCTTGCCGATGAGCGGCATGTGGGGCCGGATGTGGTCGATGCTGGCCTGGACGCGGGCGCGGCGCTCGTCGAGGCCCAGCGCGGCCCAGGCGGGGGCTTCGGCTTTGGCGGCCCGCACGGCCCGCAGGGCTTCGTTGTGGCCGAGCATGGGCAGCGCGCCCAGCTCCGAGCCATCGACGGCCGAGCGCGCCGGCCGGGGCGTACCCGGCTCCTGCCAGCGTCCTTCGAGCAGATTGAGAAAGCCGGAGCCGTCGGCCGTGAAGATTTCGGGCGTGGCCTGACGCACCTGCGCGAGCAAGCCGCTGAACTCGACTTGCGGGGAAATGATTTTGGGCATGAAGCAGGGAGAAAAGGTGGGAAAGAAAGAGGCGGCCGAAGCTAAGCCCTAAAAGCTGGGCTGCTGGTGCCCTGCCAAACCGCTTGGTTAGGTGCTTGTTCAAGGACGCAAATGCGGAGCGGGGCAGCAAAAATGGCCCGCTTCGCGTATGAGCGACCTTCCCCCGAATGTAGAACGGAGTGGCACTCCGTTCTGCCCCCAACTATTTCCTCTATGCGCTTCCTCCTTGCCCCCGCCCGCGCCCTGTTGCTGAGCCTCGCCCTGAGCGGCCCCGCCCTGGCCCAGGTGCCGCTTAACCCCAAGCCGCCCGCCGCCGCGCCCGCCGATACCACGCGCCACCAATACGAAATTCCCGGCGCGGGGCTAGTTGCAGGGCCGGCCAGCGGGCGCCAGCCTTTTTTTCAAAGCAAAGGCTTCCGGGCGGCTGTGGTGCCGGCCGTGCTCATCGGCTATGGCGCGTACACGTTCAACGGCGGCGGATTTTACACCAATCAGGACGCGCGGCGCGACATTCAGCGCGTGTTTCCCAACACCCGCACCCGCGTGGACGACGTGCTGGCTTTCGCGCCTTATGTGGAGCTGGGGGCCGTGACCCTGTTTGGGGTCGAAACCCGCAACGACCGCGTCAACACGCTGCTAATTATCGCCAAGGGCCAGGCCATCATGCTGGCCAGCACGTTCGCCGTGAAGTACATCAGCCGCGAGACGCGCCCCGATGGCTCGGATAACCTCTCGTTTCCATCGGGCCACACGGCGCAGGCGTTTCTGGCGGCCAGCATCGTGCACACCGAGCTGCGTGATAAAAGCCAGTGGTACGGCGTGGGGGCCTACGCCCTGGCCACGAGCGTGGGCGTGCTGCGCATGGTAAACGACAAGCACTGGCAGAGCGACGTGGTGGCGGGCGCGGGTTTCGGTATTTTGTCCGCTCATTTGGCCTACCTCACCCACCGCCACCGCTGGGGCCGCGCGGCGCACGGCGTTGGGGTTATGCCCAGCTATTACGGCGGCGCGCCGGGGATTTGTCTGTCGTGGCGGGGGTAGGGTTTGTTATTTTTCTCGCAGATTTGGGCTAAACCGGGTAACGACCTCTCGATTTTGCGAAATGGCATCTCATTAACTGAACTCTGCCCGAACCGGCGTCCTGAAAACCAGAAGCTCAAGCGCCCACTCGGCGCAGAATCCAGCGTCGCGCGGGTTCTTCCATTCCCCGATAAATCAGCTCACTCACCAGGAGTATCAGCAGCAGGTACCAGCCGATATGCCGGCCAAAGCCAAAATAATGCTGCCACCAGATACTGAGCAGGCCGATATGGACCAGATAAAAAGCGTAGGTGCGGCGGCCGGCTTCGTCCATGAACCGCGAGCCGAGCACGGCCCGCAGCCAGCTGTGCTCGCGCAGCAGGCCGGCCAGCAGCAGCGTGAACGCGAGCGGAAAAGCGACCACATTCAGGGCCACCGAGCGCGGGTCGAGCAGGCCCTCGTAGGCCCCGTCTAGCGAATTGATGCCCAGCAGCGCGGCCAGCACGGCCGCCAGCAGCAGCCCGCCGGCCACCGTGCGCCAGGGCCGGCTGGGCACCAGCGGCCGGGCGGCGCGCGCGGCCTGCCAGCGGGCCAGCCCCACGCCGAGCGAAAACTCGAGCACCCGCCCAAAAAACGTGTAGCTAAACAGGTGATAGTAGGAGCCGAACAGGCCGTGCAGCGCGGGCCGGCCTTGGCAGACGGCCGTCAGGCCCAGGCCCAGGGCCAGCGCGCCGGCCGCAAACCCGGCCGCCCCGCGCCAGCCCCGCCGCTGCCAAAGCCAGAGCAGCAGCGGCAGGCTGAAATAAAAACACTCCTCGGCCGTGAGCGACCACGCCTGCGGCAGGCCCACGTACTTGAGCGTATTGGAAAAGCCGCGCAGCAGCGACTCACTCAGAAAAACCAGCGTCAGGGTGTGGCCCCACTCACCGGGCGGCACGGGCCAGTAAAGGCGCCAGAGCACCGTTGTGTTGAGCAGCAGATAGATTGGAAAGACCCGCGCCACGCGCCGCCAGAAGTAGCGCCGCCACCAGCCGGGCGGGCGGGCGGGCGGGCCGCCACGGGCGGGCGCGTACCAGGGCGCCGCGCCCGGCCCAACGGCCAATTGCTGGTAGTTGGTGGCCAGCACGAAGCCGCTGAGCACGAAAAAGATGCTCATCGCGAGGTAAAACTGCCGCGCGGTCTGGTTGGCCCAGTCCGGTATATCGATGGGCCGGAAATGTTTGGCGAAAACGAGCAGCGCCGCCACGGCCCGGAGGCCGGACATGACTGGGTAGTAGGGCTTCGCGGGCGCTGGGGTCAGGGTTGATTCGTCGGGCATACGGGGCAAAGCTACGGGGTGCCGAGCAGCGGGCGCGTAGCTTTACCCGCTGCTCGGCACGAGCCGTTTCGTTTGCCGCCGCCAGCCCGACACTCATGAAAAACCTGCTTCCGCTGCTGCTGGCTACCTTGCCCGCCCTGGCCCAACCCACCGCGTCGCGTCCGGCTGCACCGGCCGCTGCTCAGCGTGCCGCCGCCATCAATTACCGCGTGGCCCAAACCTGGCCTATCGGCGGCGAGGGCGGCTGGGACTACGTATACGCCGACGCGCTCGGCGGGCGGCTTTACGCTTCGCACGGCACCCAGGTCGAGGTGCTGGATTTGGCTTCGGGCAAGCTCGTGGGCACGCTTGCGAACACGCCCCGCGTCCACGGCATTCTCACCGTGCCGGGCCTGAGCCGGGGTTTCGTGAGCTGCGGCGGCAACAACACGGTGCTGCTCTTCGACCCCAAAACCCTGCAAGCCACCGGCAGCGCGCCCACCGGCCAGAAGCCCGACGCGCTGCTCTACGACGAGTTTACGAAGCGCGTGTTCGTTTTTAACAACGGCACGACCACGGCCACCGTGCTCGACGCGGCCACCGGTGCGGTGGTCGGCACGGCCGAGCTGGGCGGCGCGCCCGAAGCCGGCGTGAGCGATAACCAGGGCACTATTTTCGTTAATCTCGAAGACAAGAGCGAAATCGTGGCCTTCGATGCTAAGACCCTGGCCGTGAAACACCGCTGGCCGCTCGCGCCCGGCGCGGAGCCAACCGGGCTGGCCATCGACACCAAGCACCGCCGCCTGTTCAGCGGCTGCGATGGCAAGCTCATTATTCTCGATGCCGATAACGGCAAGGTGCTGGCCGCGCTGCCCACCGCCGCCGGCGTGGACGGCGTCGTGTTCGACGACGCCCGCCAGGATGCCTTCGCTTCGGGCGGCAGCGGCAGCCTCACGGTGGTGCACGAAGACGGTCCCCAGAGTTTTCGGGTCACGCAGACCGTGCCCACCGCGCGCGGCGCGCGCACTTGCGCCCTCGACGAAGCCACGCACCGCGTGTTTTTGCTCGCCGCTGACTACGGCCCCGCGCCGGCCCCCACGGCGGCCGTGCCCAAGCCCCGCCCGGCGGTGCTGCCCGGCACGTTTCGGGTGGTAGTGGTGCGGTAAATTAAAAATCAGCCCCGCCCGCCCGCCCGGCTTCGCGTACGACGTGCGCGACGGGCTGCTCACGGACCTGAAAATCAGCGAATACGTTGGCGGGCGCACCGAACTGGCGCACATCTACGGCACCGTGCCGGGCGCGCCTGACTGAGCACCGGCGCGCGAGCGGATAAAGTTGGATAGCTTTGCGCTTTCACTTAACCCGCTCGTACTGATGATAAAGCTACTGCTTTCCCTCGTGCTTATTGCCGGAGTGCCCACGCTGGCAGCCGCCCAAACATCCCCCGCCGCGCCCGCGCCCGCTGCTGCTGCTGCCGCGCCGGTTCCCATCTGGCGCACCAGCCTCAAGGCCGGTATCAACCTGAACGAGTCGCTGCTGTCGGACAACTGGAAGGGCGGCGGGTCGAGCTCGCTGGGCCTGAACGCGCTCTTTAATTACCAGGCCCACTACCACGAGGGCCGCCAGAGCTGGGACAATGAGGTCGATGCACTCTATGCCGGTCAGTACGCGCGGGGCCAGGGCTACCGCAAAACCAACGACCGGCTCTGGCTCGACACCAAGTACGGCTACGACCTGAACCCGCGCTGGGGCTTGTTCGCGGCCCTGAACGTGCTCTCGCAGCTCGGGCCGGGCTTCGAATACCCCGATACGGGCGGGGCGCGGCTGCTGTCGGGCTTTTTGGCCCCAGCCTACATCACCAACTCTTACGGGATGGAATACCACCCCACCACCCGGTTTCGGGTGCGCATCGCCCCGTTTGCGCCCCGCCTGACCGTGGTGCGGGACCCGGCCCGCTTTCGCGCCCGGCCCAGCGACGTGATTTACGGCGTGGAAGCCGGCCAGAGCACCCGCTGGCAGGTGCTGGCCGCCCAGGTGCTGGCCGAGCTGGAGCAACCCCTCGGCTCCAACGCCGAGCTCAAGGCCCGCTACCTGTTCTTCGCCGACTACGAGAAATTCAGCGCTCAGCAGTTCAACCATCGCCTCGACCTGACCATTACGGCCAAGGTAAACCGCCTGCTCAGCGTCAATTTTCAAAGCACGGTGCTCTACAACATCGACCAGGATGCCAGTCTGCAATTTAGCCAGGGCCTGGGCCTGGGTCTGCTGCTCACCCGCGACAACCCACCCTTGCCGGAGAAGTGAGTGGGTAGGAAAAGTGACGCACTGGCCGCCGTTTAGCGCGCAGCGCGTAACGGCAGGCCGACCAGTAGGGGGAGTCTGCGACTCCCGGCCGCGCAGCGGCCAGCTACGGTCGTGCCGATTGCCTGACTCTTGATTTGCCTTTTGACGCCGATTGCCGCTTCGCGGCAGCGAGTTGCAAACTCGCGCCACTGCTCGGCCTGCCGTTACGCGCTGCGCGCTAAACGGCGGCCAGCGCGCTGGCGCGCTGGCCGGGCCAGTCCTCTCCGCGTAGCTTTGCGGGCCGTTTTTCCCGGCTTATTTTATGAAGCAACCCGTTCTGACTACTGCTTTTTTCTGTTCGATTTTTAGTACTTGTTTGGCCCAAACTACAGTGGCTCCGGCGGCCGACAGCACCCGGCGTCTGGGCGAGGTAACCGTGTATGGCCTGCGCCTGGCCGACCAGCCCGCCGACCAGGCCGGGCGCTACGTGACCGTGGTGCCAGGCACGGCGCTGAGCCGCTACCCGGTGGCTTCGCTCGACGACCTGCTGCGGCTGCTGCCCAACCTGGAAGTGCAGAGCCGCGGCAACTTCGGCACTCAGGCCGACATCACCCTGCGCGGCTCAACGTTTAATCAGGTCCTGATTTTGCTCGATGGGATGCGGCTCAACGACCCGCTCACGGGCCATTTTGCGGGGTATTTCCCGATTACGCCGGCCGAGATTGAGCAAATTGAAGTCGTGCGCGGGCCGGGCGCGGCCCTCTACGGGCCGGACGCGGTGGGTGGCTTCATCAACATCGTCACCAAGACCTTCGCCGCCACCCACCGGCCCGACGGCACCGAGCTGGCCGGCACGTTTCTGGCCGGCGAGTACGGGTTGAAAAGCACCAACGCGGGCTTTTTTGGGCAGGATAAGGGCTTGCGCCTGGCCGGCGGGGTGCTCAACAACACGGCCAGCGGCCAGCTGCTGGACTTGCCCGGCGGCAACCGCAACGACTTCCGGCTCAACACCTACTCGCTCTCGGGCGCGTACCAGCTCACCCCCAAGCTCAGCGCGGCGGCCCGCGCCAGCTTCGACCGGCGCGAGTTCAACGCCCAAAACTATTACACGACCAACGCCGGCGACCGCGCCCGCGAAACCACCGGCCGCGCCTGGTACCAGGGCCAGCTGCGCTACGAGTGGAGCCCTCGCGCCCGCACCGAGCTGCAAGTGGTAGCCACGACCAGCACCGACCTCTACGTGTATCTGCCCACGCTGCCGGCCAGCGACCACACCATGCGCTATTTCAACGCGCAGGGGCAGCACCAAATCGAGTTGAGCGAGAAGCTGCAAATCAGCCTGGGCGGGCAGGCTGACCACCGCACCATCGAAAGCAACGACCGCGGCAACCGCGATGTGTGGCACGCCGGAGCTTTTGCCGTGGCGGCCTACGCGCCTACCGCCGCCCTGCGCCTGAACGGGGCGCTGCGCCTCGACCACGACGCGGCCTACGGCACCGAGCTGCTGCCCCAGCTCAACGCCAGCCTCGTGCTGAGCGAGCAGCTGACGGCGCGGGCAGCCGCCGGGAGAGCCATTCGGGCGGCTAATTTTACGGAGCAGTACAATTCGGCTATCCGGCCGGGCATCGTGCCGGGCGGCTTCAACGTGGGCTACGCCGGGCTGGCCGCTGAGCGCACCGCTAACTACGAAGCCGGGCTAGATTACCGGCCCTCGCCCGCGTTGCTGCTGCGCGGTACCTACTTCTACCGCCGGGGCAACAACCTGATTGACTACGTGAGCGTGTCCGGGCGCCAGGCCATCGCTACCACCGGCCTCGGCAACCTCGACCCGGCCCGCAGCTACCGCCTGGCCCAGAACCTGTTTGAGGTAGCCACCCAGGGCCTCGAAACCGAGCTGACGGCCCGCGCCGCGCTCGCGCCCGGCCTGCGCCTGGATGGCGCCGTGGGCTACACGCTGGTCGGCGTAAACGTGGCCGGCGACATCACCTCGCAATATTTGTCGAACGTGGCGCGGCAGCTGCTGAGCGGCAACCTGAGCCTGACCCACCGGCGCGGTACGCTCAGTCTGGGCGGCACCTACAAGGTGCGCGCCGACCAGCAAACCACCGTGACGGCCACCAACGGCCAGCTCGATACCCAGCTCACGCCGAGCAATGCCGTCTTCAACGCCCGCCTCGACCTGGCCGTGGTGCCCGAGCGGGTCTGGCTGGTGGGCCAGGCCCAGAACCTGTTCGATGCCCGCTACGCCGACCTGCTCGGCGCGCCCATGCCGCGCCGCTGGCTGATGGCGGGCGTGCGCGTGGCACTGCGCCGCTAGGCGCGGGGCAGGCAGCTGTGAGCTGAAACCGAATTTTCTCAGTCGTAATTTCGCGTGAAGCTCACCGTTTCATTTTCCGGTTTTCATGTCGCTGCTGCTCCCGCTCCCGGCCCTAGCTGCCCTGTGCCGCCGTTTTGGAGTCGCGCAGCTGCACGTTTTCGGTTCGGCTCTGACGGCGCGCTTCGACCCGGCGCGGAGTGACGTGGACGTGTTGGTGTCGCTGTTGCCCGCGCCGCCGCTGGCACAGGGCGAGGCTTTGCTGGGCTTGTGGGAAGGGCTGGAAGCCTTGCTGGGCCGACGCGTGGATTTGCTCACTCCCGACGCGCTACGTAACCCGGTGCTCATCAGGGAGATTGAGCGCACTAAAAAGCTGGTTTATGACTGCGCGCGGCCGGAAATACTTGCTTGACATCTGCTCGGCTGTGGAAGCCGTGCGCGAGTTCACGGCCGATACGTCCGATTTTATGGCGTACCAGGCCAGCCATAAAACCCGGAGTGCCGTGGAGCGCCAGTTAGCTATTGTGGGCGAGGCCGTAAATTCATTTCGGCGCGAGTGCCCCGAAGCTACTTTGCCAAACACGAAACAAATGGTGGATTTCCGTAACCGTCTCATCCACCTTTATGACAATGTGAGCGATGCCATTGTGTGGGTCATTATTCACCAGCATTTGCCCGTGCTTGAGACGGAAGTTTTAGCGCTCCTGCAAGCAGAAGAGTAAACGGCAACCCGACCCTTTCGCCCGCTACTTTTGTTGCACCCGCCACGCGCGAAGCCGCCCGCCCGAAAGCCGCCCGCCCGATAGTCAGCGGCCAGCGGCCGCGTCATCCGTTCCATCAGTTAAATCCGTTAGAATCTGTGGTCGTTTGCCTCGCCGAAAAGCCGTCCGTTGCCCGCGAAATCGCCCAGGTTATCGGGGCCAACCGGCGAATGGACGGCTACTACGAGGGCAACGGCTACCAGGTCACGTGGACGTTCGGCCACTTCTGCCAGCTCAAGGAGCCCGACGACTACCGGCCCGAGTGGAAGCGCTGGAACCTGCACGACCTGCCGATGGTGCCCGAGCAGTTCGGTATCAAGCTCATGCGCCGCGACGAGGGCGTGGTTAAGCAGTTCAACACGATAAAGCGGCTGCTCGACGAGGCCACCGAGGTCATCAACTGCGGCGACGCGGGGCAGGAGGGCGAGGTGATTCAGCGCTGGGTGATTCACGAGGCGCGCTGCCGCAAGCCGGTCAAGCGGCTCTGGATTTCGTCGCTCACGGAAGAGGCTATCCGGCAGGGATTTCTGAATTTGCGCGACGGCAAGGACTTCGACTCGTTGTACCAGGCGGGGCGGAGCCGGGCGGTGGGCGACTGGCTGCTGGGGCTGAACGCGACGCGCCTGTTCACGCTCAAGTACACGAGCTATGGCGACAAGCAGCTGCTGAGCATCGGGCGGGTGCAAACGCCCACGTTGGCTTTGCTCGTGGCCCGGCACCACGAAATCGCGAATTTCCGGCCCGAGCCGTACTGGGTGCTGAAGACCGAATATCGGGGCACGACTTTTACCCGCATCAACACCGAAGCCGAGCAAAAGCAGGCCCAGGACGCGCCCGACGAGCAAACCCGGCTGCGGGCGTTAGGCTTTTTCGTGAAAGAAGACGAGGCCAAAGCCGCGCTCGAAGCTGTGCGCCCGGCCCCGCTCACGGTGCAGAACGTGGAGATAAAAAAGGGCCGCGAAGCCCCGCCGCGCCTCTTCGACCTGACCAGCCTGCAAGTGCAGTGCAACAACCAGCTGGGCTTGTCGGCGGAGGACACGCTCAAAATCGTGCAGACGCTCTACGAGAAAAAAGCCGTGAGCTACCCGCGCGTGGACACTACATATTTGCCCGACGACGTGTACCCAAAAATTCCCGGCATCCTGCGCGGTATCGGGTACGAGAGCCTGACGGGTTTTTTGTTGGAACGGAAAATTCCGAAGACTTCCAAAGTATTTAATAACAATAAAGTAACCGACCACCATGCCATCATTCCGACCGGCAGCGGCGGGCCGGGCGGCGGCATGGAAACGGCCGTGTACGACATCATCACGCGTCGCTTCATCGCCGCGTTTTACCCCGACTGTGAAGTCAGCAACACGACCGTGCTGGCCGAGGCGGCGGCGTATTTGTTTCGCGTCCGGGGCCGGCAAATTCTGAGTCCCGGCTGGCGTGTTGTTTATGGCGACCCCGCTCAGCAAAGCGCGCCAAAACCAGCAAACAACCAACAACCAACAACTAACAACCAACCAGAAGACGAGGAAGCCGTCAGCACGGTGCTGCCCGCATTTGAGAAGGGCGAAAGCGGCCCGCACGTGCCGCGCCTCGAAGCCAAAACGACCCAGCCGCCCAAAGACTACACCGAAGCCAGCCTGCTGCGCGGCATGGAAACGGCCGGCCGCAACATCGACGACGAGGAATTGCGCCAGGCCATGAAGGACTCGGGCATCGGCCGGCCCAGCACCCGCGCCGCCATCATCGAAACGCTGTTCAAGCGCAACTACGTGCGGCGCGACAAAAAGCGCCTGCTGCCCACGCCGACCGGCATCGAGCTGATTGGCCTGATTAAAAACCCGACCCTGAAATCGGCCGAGCTGACCGGCCAGTGGGAGCAGAAGCTGCGCCAGATTGAGCGCAACGAGCTGGCGTCGGACCAGTTTCTGGACGAACTCAAAGGGCTGGTGCGCGAGATGGTGCGCGAGGTGAAGGAGGACCGAAGCGGGCGGGCGGTGTCGGCGGGTACGTCGCTCCCGCTCACCTCACGGGACCCCTTTGGGGCAAGCCCCCTCTCCCGTGGAGAGGGGGGACTAGTCGCTAGTTCTAGCTCTAAACCAAGTGTGAGACTAGAAACTAAAACTAAGACTAGTTCCCCCTTTCTTTTGGAGAGGGAGCTTGCCCCAAAGGGGTCCCGTGAGGTGAGCGGGAGCGGCGGGCCATCCGGCCTCGGCTCCTGCCCCGCCTGCCAGACCGGCCACCTCCTGCGCGGCCGCACGGCTTTCGGCTGCGCCCGCTTCCGCGACGGCTGCCAGTTTCGGCTGCCGCTGGAGATTCTGGGCAAGAAGCTCACCGACCCGCAAGTGAAAATGCTGCTCGCCAAAGGCCGCACCCAGCTCATCAAGGGCTTCGTGACGGGCGCGGGCGAGAAGGTAGATGGCGCGCTCACGCTCGATAAAAACCGCCAGCTGGAGCTGCTGCCCGCCGCCGCCAGCACGCCCACCACCGCCACCGACCCCGGCCAGATTCCGTGCCCGGTTTGCCGGCTCGGCACTATGCTCCGGGGTAGCAGCGCCTACGGCTGCTCGCGCTTCCGCGAAGACTGCCAGTTCCGGGTGTCCTTCGAATGGGGCGGCAAGCAGCTGACCGAGACACAGTTGCGCCAGCTGCTGCGCCGGGGCGAAACGAGCGTCATCAAGGGGTTTCTGTCGGCCAAGACGGGCAAGAAATACGATGCCGCGCTTAAAGTGGACGGCGGCCGTATAGTGCCGGTATTTACGTAGGGGCGGCTCGCAGCCGCCCGTTCGCGTGAAGCGTCGCCCGCCCGACGCGCCGCCGCCCTAACGGCCGGGCGGCGGCGAGCCGCCCCTGCCACGCTTCGGCACGAACGGCTTGCCGTTGATGCCCAGCCGCGAGCCGGTGCCCTGGGGGCGGCCGTCGCGGTAGGTTACCTGCCGCTCGACTCCACCGCTGGGCTTATAATAAATCCAGTCGCCGCTTTGGCGGCCGTTTTTGTACTGGCCCGCTACCTGCGGTGCGCCGTCTTCGCGCTGCTCACGATATGGACCGCTCAAAATTCCTTTTAAATACGTAGCCTCTTTACGAAGCTGCCCGCCGACGTAAAACTCCTGGCCCGCGCCGGTTTGCTGGCCGGTGGCGGGGTCGAAAAGCTGCCGCGTCTGCACCTTGCCGCTCTGAAAATACGTGAGCCGCTCGCCGCTCAGCTTGCCGGTGGGGCCGTAGCTTTCCAGCTGTCGGGGCGTGGCGCCATCGGGGTAAAATTCGCGCCAGGTGCCGGCGGGGCGGTTGTTTTTATAGCTCTCCTCGGCCTGTTTGGGCTGACTTTGGGAGGCAGATTGGCCGGCCGCGTCGTAGTAGCGCACCACGCGCCGGTCGCGGCCCTGGTTACCGTAGTCGGTTTCCTCGCGCAACAGGCCGCTCTCGAAGTAGCCCAGCGCGTGGCCAGTGGGCACACCGAGCCGGTACGTGATTTTGCCGCGCACCTTGCCGCTTTCGTAATAGGAGGTGGCCTCGCCGTCGAGGCTGGCCGTGCCGGTGCGCGGCGGACTGAGGCGCTTGGTCAGCTCGTCGCCGCGCGGGTTCGTTACGGCCCGCTCGCGGATGGCGGCCGGCGCGTAAGTGCCCTCCGTCTGGAGCTTGCCGCTGGGGTAAAGCGAGCGGTAGGTGCCGCGCCCGGTTTTTTCGTCCAGCGTAGTTTCGCTTTCGAGCTGCCCGGTTTCGTAGTAGGTTTTGAACGAGCTGGCCAGCAGGCCGTTGCGCAGGCTGCCCTCGCTCTGCAGCTTGCCGCTGGGGTAGTAAAACTTAGCCGCGCCGTTAGCCTGCCCGGCCACGTACGTCACCTCGGCGGCGGGCTGCCCACTGGCGTACAGCTCACGCACGGCTCCGTTGGGCTGGCCTTTGACGAGCGTGGTTTGCAGCTTGATTTCGCCCGTGAGGTAATACGTCGTGAGCGGCCCGCTGGGCTCGTCGTCCAGAAAAGTGCCCTCCTGGGCCGGTTTGCCGTTGTCGTAATACGTTTTGAAAGCACCCTGCCGTACGCCGGCCCGGTACGTAGCTTCAAGCCGTCGCCCGCCGCGCGGGTGAAACTCGACGTACACCGAATCGCGCTTGTTATCGGTGTAGCGCGTCTGGGCTTCGAGCCGCCCGCCGTAGTAAAACCGCTTGTACGGCCCGTTGAGCACGGTATCGGCCCCTACGAGCGCCCGAAAAATCTCGCGCGGATGCGTCCGGGTCGAGTCGAAATATATCGTAACGCGCTGAGCACGCTGGGCCTGAGCCGGGAGCGTCGCCAGCAGCCCAAGTAGCAGCCAGAGTTTCAAGTTCATGGCCGCAAGAACGCGAAAAAGGGGCGGTTCGTGCGCGGGGGCAGTTTTACGGCAACGCGTAGTCGGAAGCACAATTACAGCAGTTTCAAAATAAATGTGCCAGTCGAGGCTGTCCGGCTCGCCTTCCCCTGTGCTTTTTGAGAAGCGCGGCCCCACTTGGGTCTCGTGAGGCGTTACGAGCGACAAGCAGGTGTGTACTACTAACTCAGAAACCGTTGTAGTGGCGGTAAGTAGGTCTAATTGGCTTACTTGTCGTGGTATATTTGCGCAGCAACCTTCAACATGCCGCAGTTTTCGGGGCGTGTGAGTTACGGTACTACGTATGCCACTTATTATTTTTGAATAGCTCACAATCTGATAGTAATTAACCGTAAATGGAACAAGCAAAAGGAATTATCATACCGGTTTGGGCAGATTACATCTTAATCCCGGAAATCTTCTACGGAGATAAGCTAACGGGGATATATTTTGAGACACACGATGACCAGTTCGGAAGAATTACCTTCGATAACCTTGATGCCATCAAAATTTGCAGAGGAGAGAATCTGCCTTTTGAAGATGACGATAAGGTTGGACAAGATGTTGTGTGGGTCTACAAAATTGAGAATTCAGAATGGTTGAAGGAACGTTTCAAATACGAAAACGAAAATTATGGAATTTCCTACGAATTTGGTGGAGATGTAAGCGAAATGCTGACAGATTTTTCCCACTATGTCTTTAAGTTTCACGACCAATTCGTAGAAGCGATTGCAAGAGGGTTCTGGTTTGAAAAAGATGCTGCTAGCATGTTTAAAAGAGCGTTCAAAGACGGTCACCCATTTCTGCCTTTGCTTCAAATGAACACAAAATCGTTTCAAGTAAACGGAATAAAGTGCAAAGCAGTCTTCAATCCCCTCGATATGGAAGCTTTAGTTCAACACACAAAATACTGTCCACAAAAATTGATTGAATTTGTCATCGAATTTGAAGGCGAGTATTCCTCCATTTGCCAGACACTGATAATCATGCAGCGTCAAAACCAGCTCACAAGTGTTTTAAGTCCATTTATGGGGCGACCGGAGTTTGCGAAATCTGGCATTGCCACTTTTGAAGAGGTTAAACCATTTGTTGACAAATATATTAGAGAAGTGGCAGAGCGAAGAAGACAAACGCGCAAATAAAAACACCCATTACTAGTGAGTTTTGTGCAAGTTGAGCAGCCGTGATAATAAATATTTGCAGCTAGCTCTGTTCTCTCTTTTTTAATCAATAGTGTCTCCGGGCAGTCGAAAATCTGCTCTTCTAGTTTGCATAAAGTCTCATTCATTGCGTGCCACAGCAGGAGCTCCCAAATAGAAGCTGATTACGAGGCAAGAGGAATATACGCGGTAATAGTGCACTGCTAGTAAAAAATACCTAATTAAAAAATAACATGATAGGCAGCACGATTTTATTCGTACCAGAACTACCAGCAGAAAGGTCTGGGCTTTTCGAAAGAATCGTTGAAAACGAAGAGTTCGAAAAAATAGAGCTTGATTATCTGACCAGTTTGGATTTCACCATTATCACGCAGAAAAACAACACTGACTGGAATAGGGGAAGTACTCCCATACTATTACGGCAAGACGAGGATGGTGGATTAGTAGTTTATCACATCTCTAAAGCAGGCCTTACAGCTGTCCTTGAGTTTGAAGGTGAGCTGGAAAATGTTGACAAAGAAACTCTGGACAGCGACCTGGCCAAACTCAGGGAGTTTACTGCTGAGCACGGCTTGGATAATTTGTATGAGTATGTTGCTTTCTGAGCGTATCTGTACGAAATAACGGCCAGGTTTTTTACGATTGTTGACGGTATTCGTATTTCGAATTCCAGTAATTGCCAAGCCTTGAAGTTACATAACAGCCCGGCTCACGGCAATAAGTACTCGTTACTTATTGCCGTGAGCCGGGCTGTTTTATGCTGATGCGGTAGCCTTATGCCCGCTCCAGCACCAGCGCTGAGGCCCCGCCGCCGCCGTTGCAGATGCCGCTCACGCCGATGCGGCCGCCTTCCTGACGCAGCACGCTGATGAGCGTGGTGATGATGCGCGCGCCCGACGCGCCGAGTGGGTGGCCCAGCGACACGGCCCCGCCGTAGACGTTTACTTTGGTGCCTTCCAGGTTCAGCAGCTTGTTGTTGGCCAGGCTCACGACGGAGAAGGCTTCGTTGATTTCGTAAAAATCAACGTCGCTTGCGTTCAGACCGGCGTTTTTCAGCGCTTTGGGGATGGCCAGGGCGGGCGAGGTCGTGAATTTTTCGGGGGCCTGCTCGGCGTCGGCGAAGCCGCGGATAATGGCCAGGGGCGTCAGGCCCAGCGCGTCGGCTTTTTCTCGGCTCATGAGCAGCACGGCGGCGGCCCCGTCGTTGAGTGTCGAGGCGTTGGCGGCCGTCACGGTGCCGTCCTTGCCGAAAGCGGGTTTGAGGCCGGCAAACTTGTCGAACTGCACTTTCGTGTACTCCTCGTCGTCTTCGACGACCGTCGCTTTACCGCGCGCCTCGATGGTTACGGGCACAATCTCGCTTTTCTTCTTGCCGGTGCGGGCGGCTTCGGCGCTGCGCTCGTAGCTCTGCCGGGCGAAGGCATCCTGGTCTTCGCGGCTGATACCGTGCTCACGGGCCGTCATGTCGGCGGCCATGCCCATCGCGAAGTCGTGGTAGGGGTCCCAGAGGCCGTCTTTCATCAGGCCGTCAATCATTTGGCCGTTGCCATATTTGGCTCCGAAGCGGGCTTTGTCGAGGTAGTAGGGCACGTTGCTCATGCTTTCCATGCCGCCGGCCAGCACCACCTCGGCCTGCCCCAGCATGATGGCCTGCGCCCCGTACATAATGGCCTTCATGCCGCTGGCGCACACCTTGTTCACGGTCGTGCATTCCACGCTGTCGGGCAAGCCAGCTTTTTTGGCGGCCTGCCGCGCCGGAGCTTGCCCGAGGTTAGCCGAGCACACGTTGCCCATGATGACCTGCTCGACTTCGGTGCCGCTCACGCCAGCCTGTTCCAGGGCGCCTTTCAGGGCGATGGCGCCCAGCTCGACGGCCGTCAGCGAGGATAATACGCCGCCAAACGAGCCAATCGGCGTACGTACGGCCGAAACGACAACTACTTCTTTGATTTGCATGGGGGTGGGAATTGTGGCGCGAGCTTTAGCTCGCGGGCAGTAATGAAGAGGAAAAATCAGTCCCCAAAAGTACGCGTCTGGCTTTTGTAGAGACGAGGTAGATTGACCGTCCGGCATTAGCCAAATAGTCGGGCGGTACCCGGTGAAGCTTGCCCGCCAGGGTATTTGCGAGCTTTACGAGTGCGAGCTAAAGCTCACGTCGCGCTGCTTACCACGTCGGCTGGCCGGGCGCGGGCGGGGCTCCGGTGCGCGGCGGCGGCCGCTGCTGCAAGTACTGCTGCTCGCCGGCCCGCAACGCGTCGAGCAACTGCTGCGCCTGGGCGGGCGACAGGCTCATGGTCCGCAGGCGCTCGCGCTGGGTTTGCAGGTCACGGTCGGCGGCCGTGGCCACTTCGGTGCCGGGCAGGCGGCCCCGCCCAACTGGTGCGTTGGGGCTGGTGGCCTGGCTGCCAGCATCAAGGCCGGGTTGGGTGCCGGGCTGCGCGCCAACGGGTAAGGGCTGCTGTGCGCCATTCGGGCCGGGCCGCAAGCTTTGCGGCGCGGCCGCGCCGGAGTTGGGCGTGGGCCGCGCCGCGTCGGGTTGGCCGCTGGGGTCAGGTTGATTGGGCGGCTGATTTGGGGCTGACTTTTGCTGACCGGCACCCGGACCAGACTTCTGCTCTGCCTGCGGCTGGCCCTTTTGCTGCGCGGGTTTCGGGCGGGATTCCGCGGTTTTTTGGGCGGCTGAGTCGCGGCCGGGCGGCTGGCGGGCCGGCGAGGGTGCCGTGCTGGTGGGCGCTGGTGCGGGCGCCGCCGCATTTCCGGTGGGCTGCCCGGCCAGGTATTCGCTCAGCAGCTCGTAGTTGTAGCGGGCAGTGGCGTTGTTGGGGTCGAGGTGCAAAGCCTGACGGAGCAGGCCAATAGCCTGCGGCAGCTGGCCTTGCTCGGCCAGCGAATTGGCCAGCTGCTGCCGGGCCGCGCCGCCAACCGCGGGCGGCACGGACGGGCCCAGCAGCCGGGCGTAGGTGCCGCGCGCGGCGGCCCGCTGCCCGGCCAGCGTCTGCGCCTGCGCCAGATTCAGCAGCAATTCCGGCGACGGCCCCCCGCGTCCGGCCAATGCCCCGGCCTGCCCGTAATGCAGCGCGGCATCCTCGGCCAACCCGCGCCGGGCGGCGGCCTCGCCTTGCGCCTGGGCCAGGTTGTGCTCGCGCACGCGCACCAGCCAGCCCCAGCCTGGCAGGCCCAGGCTGAGCAGCCCGAGCAGCCCAAATAGCCCGAGCAGCGACGCGAAAAAGGCGATTTTCATGGAGTTAAACGGAGACGTAACACGCGCACGGTGAGCAGGCTATCGAGCAGCAGCAGCGCCAGGGCCGCCCCCAGCGGGTAGCGGTAGCGGTTGTCGGCCACGGCCAGCGTTCGGCTGATGGCGCGGCTGGCCTCGGGTGGGGGCAGCGCGCGCAAACGGGCCAACAGCGCGGGCAAGCCGTTTTCGCGGTCGTTGAGGGCCACGTACTGCGCGCCGGTTTGGGCAGCAATTTGCAGCAGCGGGGCCTCGCGCAAGCGGCTGCGCACCAGCGCCCCGCGCGCGTCGCGCAAAGTCGGCCCGCGCCCTTCGGTGGTTGGGGCCGCCGGCACGGGGCCGCCCGCCGCCGTGCCCACGCCCACCGTGAACACCCGCGCCCCGGTGCGGCTCAGCGCTTGCAGCACCGGCTCCAGGTTTTCGCCGAAGTCTTCGCCGTCGGTGAGCAACACGGCCGCCGTGGCGCGCGGGGCCGCCTCCGCCGGCAGCCCGGCCGCCGCCGAGGCGCTGGTTTCGACCCGGCTCAGCAGCAGTGCCAGCGGGGCGCGCAGGGTGGTGGGGCCGGGCGGCAGCAGCCGGGTAGTAAGGGTGCTGAGAAATAAGCGCAGGGCCGACTGGTCGTAGGTCAGCGGGCACTGCACGGTGGCTTCGGCCCCGAAGATGATGAGCCCCAGCCGGTCGGCCGGGAAGGCGGCGGTTAGCTCGCCCAGCGCGGCCTGGGCGCGCAGCAGGCGGCTGGGGGCCACGTCGGGCGCGTCCATCGAGCGCGATACGTCCACAAGCAGCCACAGGTCCTGGCCCGCCGTGCGCACGGCTTGTTGCCGTACGCCCAGTGCCGGCCCCAGCCAGGCCAGCAGCAGCAGCAGGCCGGTCAGCAGCCGCAGCGGCTGCTTCCAGGCCAGCCGGCCCGCGCTTAGGCTCAGCTGCCGCCCCAGCCGCACCGTGCGCCGCACCCGCCAAGCCAGCAGCCCCAGCAGCAGGGCCAAGCCAGCGGCGGCCAGCGCGAAATCGGGGTAGGCCCAGGTGAGCATGGTCAATTATCAATGAGCAATGAGCAATGAGCAATTCGGGACTGTCAGGTCCCGGTTAGCTTGCCCCGACAATTGCGCTGCCGAAAAACTTTCGCCCAAAACTAGCGCCCGTCCCGTGGCCGGGCGTATATTTGCCCCCGCTAAGGCTAACCGGGCCGAGGCGATGACTGATAGCGGAGAAGTGGGTGAGTGGCTGAAACCAGTAGTTTGCTAAACTGCCGTAGCTCTAAAGGTTACCGGGGGTTCGAATCCCCCCTTCTCCACGGTTGTAGGTTTTGGGTTGGGAGCTGGGTGCGGTTGGTTTACAGCGCCCGGCTCTTGATTCTTTTTTCGGGGTGTAGCGTAGCCCGGTATCGCGTCTGGTTTGGGACCAGAAGGTCGTAGGTTCGAATCCTGCCACCCCGACATATTTTTTTAACCATAAGGTCCTGTAGCTCAGCTGGATAGAGCAGCTACCTTCTAAGTAGCCGGTCATTGGTTCGAATCCAATCAGGGTCACTTGGCAATGTAAATTTTCCAGTTGAATATGACTTTGCAAAAAAGCCTCTGCTAGTCCCGGCAGGGGCTTTTTCGTGCGCCATCAAAACTGCGTTTTAAGTAGGTAAAATGGAATAAAAAGGCTACCTTTGGGTGTTCTCTTCCTGGCTGATTTCTCAGCCCGTTTAACCCCCTTCTCGCGCATGAGTGAAGTAGCAGAAAAACAAGCCCCCCGCACCGCTGCCGCCGATTATTCGGCCGATAGCATTCAGGTACTCGAAGGGCTGGAGGCCGTACGGATGCGGCCAAGCATGTACATTGGCGACACGGGCTTTAAGGGGCTGCACCACTTGGTGTGGGAAGTCGTGGACAACTCCATCGACGAGGCCCTGGCCGGGCACTGTGACCTGATTAACGTGACCATCAACGAAGACAATTCGGTCACGGTGCGCGATAACGGGCGCGGTATTCCGGTCGGTATCAACAAGAAAGAAGGCCGCTCGGCGCTCGAAGTAGTAATGACCGTGCTGCACGCCGGCGGCAAGTTCGACAAAGACTCTTACAAAGTGTCCGGTGGTTTGCACGGCGTGGGCGTGAGCTGCGTGAATGCGCTTAGCACCGACCTCAAGGTGACGATTCGGCGCGACGGGCACCTTTACGAGCAGGAATATAAGATTGGCTTTCCGCAGTACGACGTGCGCGAAATCGGGCTCAGCGACGAGCGCGGCACCGAAGTTCGCTTTCAGCCCGACGCCACGATTTTTACCGAGACGGAATACCGCTACGCCACCATCGCGGGCCGCCTGCGCGACTTGTCTTATTTGAATAAGGGCATTCGCATCACGCTCACCGACCGGCGCGACCCGCTCACGGGCGAGGCAGCCGTGGGCCACGCTAATGCGGAAGGCTTTCGCTACGAGGAGTTTTACTCCGAAGGCGGCCTGCGCGACTTCGTGAAATTTCTCGACGGCACCGAGCGGCCGTCGCTGCTCGCCGAGCCGATTTACGTGGAGAGCGAAGAAGGCGGTACGCCGGTAGAAGTCGCCATGCAGTACAATTCTTCCTATCAGGAGAACGTGTACAGCTACGTCAATAACATCAACACGATTGAGGGCGGTACGCACGTGGCGGGCTTCCGCTCGGCCGTTACGCGGGTGTTGAAAGCCTACGGCGACAAGAGCAAGCTCTTTGAAAAAGCTAAAGTCGATATCACTGGCGACGACTTCCGCGAGGGGCTCACGGCCGTTATTTCGGTCAAGGTGCAGGAGCCGCAGTTCGAGGGGCAAACCAAGACCAAGCTCGGCAACTCCGACGTGAGCGGGGCCGTGAACCGCGTAGTGGGCGAAATCCTGGGCCAGTACCTGGAAGAAAATCCGCAGCAGGCTAACCGCATCATGGACAAGGTGATACTGGCCGCCAAGGCCCGCATCGCGGCCCGCAAAGCCAAGGACATGGTGCAGCGCAAGAATATCCTGGGCTCGAACTCGCTGCCCGGCAAGCTTGCCGACTGCTCCGACACCGACCCCGAAACCTGCGAGTTGTACTTGGTGGAAGGTGACTCGGCCGGCGGCACCGCCAAGCAAGGCCGCAACCGGGCGTTTCAGGCCATTCTGCCGCTGCGCGGCAAAATTCTCAACGTGGAGAAAGCCCAGGAGCACAAGATTCTGGAGAACGAGGAAATCAAGAACATGATTACCGCGCTCGGCGTCACGTTCAACGAGCGCAAGTCGCTGGCTTTTGGCACCGACGACGACGGCAACGAAACCGGCCCGCTCAATTTCGACAAGCTGCGCTACCACAAGGTCATTATTATGACCGATGCCGATATCGACGGCTCGCACATTCGGACGCTGATTCTCACGTTTTTCTTCCGCTACATGCGCCAGCTCGTGGACCAAGGCTACATCTACATCGCGCTGCCGCCGCTCTACCTCGTCAAGCGCGGCAAGGAGGAGCGCTACTGCTGGAACGAGGACGAGCGCATGGCCGCGCAGGAGGAAATCGGCCGCGGCAAGCCCGAAACCGTGCACGTGCAGCGATACAAGGGCCTCGGCGAGATGAACGCCGAGCAGCTCTGGAGCACCACTATGCAGCCCGCCACCCGCTCGCTCAAGCAGGTAACCGTGGACTCAGCCGCCGAAGCCGACCACTTGTTTTCGATGCTCATGGGCGACGAGGTAGCCCCGCGCCGGGACTTTATCGAGCAGAACGCGAAGTACGCTAAGCTGGACGTTTAATCGCAGATTTTGCAGATTAGGCGCGGATTAGCGCAGACTCCTTTTTGTACTGGATTTTTTTGGATTGGAAAGGCCGCTCGTTTGGGCGGCCTTTTTTGTGATAAATTATCGCGTACGGCTCCTGAACTGCCGGGATACGTGGCGAATGAGCGAGTCCAGCAGTTGCACCGTTACCGTGTCGATTTTCAGCGTGTGGCTGGTGTCCTCGACGCGCTGGTTGACTCGAACAATGTCGGAAGCAGACAGGCATTGTTGGCCGGGCTTAAAAGCTATTTTAACTTGGTGCCGATTATCAAACAGCCGGCCGGTTTCGTAGAAATCGAATTGAGCGTTTCGGGCAACGCAAATCGGCTGGTCAATTTCGAGCGTTGCTATTTGCACGGCGGGGCTGATTAATCGAACATTATTGACCCGGCCAATTTGCAAGCCACTAACTACAACCGGGCAGTCTTTGAACAGCATCTGCTTACCAGCCGGGTCAAATAGGCAAGTGATGTCGTGCGATTTATCCCGGCATGAAATCAGCAGGCAGACAAGTACAGCATACCAAATGAACGAGTGTTTCATGACGATTAATTGGCTCAGTATAGATTCTTATTCTCGCGCTCCGACCACTCCCGAAACGCCACTTGCGCCTCGTCGCGTAGCAGCTGTTGCATGGGTAGCTGCCGCTGCTCTAGCGGGCGGGCGATTTCCTCGTATATGAACTGGTCGTCGAAGCCGACGGCGGCTGCGTCGGCTTTGGTGTTGGCGTAGAACACGCGCGCCGGCCTGGCCCAGTAGATGGCCCCGAGGCACATCGGGCACGGCTCGCAGCTCGTGTAGAGGTCGCAGCCGGTGAGCTGGAAACTACCCAGCGCCTGGCAGGCTTTACGGATGGCATCCACTTCGGCGTGGCAGGTGGGGTCTTGGGTGAGCAGCACGCGGTTGTGGCCGCGGGCGATAATCGCGCCGTCCTTGACTACCACCGCGCCGAAGGGTCCGCCGTGGCCGGCCTGCATCCCGGCGAGGGAGAGGCGGATAGCCTCGCGCATGAAGTCGGGGTTGGGAGCGGGTAAGTAAGCGGTCTCAGACATAAACAGTTGGGTAGCGGATAAGGACGCGGCGCTGGAAAAAACTTCGGCGGGGCCGGAATCTTTTGGCGGCCCGCTTGTTCTACCCTCGTGAAAGAATAGTTTTTTAAGGTGTTTTGGTTGGAAAGGCGAATGGCTCTGCTGTTCGCCTTTTTTTCATGCCCGAATGTAGGGTGAAGCCTTCGCTTCGCCCTGGGCAGAGTGGAGGTTGACAAGGGTTGGCGAAGCAAAGTCAGCGCGCCGCATTGGTTCGGCAGTGCCGTCATTTGGGCGAAATATCCTCACTTGGCCGATGCGCTTTTTTTATACTCTGCTGCTATTGCTTGTCGCCGGCGCGGCCCAGGCCCAGGCGTTCACCCCGGCTGAGCTGGCCCGCTGGCAGCAACAAGCCCAACGCATCAGCATCGTGCGCGACGAGTGGGGTGTCCCTCACGTGAGCGGCCCGACCGATGCCGATGCCGTGTTTGGGCTGCTCTACGCGCAGTGCGAGGATGATTTTGCGCGGGTAGAGGACAACTACCTCACCGCGCTGGGTCGGCAGGCCGAGGTGCGCGGCGAGGCGGCGCTCTACGAGGACTTGCGCCAGCGCCTGTTTCTGGATTCGGCGCGAGCCGTGGTGGCGTACCGGCGCAGCCCGCGCTGGCTGAAAGGCTTGTTGCAAGCTTTCGCCGACGGCACCAATTATTACCTGGCCACGCACCCGGCCACCAAGCCCCGGCTGCTGCGGCGGTTCCGGCCCTGGTACCCGCTGCTGTTCAGCGAGGGCAGTATTGGCGGCAACGTGAGCGTGGTGCCGCTGGAGCGTCTGAAGGCATTCTACAGCCAGCCGCGCGGCCTGGGCTGGCAAGCACCGGCGGTCGAAGCTGCTGACATTTCGGCCGTGGCCACCCTCGCGCCCGACCCGCTACGGGCCGAGCGCGAGCCGACCGGCTCCAACGGCTTCGCCATCGGCCCGGGCCGGAGCGCGAGCGGCCACGCACTGCTGCTGATTAATCCGCACACCTCGTTTTACTTCCGCTCCGAAGTGCAAATGCGCAGCGCTGCCGGGCTCAAGGCATACGGGGCCGTGACCTGGGGGCAGTTTTTCATCTATCAAGGTTTCAATGAGGAATGCGGCTGGATGCACACTTCCAGCCAGGCCGACTCGATGGACGAGTACCTCGAAACGGTGAGCGAGCAGGGTGGCAAATTCTTTTACCAATACGATGGCAAGCTGCGGCCATTGCTCACGGATACGCTCTCGCTGGTCTACCTCAAGGACGGGCAGCGGCGGCGGCGGCGCTTCACCACGTACCGTACCCCACACGGGCCGGTAGTGGGCCAGGTGGGCAGCAAGTGGCTCACGGTGCGCATGATGAACGACCCGGTGGCGGCCCTCAGCCAGTCGTACCTGCGCACCAAAGCCAGCGACTACGCCAGCTTCCGGCAGGTGATGCGCCTCAACGGCAACGCCTCGAACAACACCGTCTTTGCCGACGCGACCGGCACCATCGCCTACTGGCACGGCAATTTCATGCCCCGCCGCCCGGCCGGCTACGACTGGAGCCAGCCCGTGGACGGCAGCACGAGCGCCACCGAATGGCGGGGTCTGCACCCCGTCGAGGACCTCGTGCAGGTGCGCGACCCGGCCAGCGGCTTCATCCAGAACTGCAACTCGACGCCCTACACCGCCGCCGGGCCAGGCAGCAGCCCCAGCCCTACCGGCCACCCCAGCTACCAGGCCCCCGACTCGGAAAACTACCGTGGCCTGAATGCCGTGCGGGTGCTGGTCCGCCGGCCCAGGTTCACGCTCGACACGCTCATCGCCGCCGCCAACGACCCCCACCTGGCCGCGTTCGAGGAGCTGCTGCCCGCGCTTTTTAAGGATTATCAACTGGTGATGGACGCGCCCGGCGGCACTGCGCCCGAGGGCACAGCTGCCGCTATCGAGGTGCTGCAAGGCTGGAATTTGAATTATAATGTCAACTCAGTGGCCCAGACGCTGGCCATTTACTGGGCCGAGCGCTTGCAGCGGCTGGCCCGCACCCGGCTGCCGGCCGGCGGGCCGGCCCTGAGCCAGCCGCAGTTCATGGCGTCCGTCATCGCCCGCACCTCGCCCGACGAAAAGCTCGCCGCCCTGGCCGACACCCAGGCCGAGCTGACCCGCGACTTTGGCCGCTGGCAGCTGCCCTGGGGCGAAGTGAACCGCTTCCAGCGCCTGACCGGGGCCATTGATGAAACCTTCGACGACCGCCAGCCCAGCCGGCCGGTAGCGGCCACCTCGTCGGCCTGGGGCTCGTTAGCCTCGTTCGGGGCGCACACTTACCCCGGCACCAAGCGCCGCTACGGCGACGTGGGCAACAGCTTCGTGGCGGTGGTCGAGTTTGGCCCCCGCGTGGTAGCCCGCTCGGTCGTGACGGGCGGCGCCAGCAGCCGCCCCGGCGATAAGCATTTCCTCGACCAGGCCCCGCTCTACTGCGAAGGCAAGTTCAAGGAAGTCTGGTTTTACCCGGAGGACGTGGCGAAGCACGCGGCGCGGACGTACCGGCCGGGCGAGTAGGGGGCAACGTTGGGGCGGGCTGCCGGCTTTTCGCCGGCTGTCCGCTCGGGCGCTGTTGAGGGCGTTCGAGGCGGGCTGTTGGCTTTTGCCGGCTGTCCGCTCCGGCGTTATTCAGCACATTCGCCTGTAACTGAACAACGCCCGAG
>JANXNW010000043.1 GCA_025353905.1 Hymenobacter sp.
GCCCTCGGCCAGCCCAGCGCCCAGCGGGCCGTGGCCGCCGCCAACGGCCTAAATCGTATTGCTATCCTCGTGCCCTGCCACCGCGTGGTGGGGGCCGACGGCCACCTCACTGGCTACGGCGGGGGCCTGTGGCGCAAAAAGTGGCTGCTGGCGCTGGAAGCAAGCGTTGCCTCTATTCCTCCATGCTCTGGTTAAACCGAGCGCCGCGTCAGCTCTTCCGAACTCAGCCCGAAGATGGGTGGGGTTTCAATGCCGAGCATTCCCAAATACATATACAGCTGACCGCGGTGATGAATCTCGTGCTCGGGCAGCAGCCGCAGCCACTTCCAGACCGTGATGCCCGGCCCGCCCAGCGGGTAGCACTTCTCTTGCAGGCGTTCGGGCGGGAGCGTGCGCAACGCGGCCAGGGTTTCGGCGTGGCAGCGGTCGAAAAACGCGACGGTCGCCTCGTAGCCGGCGGCCAGCCCGGGGCCGCAGCCCGCGTATTGGCTGGGCCGGTCGAAGACGGCCTCCACGTAGAGCTGCCGCTCGATGGCCGCGATGTGCCGCAGCTGGTCGCCGAGCGTGAACTTGCCCGGCCGGTAAGTCCATTCCAGCTGCGCGGGCGGCACGAGCGGCAGCAGGCGGCGGGTGCGGGCGCGCACGCTCTGGTAGTAGTCGAGAAAGGAGTCGATGTCGGGAATTTGCATGACTGAATGATGGGGACGAATAGTCGAGAGAACCCGTCAAGGTTTCTGCTGACGCGCCAAGAACGCGCGCACCCCCTGCCGGCCGCTCTCCATAAGCTGCGCCTTCTGCCCGGCCGAAATCCGCTTGATTTTAGGGTTGAAATTCAGGGTATTGATGCTGATGGTGCGGGGCCAGTCGGTGGGTTGGGCCAGGTTGAGATTTTCGAGCGCCACGGTGTAGAGCGCCCCGAGGTAAGAGCCAAAGTCGCTCACGTCGTACGGGGCCAGCTCGCGGCGACGGGTGGTAGCAGCGGCGGGCAGCGTGTCGAGCGCGATTTGGGCGGCACGGTCGAGGCGCAAGCCCAGCGTTTCGGGATTGACGAACGGGCCGGGCGAAGCGGGAGCAGCCCCCGCCGACTGGTAGCGCGGGTCGTCAAACAAGTCGAGCGGGTAGTTGGCCAGCAGGCCGCCGTCCACGAGCACCTGCACGGGCTGGCCGGGCGCGGGCTTGGTAACGACGTGGTTGTCGGCATTGAGCAGCACGGCCCTAAAATACAGCGGGATGCTCATGCTGATGCGCACGGCATCGGCCACGCGCAGGGCAGGCGTGGTTTCGTAGCTGAACACCTGGCTGCGTTGCCGCGTCAGGTTGGTGCCCGTGGTGTAGAGGTCGCGGAAGCGGCTGGGCTGGGCCAGGGCCAGCGCGTGCAGCTCGGCCAGCGTGAGGTCTGGCCGCTGGGTTTTACGCGCCACCAGTTCGCTCAGGTAGCGGTTGAACTCGTCGCCGCGGTACCAGCCGTATTGCTTCACCAGCCGGTGGGTGCCGCCCAAAAAGATGAACCGGCCATCATTCAGCCGCTGAATGGGCGTGGCGTTCACCACGTCGATTATCTCCTGGGCCGAGTAGCCCACGGCCAGCAGCGCCGCCTGAATGGCCCCGGCCGAGGTGCCGCCCACCCGCCGCAGCCCGGCCAGCACGCCGCGCTGCTCCAGCGCCAACAGCGCCCCGCCGTAGGCGATGCCCCGAATGCCGCCGCCCTCCATCACCAGGTTGCGGTAGGGCGGGGCGGGTTGCGCTGCTGCTTTATTTACAAGCAAATTCAGCAGCAACAAAAAGCAGCAAAAGTTTGGTCCCGACATGCAGCGAAAGTAAGCTGATGACAACCATACCGCCGGCCGCCGGCCACCGGCCGGGCGTAGCGGGCCGCCCGATACCCCAGCAGCGGCAGCACCGGCTGCCCAGGAAGTGGGCCACGCGCCATTAGGCGCTAGTTGCGACCAGCCATTACCCCGCCATCCACGTTGTAGAGCGCCCCGGTTACCCAGCTGGCTTTATCAGAGAGCAAGAACGAAATGACGTTGGCTACCTCCTCGGCCTGCCCGGCCCGGCCGATGGGATGAAAGCCGTTGAAGCTGTCGAGCGTTTCGCTCACTTTATCGGGGGCGATAAAGCCTTCGTAAATCGGGGTGCGGACCACGGCCGGGGCCACGGCATTGACGCGGATGTGGTGCGGGCCTAATTCCAGGGCCAGGTGTTGCGTCAGTGAGTGCAGCCCGGCTTTTGCCATTGAGTAGGCCGACGAGGGCGTGGCCAGTACGGCCTGGCTGCCCCACATCGAGCCGATGTTGACGATGGCCCCCGCGCCGGCCACCAGCATATTGCGCACCGCTTGCTGGGTGATGAAAAACAGGGCGCGGTTCAGGTCCAGGTACTTATCGTAGTCGGCCGGGGTGTGGTCGAGGAAGGCGGTGGGCACGAACACGCCGGCGGCGTTCACCAACAGGTCGGTCCGGCCCAGCCCGGCCACGTAGTCGATGGTGGCTTCCACCTCGGGCCAGTGCGTCAAATCGGCGCGGAAGGTCTTCACTTCGCCGAAGGCCGACAGCTCCCGCCGGGCCTGGTCGAGCCGGTCGGGGCGGTGGCCGATGAGCGCGACCCACGCCGCGCCGCCTTGCAAAAGCTGCCGCGCGGTTTCCTTGCCGATGCCGCTGCTGCCGCCCACAATCAGGGCGGTTTTGTGCTTGAATTCCGTGGTCATACTCCGTAGTCGGGTTGGTTATGACGTAAAGGTTGGTGGTGCGGGCAAGCCAGTCAAGTACGCACAAAAAGCCGACAAAGCCCCTTTTTTCGGACAATTGGCCCGCTCGCCGGAATCGGGGCCGGTCCCGCCATCATTTTCTGTTTATTTTGTTCCGGCGGGCAAGCCCCCGCCGGCCGCCGCTCATGGAACAGGAAAAATATGTGCTAACCGGGGTCAGCAACGACACCTGCCCGACCCGCATCATGCTGGCCGCCCTCGCGGGCAAGTGGAAGATGCTGCTCATCTACCACCTCTTCAACGGCCGCCAGCGCCCCGGCGAGCTGGAGCGCCTGCTGCCCGAGGCCCGGCGGCAGGTGCTGATGCAGCAACTCAAGGAGCTGGAAAGCGACGGCCTGATTTGCAAGAAAATCTACGCCCAGGTACCGCCGAAAGTCGAGTACTCGCTCACCGAGATGGGCGCGAGCCTGGAGCCGATTTTCCGCCAGATGTACGCCTGGGGCCTCACCAATGCCTCCCAGATTCGCGCCAATCAGGGCCGCCCGGCGTTCGAGTCCAACTGCCACGAGGGTCAGTAGCGGCCCGGCAACGCGCGGCACATCAGCGCCCGCACCAAATAAAATGTATTCGCTCAATTCATTTTTTACCAACACTAAACTTGCGGCTATGTCACGCATCACCTTGCGAATAGAACCCAACCCCGCGAAGGCGGACCTGGACGAGCTGCGCCAGCGCTTGCACGCGTCCAACGTGAGGTTCATGGGCGAATACGCCCACGAACCTTTTCTCATTACGGCCTGCGACGAGCACGGTAGCCCGGTGGCCGGCATCTCGGGCACCAGCGTACTCAATGCCCTGATGATTGACGTGCTTTTTACCGATGAAGCCCGGCGGGGCCAGGGCCTGGCCAGCCAGCTGCTGGCCGCCGCCGAGGCCCTGGGCCGCGAGCGCGGCTGTGACCAAGCCCAACTCGGTACGTTCAGCTTCCAAGCCCTGCCTTTTTATCAGCGCCACGGCTACGCAACAGTCGGCGAGGTGCCGAACTTCCCGCCCGGATTTACGCAGTATTTTCTGTTGAAATCACTCCGCGTTTGAACAGCACCCCGGTAACCCGCGCCGTGACAGCGCCGCCGGACCGTCGCCGGGCTGCCCCGTCCTGGTATCTTTGCCCCACAAACTTCGCTCTCCCATCCTATCCGCCTGCCCCGTATGGCTCCTGCTCCCGCCGACCCCGCCCCCACCCGAACTCCCCTGCCCGGTACCGTGCTCGTCATCGGGGCCTGCGGGCAGCTGGGCCTGGAGCTGACCGCCGCCCTGCGCGCGCTGTATCGGCCCGAAAACGTGGTGGCGGCCGACGTGCGGGCCCCGAAAAACCCGGAGCTGCTGGCCGGCGGCCCCTTCGAGCTGCTCGACGTGCTCGACCGGCCTCGCCTCGAAGCGCTGGTGCAGCAGTACCGGCCGGTGCAGGTTTACCACTTGGCGGCGCTGCTCTCGGCCACGGCCGAGAAGGACCCCGCGTTTGCCTGGCGGCTGAACATGGACGGCCTGCTCAACGTGCTCAACGTGGCCGTGCAGGAGCGCGTGGCGCAGGTGTACTGGCCGTCGTCCATTGCCGTGTTCGGGCCCGACACGCCCCGGCACGACACGC
>JANXNW010000052.1 GCA_025353905.1 Hymenobacter sp.
GCTCAATGCGCAACATGCTCGCAATGACCGAACACCCAACACCGAGTACCCAATACCCCCCAACTCTACAGCTTGGCCGTAATCTTCTGCCGGGCTTTCACCTCAGCTAGCAGCCGGGGCAGCTCGCGCAGCAGCTTGGCCGTTTGGCCGGGGGTGAGGCTGTCGTAGAGACCGCGCACGTGGCCCCGGTCATCCACGAGGGCGAAAATGCCGCTGTGGGCAATGCCGCCCGGCGCGGCCGCATCGGGGCGGGCGGCCACGAAGTAGGCGTTGGCCAGCGCGTAGGCCGAGTCGCGGGCGCTGGTGCGGGCGAAGCGCCAGTTGCCGCCCTCGGCCGCGCCCAGCCGGCGGGCGTAGTCGCGCAGCACGGGTTGCGTATCGTGCTCGGGGTCAATGGTGTGCGAAACGAATACCACGGCCGGGTCGTTGGCGTAGCGCTTGTACACTTTCAGCAGCTCGCTTTGCATCTTGGGGCAGATGCCGGGGCAGGTAGCAAAGAAAAAGTCGGTCACATAGACCCGCCCCGCCAGGCTCCCATTGGTGAGCAGATGCCCGTCTTGGTCGCGCACCCGGAAGGGCATGATGGTCGGATAAACCGTCACCGTGTCGCGGGTGCCGGGGCGTACCTGCCGGTCGGGGTTGCCGGCGTAGCCCAGCGGAGCAGTGCTGAGCGTGTCGGCGGTGTCCATGTTAATGGTCAGCCCGTCGGCCGTGGCCGAGGTAGTAGCCGTAGCGGCCTGATTGGCCGGTTTGTCGCAGCCGGCCAGGGCCAGCAGCCCCAGCAGGGGCAGGAAAGAAGTTTTCATCTTGGAACAGGGCCAGCTAAAGCCCGGAATAAGCACCAGGCTGGGCGCGGGGGCATAACAGCAAAGCGGCCGCGACTTGTTCAGCGCGGGAGCCAATGGCGGACAATCGCCGCCACTGCCTGCTTCAGCGGCCGGCCCGCCGCAACGTGACCTGGGCCGAGTCGCGGGCGGCGGCAAGCTGAATTTCGACCTGAGTGAGCTGTTGCTGCTGGCCGCGCAAATACGTCAGGCGCTGGCCAGCCGGGGTGAGGCTGTCGGGTGCCTGGTAGGCCTGCATCCAGCCCATCATGCCCTGGTAAGCGGTTTCGAGCTGGGCCACGACGGGGGCTTTGGCCGGCACTTTGGCCGCAAGCAGCTGCGCTTTGAGGATGGAAATGCGCTCGGCCTGGCCCATAATCTGGTCGTGGCGGGTGAGCAGGCTGTCCTCAGCCGCTTTGGCCTGGGCGGCGGGCGTGGCAGCCATTGGCGAGGGGCTACCGCAATTCAGTAGCCCGGCGCTCAAAAGCAAAAAAACCGCGCAACGCGGCAGTGATAACAGGTTTTTCATCCCTCAAAGGTACTGGTTAGGTGTTCGGTGTCGGGCCGTTTGTCAGGACAAGCCAAGCGAAGGCACCTTCCTTTGCGGCTGTTTGCGTAAGAGCCGCGTTGCGAGCGTTAGCTGGCGTACGATAAAGCTGGCTTCGCTCCGTCCGCCACCACGGGCGGGGCGAGTAAACAACTGCCAATCATCAACCAACAATCAGTTATGACAACTCGCCAACTCGGCCGCTCTGGCCTCACCGTTTCTGCCCTCGGCCTCGGCTGCATGGGCATGTCCGATTTCTACGGCCCCCTCGACGATGCCGAAAGCCTGCGCACCCTGGCGCGGGCGCTGGAGCTGGACATCACCTTCTTCGACACGGCCGACATGTACGGCCCCTACGCCAACGAGGAATTGATAGGCCGCTTCCTGAAAGCCGATAAAACCCGCCGCCCGCGCCTGACGCTGGCCACCAAGTTCGGCATCGTGCGCGACCCCGCCGACCCCGCCAAGCGGGGCATCAACGGCCGGCCCGAGTACGTGCGCCAGAGCTGCGAGGGCAGCCTGCGACGACTCGGCACGGACCACATCGACCTCTATTACCAGCACCGCGTGGACCCCAGTGTGCCCATCGAGGAAACCGTGGGGGCCATGAGCCG
>JANXNW010000078.1 GCA_025353905.1 Hymenobacter sp.
GCCGGCCTCGACCAGGAGCTGGAGCGCCAAGTGCGCTCGGTGTACCACTTCCTGGGCCGCATGAACGACCAGCAGCCCATGCAAGTAGCGGTGTTCCAATTCCTTCGCCGCGTAGGCAGCACGCCCCCCGACCAGCTACGCGACGAGTTCCGGGCGTTGAAAGCCCGCATGGAAGCCATCGCCGCCGACCCCTACGAGCGCCGCCCCTTCCTGTATTTCGACCTCATCTCCTGGCTCGAAAGCAAAATATCCGGCCGCTCAGTCGAGGCCGTGATGCAACAGAAGTTTCTGGGGCTGAAGTAACACCAAGCTCTGCTTGGTGAATGAGCGGCGAGCTGGCCCGCTGGCCGCCGTTTAGCGCGCAGCGCGTAACGGCTGGCCGACGAGTGGGGCGAGTCTCCAGACTCGCGACCGGGCGGCCGCCCCGCTCAGCCGCCTAGCTAACCGAACGGCAGTCAGCGACTGCCCCGGTCGCGCGACGGGCAATCCTCGCTCGCTAAATACTGCCTTCAGTTCGCCCGCATCCAGGCGAAAAAGTCGCGGGCCACGCGGTCCCAATTCCATTTCTGCTGGTCCAGCTGCCCGTCGGTGAAGCCGAAGAAATTGTGCTCCAGCTCCGGGTAAGCGCGAAAAGTGAGGTTGGTTTGGCCGGCGCGAATCATCTCCAGCCGCATGTAGTCGTTGAGCAGCGCCGAGCGGTCGCGGGTGCCGTAGCCGACGAAGACCGGGATTTTGGAGTGCCGAAAATCGTCGAGCGGCGTTTGGGTCGAAGACAGCGAGGCGGTGAGCAGGTGACTGTCGCCGCGGCAGTCGTTTTGCCGGGGCGAAGCCATTACCTCGCGCCAATAGGTGAAGTAGTCTTCAGCCCCCGCTGAGTCGGCGGCCATGCGGGTTTCCGAAATCAGCGTCAGCATCCGGCCCAGCGGGCTGCCGCTCAGGTACACCACGCGGCGGAGCGGGCCGGGGTGCCGGGCCAGGCGGGCCACCACATGGCTGCCTTCGGAGTGGCCTATCGCCGTGATGTTGCGGGCCTCGACCCAGGGTTGGCGGGCCAGGTAGCGCAATACGGCCGCGTCGCGGGCCACGTAATATTCGAGGTAGTTGCGTTGGCAGTAGGCGGCCGGCACCTGCCCGGTTTTGGGGTCGAGGTACTCGAAGCGCGGGGTAAGCGTTTTCGTTTCGGCCACCAGCGGCACGCCCGGCTTGCTGATGATGAGCAGGTGATAAGCCGCGAGAAAAGGCGCGGTTTCAAACGGAAAAACGCCGTAGGGTCCGCGCTCGTCGTATTTGATGAGGGGCGAGGGCAGCGAGCCTTGCACGAAAAGCAGCACCGGCTTGCGCTGCGTTTCCTCGCCTCTCTTAGACAGCACGAGCAGGTCCACCGTGTCGCGCCGGTAGCGCATTTGCAGGTGACGGTAGCCAAAGTCGGCGGGAGTTTTCGTTTGGGCCAGGGCGGTTTTCGGCCAAGCCAGGCTGAGGCCGAAACTTAACAGTAGTAGCAGTAGGCTTCCGACGGCCGCGTTTCGTGACGACCGTAAAACCCCGGCGGGGCGCAAGAAGAGGAGCATGGCGACAAGGACCGCCGGTTTGTTGCCTAAGTTGCGTTCCGTGCCGACTCTTCCGCTTCTTCGCCTCGCTTTGCTTCCCGTGCGCCCCGCCGCTCTGCTGCTCCTCGCTTTGTCGGCCGCCTGCGGCCAAACCACTACGCCGCCTTTGCCGCCGGCCCTGACTCGCGACCCGGCCACCGGCCGCGCCGATATGCCCTGGCTGCGTCAGCGCCTCGATTCGAGCCGGGTGCTGCGGCGGCAGCAGGTGGGCGTGGCCCTGGCCGATGCGGCCACTGGCGAGGTGCTCTTTGGCTACAACGAAGCCCGCTACGCCACGCCGGCCAGCACCATGAAGCTGCTCAGCCTGAGCGCCGGGCTGAGTTTGCTCGGCGACTCGCTGCCCAGCCTGCGCTATTTTTCGCGCGGCGACACGCTGTTTTTCCAGGGCACCGGCGACCCCACGTTTCTGCACGGCGACGTGCCCTCGCGCCGGGCTTACGCGTTTCTGGCCGGCCGCCGCGAAAAGCTGCTGGC
>JANXNW010000097.1 GCA_025353905.1 Hymenobacter sp.
ATAGATTTCGTGCAGTGTAACGCGGTGTTGAAAACGCGGTATTTCGCAGTGTCGGCTCCGCTCCATCCTGTGAGACCGGCGGCTGACTCAGGCGGCGTGGAGCTGCTGGCCCAGGCGCAGGGAGCTGTCCACGAACACCATGCGCGGGTTGGCGTTGCGCTCGATGTGGTAGTGAGCGGTGTTTAATTCCTCAACCAACTGCTCTGCGTTGCGCAACGACACAAACCGGCTGAACCCGCGCACGAACGCAGCCTCGTCGGCGGGCAGGTGCGGCACCAGGGCCGGGTCGAGGCCGAAGAGCAGCACCTTGCGCAGCAGCCCCAGCGAGAAGCTGAGCTGCTCCTTCTGGTTTTCGCGGCCCAGCTTCTGAAACTCGTCGGCCAGGGCCAGCACCTCGCTCATTTTGAGCGAGTAGCACTTACGCATCCAGTTGATGAAGAACGCGGCGTAGTCGTGGCCCGCACTGTGCTCTCGGCTGGCGATGGCTGCCCCCAGGTTGCCTTCGGCGAGCTGGGCCACCTGCCGCGCTTTGGCTTCGGGCACGCGGTAACGGCTTGTCAGATAAGCCATAATATCGTCTTCCACATACGGCCCCACCACCACGGGCTGCACCCGGCTCAGGATGGTGGGCAGCAGCCGCTCCGGCTCGAAGGACACGAGCAGCAGTATGGTAGCGCCCGGCGGCTCTTCGAGCAGCTTGAGCACGGCGTTGGCCGCCGCCGGATGCAGCAGCTCAGGCAGCCAGAGCACCACAATCTTGAACCGCGCCTCGAACGCTTTCAGGCTCAGCAGCTTCACCAGCCCCCCGGCTTCTTCCTTCGAGATGCTGCCCTGCCGGTTTTCGGCTCCCAGGTGCTGCATCCAGTCGTTGAAGCCCTGGTACGGGTTCTCAGCCACGAACGTGCGCCACTCGGCCAGAAACTTGTGGCTCAGCGCGTCTTTCGGCACCGCTTTGGTGGCGGTGGTCGGGAAAATAAAATTCAAGTCCGGGTGCGCCAGCTTACTGGTTTTGAGGCAGCTCGGGCAGCGCCCGCACGAGTCCTTAGCCTCAGGCGGGCGGTCCTCGCAGTTCAGGAATTGCGCGTAGGCCAGCGCCAGCGCCAGCGCCGCCGAGCCTTCCTGCCCCCGAAAAAGCTGGGCGTGCGCGATGTGGCCCCGCCGCACGGATTGGCGCAGGACCTGTTTGAGGGCGAGGTGGTTGGGGATGTCGGCGAACAGCATTAACAAAAGTTTCTGAAGTACCCCCAGACGCTGGCTGCCAATAGAAACCAAGTCCCCGTAATGCCTAAAAGCAGCCCTAATCTCAGCGGCCAGCTTTTCCATCTTGCCAGCATCTGAATAAATACTGACAGACCCGCTAGCAGAAGTATCGTGAGTAAACCAACAGCGACTAGATTGCCACTCACGAGAATTCCTCCTAGGAAAGTAACTGGTCCAGCTATTAGCGAAAACAGAGTGAGCCCGCACCAACCAAAATAATCAAGCTCTGAGAGACGATTCATGGCAAGGAGACGTATGAGTCGAAAGGGTTGAGGCAGTTAATTTTCGCTGAGTTTACGCAGTTTCAGCCGCTGCTTGTGCTGCCACAGTAGCCTCATACAGTTGAAGTAATCGGTGTCGAAGCGAATTAACTGAATTTCAGAAATCACGAAAGGGTCTGTGTCGTCGGCAGACTGCGTCGTGCCATTAGGCCGCAACAGAGTTGGCCAAACGTGAACCACGTCGCTCTTAACAATCCAGCCAAAGAACGTGCTTTCCTCCTGGTCAGTAAACTCCACCAAGCCATACTGCTCCTCGACCCAGCGTAGCATCTCTACCGTGCCTGTAAAGCTGAAATTAGCCGGCACTTCCGCTTTGACACCTTTTAGCTTCAACACTCGCTCCACCTGCTTTCGGTGTTTGTGGGGGCGACGCGACGCGATGTGCTCTTTGGATAGCAGTACGTAGCCGTCCACTACGTAATCAACCGGAATGTGCCGAAGCAACAGCCATTCGTCGTTTTCAGCCAACCACAAGCCTACCTCATCGGCTTTCCAGCCAGCCAGTTGCATATACTCGACGCGGTAAGGTTTCATTGGTTTTAATGAGCTTTTTCCCAAACTCTATCCTCGACAGTATCAGTAAATATTTGAGCCGCAATCCCCTGCTCCACCGCATCGTACGCCAGCCCGCGCCGGCTCATCACGCGCTCGGCGACCTCGCCAAACTTCGGCAGCCGGAACGTTTCGAAGCCCGCCGCGCCGCCCCAGCTGAAGCTCGGAATAAATTGCCGCGGGAAGCCGGCCCCGAAGATATTGGCCCCCACGCCCACCACCGTGCCGGTGTTGAACATGGTGTTGATGCCGCACTTGGCGTGGTCGGCCATGAGCAAGCCGCAAAACGTCTGGCCCGAATCCACGAAGCGGTGGGCGGCGTGGCTCCAGACTTTGACGGGGCCGTAGTTGTTTTTGAGGTTGCTCGTGTTCGTGTCGGCGCCCAGGTTGCACCACTCGCCCACGACCGAGTTGCCAAGGTAGCCGTCGTGGCCTTTGTTACTGTAGCCCAGCAGGATGCTGTTGCTGATTTCGCCGCCCACCCGGCAATGCGGCCCGATGGTGTTGTCGCCGCGCAGGCGCGCGCCCATGTTGGCGTGGCTGTACTCGCCGAGCGCGAGCGGCCCCTTCAAAATAGCGCCCTCGTGGACCTGCGCGCCCCGCCCCAGGTAAATAGGACCGTTTTCGGCGTTGAGAGTCGCGGCCCGGATGCGGACTTCCGGCTCGATAAAAATATGTTCTGGGGCATAGACGATGGTGGCCGCGTCGCCGACCGGCTCCGACACGCGCCCTTCGGTAAGCAGGGCAAAGTCGCTTCGGATTTCGGCCCCGTTGCGCAGAAACAGCTGCCACGGCCGGTCGAGCACCGTAACTGGCTCCAGCACCTCGCGCGGCGCGGCGGTCCGGCCGTCGCGCAGCAATTCGGCCACCTGGCTGATGTCGGCCAGGCAGGCGGCCACCAGCAAGTCGCCGCAGTACAGTCCCTGACCGGGCGCGAGCGCGGCCACCTGCCGGGTCAGCAGCGCATCGGGGCAGACGGCCCCGTTCACGACCAGCGCCGGCCCGCGCAAGTTGCCGTCGGCACAAACCGGAAACTTGGCTTGCAAGTAGCTCTCGGTTAGGTAGCCCATCGTCGGCGAGCCAAGCCGCCGCTGCCACTTCTCGGCCACCGTGAGGATGCCGCAGCGCAGCGCGCCCACCGGCCGCGTGAAGGTGAGCGGCAGCAAGTGCGGGCGGATGGCCGGGTCGTCGAAAACGAGGAGGTGCATGGAGCTGGTTGTCAGTTGTTGGTTGTCAGTTGTCAGTTGTCAGCGAGGCGGAAGTTGACGAAGCCGCCACGAAAAAGCTCCTTCCGGTATTCCCGAAAGGAGCTTTTTACGCTGACAATTGACAACGAATAACGGACAACTTACTTGTTCTCGCTGCTCTGCTCTTTCTTCGAGTAGCGGGTGCGGAATTTCTCCACGCGGCCAGCCGTGTCGATGAACATATTTTTGCCGGTGTAGAAAGGATGCGAGGCGCTGCTCACTTCGATTTTAATCACCGGATAGGTGTTGCCGTCTTCCCACTGGATGGTTTCGCCCGAGTTCATCGTCGAGCGGGTGAGGAACTTGAAGTCCGACGAGGTGTCCTGAAAAACGACCTGGCGATACTCGGGGTGCAATTCTTTTTTCATAATCGGGGGCCTTTTGGCCAGTTGGACCCCGCCGATTTTGCGGAAGGGACTGCAAAAGTACGGCGACTTTGGTTGATGTGCTAATGTGATAAATGTGCTGATGTGCTAATTGCTTAAACAGAAACTTCAGTCACAATCTGCACATCAGCACATCAGCACATCAATCACATCAGCACATCAAAAGAATGCGTCTCTGCTTCGCCTCCAACAACGCCCACAAGCTTGACGAAATCCGGCCGCTGCTGCCCGCCACTGTGCAGCTGCTGAGCCTGGCCGACATCGGCTGCCACGTCGAGCTGCCCGAAACCCAGGACACGCTCGAAGGCAACGCCCGCCAGAAGGCCCAGTACGTGTGGGACCATTACGGCGTACCCTGCTTCGCCGACGATACGGGCCTGGAGGTCAGCGCCCTGGCTGGCGCGCCGGGCGTGTACTCGGCCCGCTACGCCGGCCCCCAGCGCTCGGCCGAAGATAACGTAGCCAAGCTGCTGGACGAGCTTCAGACCCAGCCCGACCGCCGGGCGCGATTCCGCACGGTTATCGCACTGGTGCTCGGCGCGGATGAGGTGCGCGAGTTCAGCGGTGAAGTGGCAGGCACCATTGCCGCCGCGCCGGTGGGCCAGGGTGGCTTCGGCTACGACCCGGTGTTCCGGCCCGGAGAAGGCGACGGGCGCACGTTCGCCGAGATGGAGCTGAGCGAGAAAAACCGTTTCAGCCACCGGGCGCGGGCCGTGGCCGGGTTGGTCGCTCATTTATCAATTAACATCTAACATTTATCAATTAACATTTGGCAGCTCGACTGCCTGGGCGGCAACTGGCCTGCCAGCGCCGAACTTTGCCGGTCACGGCTCGCCTCGCCTGGTTGCGTTACCACGGCCTGTTAAATGCTAAATGTTAAACGTTAAATGAACACTCCCTATCTAGTTGGCATCACGGGCGGGAGCGCGTCGGGCAAAACCACGTTTTTGCGGCGGCTGCTGGCCGCTTTCCCCGAGCGCGACATCTGCCTGCTTTCGCAGGACAACTATTACTACCCGCGTCAGGACCAGATTCGCGACGCGCAGGGCGTGGAGAATTTCGATTTGCCAGGCAGTATCGACTCGGCCGCCTACGCCGCCGACGTGCGCCACTTGCGCGATGGCGAGGAAGTGCGGCGGCTCGAATACACCTTCAACAACCCCGCCGCCCAGCCCGCCGAGCTGCTGTTTCGGCCCGCGCCCATCGTGGTCGTCGAGGGCATTTTCGTGTTTCACTTCCAGGAAATCGCCAAGCTGCTCGACCTCAAGGTGTTCATCGATGCCCAGGAGCACGTTAAGCTGCACCGCCGCATCGTGCGCGACCGCGATGAGCGCGGCTACGACCTGACCGACGTGCTTTACCGCTACACCCACCACGTAGCCCCCACGTTCGAGAAATTCATCAAGCCCTATAAAAACGAGGCCGACCTCATCATCCCCAACAATCAGCACTTCGAAAAGGGGCTGGAAGTGCTCATCGGGTTTTTGCGGGGCAAAGTGGCAGCCGGCGCGCAAGGCCCGGCCGGAAACTTGTAACTTAGCACTTTACTCAACCTGGCCCCGCCATGAGCTTGTTCGACCTGCCCGCTGAGATGCGCACGTTGCGGGGCACGACCGTGACGCGGCTCACCGACGACGAGTTTTTTGATTTGTGCCAGGCCAACCCCGTCTGGCGCCTGGAACGCACCGCCCAACTCGACCTGATGTTTCGCTCTGCCGCCGGCTCCGAGTCCAGCGAATTCAGCGGCGAGAGCCAGGGTCAGCTTTGGCTCTGGAATCGGCAGCACCGGCTGGGCCACGTTTACGAGTCGTCGGCCGGCTTCAAGCTGCCCAACCGGGCCGTGCGCTCGCCCGACGCGGCGTGGCTGAGCCAGGCGGCCTGGGAGCAGCTCACGCCCGAGCAGCGGCGCAAGTTCCCACCCGTCTGCCCGGAGTTTATGATGGAAGTAAAATCACCTTCCGACGACGTGACCGACTTGCAGGACAAAATGGATG
>JANXNW010000205.1 GCA_025353905.1 Hymenobacter sp.
TTTAATTTTTGATTGCCAATTTTTAATTTTTAATCCTAATTTTTAATTCAAGCAAATGCCCGCCGCTTCCGCCGCCCCCGAGCCTGTAGTGCAGCTCATTGTTTTTCGCCTTGGCGAGGAAGAGTACGGCATTCGCATCGAGCGGGTGAAGGAAGTGACCATCACGCCCGAAGTGGTGCGGATGCCTAAAACTCCACCCTTCATCAAGGGCATCGCCAATTTGCGGGGCGACATTATCGCCATCGTCGATTTGGAGGAGCGGTTCGAGCTGCGGCCGGCGGGCCGGCCGGTGCCCGAGTTTTCGTACACGCTGGCCGTGGAAGGGGCCGACTACACGCTGGGCTTGCTGGTGCGCGAAGTGCCTCGCCCGCTCACGCTGCCGCTGCGCCTGATTGAACCAGCTCCGGAATTCGTGCAGGACAGCGCCCAGCGCGACAAATACCTCGAAGGCATCGCTCGGTTGCCCGACGAGCAGGGCGTTATTATCGTGCTCGATATGCCCAAGCTGCTCACGCCCAGCGAAATAATGCGCCTGCCCGGCCGCGCTGCTGCCGGTCTCGCACCCGTGGCCGCGCCGGAGCCGTAAGGAGGCTTCTCTAGAGTCATCGGTAATTCTGTCATTGCGAGCGCAGCGAAGCAATCGCATCTGTTGAGTTGCCTGACGAGCATAACAAAGCGAGCCTAACAGATGCGATTGCTTCGCTGCGCTCGCAATGACGAACTAAAGAATAATCAACAACAAGCCAAAAACAATCAGCAAAATGAATAAGCGCATTCTCATCGTTGATGACTCGTTCTACATGCGGACGATGCTCAAGAACATGCTTACAGATGCCGGCTACGACGTGGTGGGCGAGGCCGCCAACGGCCAGCAGGCCCTGGAAATGGCCGCCGCCACCACGCCCGACCTCATCACGCTCGACGTGATTTTGCCCGATAACACCGGCCTCGACGTGCTGCGCGGCATCCGCGCGCAACAGCCCGACGCGAAGGTGGTCATGTGCTCGGCCGTGGGCCAGGAAACCATCGTGAACGAAGCCATCGAAAACGGCGCACTCGCCTACATCGTCAAGCCTTTTTCGGAAGAGCGGGTGCTCGAAATTGTGAGCAGCGCCTTTGCGTGAGGCTTACCCAGGCTGCATCAGTTCGCCTCCGCGCCTTCTGCGCTAACCTCTGCGCCCTCTGCGGGCTAAAAACATAATTCAGATGCCGACCCACTGTTTCCGACCATGACCGCACGCGAGCAGGAGTACCGGGAGCTGTTCATGGCCGAGGCGCTTGAATATTACGACGCCATGTCGCGGCACCTGAGCGAGCTGGAGCGGCAGCCCGACGGCGGCGATAACGTGGCTCTGGGCGAGCTGTTCCGGCTCATGCACAACCTCAAGGCCAACGCCCGCGCCATGGGTTTCATGGACATGGGCGAAGTCGCCCACCGCATGGAAACGCTGTTTGGACAGATTCGGGGCCGCGAGCGCCCGTTCGCCGGGGCGCTCGTGCCGAGTACCTACCGGGCCGTGGACACGCTCGGCACCATGATTCGGGCCGTGGGGCAGGGCCAGGACGCGCCCGACGTGCAGCCGCTGCTCACCGACCTGGAGCGCTTGATTCAGGGCCAGGAGCCGGCCGAAGCACCAGCTGAAATTGCGGACCCGGAGGAAGCAGCCGAGGCCGCCGAAGCCGAGACGGGCCGCAAGCTGGAGCTGTCGGAGCTGGTGAGTATTCCGGTCAAGAAGCTCGACAAGCTGCTGAATCTGGTGGGCGAGCTGGTCATCGACCGCGACCGTATTCTCACGTTGGCCGCCGAGCTGGGCCACCCGGCCCTCGAAGCCACCGCCCAGCACCTGTTTCGCATCACCGACGACCTGCAATATTCGGTCATGGACGTGCGCCTGGTCGGGGCGGGGACGCTGCTCAACAAGTTTCCGCGCGTGGTGCGCGACGTGGCCGCCGCCGAAGGCAAGCAAGTGGAGCTGACGCTCGACGGGCAGGACGTGCAAATTGACCGCAACGTGCTCCAGCTCATCACCGACGCGCTGCTACACATCGTGCGCAACGCCGTCTCGCACGGTCTCGAAACGCCCGAAACCCGGCAGGCCGCCGGCAAGCCCGCCGCCGGGCAGCTGCGCATCTCGGCCCTGACCGAGC
>JANXNW010000093.1 GCA_025353905.1 Hymenobacter sp.
GCGGGTTCCTGGGGCAACTGCCGCGCCCGGCGCTGCCCGCCCGCAATCGGCCCGAACCACTTCTCGGCCAGCCGCTTCACTTCGTCGAATTTCGCCGCGCCGGCCACCACCAGAATGGCGTTCTGGGGCGCATAGTGCTGCTTGAAAAAGGCGCGCACGTCGGTCATCTGAGCTTCCTCGATGTGGCCGATTTCCTTGCCAATCGTGTTCCACTGATACGGGTGGGTGGTGTAAGCCAGCGGCTTGAGCTTGAGCCACACGTCGCCGTAGGGCTGGTTGAGGTAGCTCTGCTTGAACTCCTCGACTACCACCTTGCGCTGCACGTCTAAACCGTTTTCGGAGAACGCCAAATCCAGCATCCGGTCGGATTCGAGCCAGAAGCCGGTTTCGAGGTTGTCGGCCGGCAGAGACAGGTAATAGTTAGTGATGTCGGAGGACGTGAAGGCGTTGTTTTCGCCGCCCACCCGCTGCAGCGGCTCGTCGTAGCTGGGCACGTTCACCGACCCGCTAAACATCAAGTGCTCAAACAAGTGAGCGAAGCCCGTGCGGTCCGGGCTTTCGTCGCGCGAGCCGACATCGTACAAAATATTGAGCACGGCGAGCGGCGTGGTGAAGTCCTCGTGCACGAGGCAGCGCAAGCCGTTGGAAAGGGTAAATTCCTGGAAGTTTATCATGGGGTTTAGTAAGAAACTGTTTTAAGTCATTAAAGTAAGGTCACGTCACGGCTGGCGCGGCGGCAACCGGCGCGGGCAAGAGCGCGGCCAGGGCCGCGTCGATGCGCGGCAGCAGGGCGGCCAGCACCACCTGGCGCAAATGCCGCCGCACTTTGCCCACCACGTAATCGGCGCGGGCCACCCCGCTCTCGGCCACGTAGGCGGCCACGGCGGCGGCGGCTTCGCGGCCCAGCGCGGCCAGCGCCTGGTGCTGCGGGTTGGCCGAAGAGAAGCGCGGCAAAGGCACGTCGAGGATTTTGCGGGACACGTCGCGGGCACCAAACAAGCCAGTGGACTGAAAAGGCTTCATCTGCTCATTGGCCCAATCAGAATTCAGGAAAGCAGCCAGATAATAAGCCTCAGCCTCGTTGTGCGTGAAGTAGGCATAGGCCGCCTTGTCCACCACGAACTCTAAATCCAACGTTCCGCGCTTATGCACGACGGCGTTGGCATCTTTGGCAGAAGCCGAGTAAAGCACGATGTACGGCGCATCAAAATCCTGGCTAGTAAGCTTATTCTGCCAGTTCATGTAATTGATGGCCGTGATTTTACCGTTGGCCTCCGTGCGGTGTTGACCCCATCGCGCTTCGACTTGTCGGAACCATTCAGCCGTATCCAAATCCCCTCTGTCGAGTAAATCACCAGAGCTTAGCAAATACATCCGCCGCCGCGAGCTTCCAGCGTCGTTTGTGGTCATGTTTAAATAGGCAGGCAACAACGCTAACGGCGGTGCCAAGATGGCAAAGGGCACCAAGTGCCGGGCTTGAGCCGTGCGAAAGAGGTAGTTGGTGTTGATACGGCCGCTGATTTTTATCTGCTTCCACGGTTCCTTCGCATCTACGTCGTTCGCGGAGCTTGACTTCACCGGAATACTGCGGTCGTGCCAATCCAAGGGCACACTGCCTTCTGGCTCTATAAAAAAGAAGTTGCGCGGGAACATAGTTGCTCCATTCTTAAACTCTTCCTTGTACGGTGTGCCGCCCATCACAACGGCCTCGCTGCTGCCCTCGCTCGTAACCAGGGCCGAGCCGCCGGCCGTTTGCGCGACGCGCCACGTCACGGGCACGACGCTGAGCCGGGCTTCGGCTTCGGGCCAGGTGGCGTTGTGGCGGCGGGGGCGGCCGGCGTAGCGGCGGCCGGGCAGCCCCTCGGCGGGCACGGGGCGGGGCACGGGCGTGGCCTCGGCAAAGAGCACGCAGGCCGGCACCGGAAACAACGGCTGCACGCCCTTCAGGTCCCAGATGCTACTGAGCCGAAAGCCCTGGGCCGTGCCGAGGCGGGTAGCCGCGTGCTGGTCAGCCGACAGAAACGAGCGCGGCAGCACGAACGCCAGCCGGCCGCCGGGCCGCAGCAAGTACGAGGCGGCGTGGGCGAGGAAGATGGCCGCGATTTCAAGCTGCGGCATGAGGGCCTTGCGGCGGGGTTCGAGGTGGTAGGCCGTGGCCAGGCGCAACAGCCGGGCCTGGTAGTCGGCGTTTTCGACGGCGTTGTACGTGAACCAGGGCGGGTTGCCGACCACCACGTCGAACTGCTGCTTGAGAAAAAACGGCTGGTAAGTGTTCCGCAACAAAAAGTGCCAGATACTGTCCTGGCGGGTTTCTTTGGCCTGTTTGAGCTGCTGGTACACCTCATAAAAACCAGCGTAGAGGCCCGTGGGGGCCGCCTGCCGGTGCTCGCTCTCGATGGCGCGGGCGAGGGTGGCGGCCGGCGCATCAGGCTGGCCCTGGGTTTGGGCAGCCAGCTTTTCGGCCACCCGCACGCCCACGTCGAACAGGGCCGGGTGGTCGAGCAGCAGGGCCGGCAGGTGTAGCGTCCGCCGGTTGATACGCACACTCAAATCATCCCCAAACAAAGCCACCTGCCCGCCGGCGGGTGTGTCGAGGGTATTGGCCAGGTACACGCGCAGGCGCACCTTGCGGCGGGCCTGGCGCACACGCTCCTGGCCCAGGGCCAGCAGCAGGGTAGTTTTGGCAATCTGCACCGAGAGCGGGTGAATGTCGATGCCGGCCACCTGCTGACACAATTCTTCGACGGGCCGGGCGGGGTCGGCGGCGGTGAGCGCCCGCACCGCCGCCAGCAAAAACGAGCCGGAGCCGCAGGCCGGGTCCAGCACCCGCGCCTCGGGGGCCAGGGCCAGGCTGTCCACCACCTGCTGGCAGAGCCAGTCGGGGGTGTAGTATTCGCCCAGCGCCTGCCGGGTAGCCACGCTCACCAGGCTCTGGTAAATACCCTTGAGGATGTCGGCCTCCGTACGGCGGTAGTCGTAGTCAGCGAGCTGGTCGGCGAGGCGGCGCAGGGCGGGCCGCACGGCGACGAAAGCCGCCTCGTCGGCCGCCACCCACTGGTAGAAGTCGTTCTCGACGAAGTTTTCCACCTGCAAACCGTCGAACGCATGGCCCGTGAGTACTTGCCGCAGCAGCGGCCCGCCCAGGTCGGCCGGCCCCGCACCAACCGGGCCGGCGCTCAGCAGCTCGTAGGCCATGAGCTTGCTGAACACCGAGAGGTAAGTATGCACTACGAATACGTCGGGCGAGTCGTCGAACGAGCCGTAAGCCAGCGACATAAACGTGCGCCACTCGCCATAAGCCACCCGCAGCTCGGGGCGGGCGGTGGCCTCGGCGTAAGCTGCTTTGAGGGCCTCGAATGTCCCCGCGAACAAGGCCGACGAGTCGCCGAAGTCGAACAAAATGTTATCGAGCGTGGGCTGCTGGGGCTGGGTCCGAAACAGGTGGCGGTCGATGAAGGCGAACAGGCCGGCGGCGGTGTCGGTCGTCAGGTCGAAGTGCTCGGTGGGGCGCAGCACCACATCGGCGGCGCTAAGCTGGGTTTTGCCCAGGTACGAGTCGGCGGCCACCCCGTACACGCGCCAGCGCACGCCATCGGCGGCCAGCAGGCGGAAATCGTCGCGGCGGCCGGCGTTGTAGTTGGCGGCGAAGTAGTCGCGGAGCTGGTCTTCGGCGTGGCGCAGCTTGGCGGGCGCTTTGATGTCGCGCTCA
>JANXNW010000326.1 GCA_025353905.1 Hymenobacter sp.
TGGTCGCGCTGGGGGGCATCCTCGCGCATCAAGCACAAGTAAGAGACAGCAAAGGCCCATTCTTCATCTGACACATCACTGGGGTAACTTCGCGTAGCAGTCATACCTCAAATTTACTCCCAAGTGCATAACAGGCTCTAGAGAACCGCTCTAAGCAAGATACAAGCAATGTCGGAAAGGGAGCGTGAGTGAAGCCGATGCCCCGCGGAATGCTCCGCTTAACCGCCCTTTTTGCCCATCCGAACCACCCATTACCGCACCAGCAGCACCTTTTGCCGGGCCACGCCGGCGGCCGTGCGCAGCACCACCACGTAGAGGCCGGCGGGCAGCGCGGCGGCAGGCAGCGCCACCTCGTGGCGGCCGGCGGCGCGGGTTTCGCGCAGCAGCACGGCTACTTCGCGACCGGTTAGGTCGAGCAGGCGCAGGTCGGCCGGGCCGGGGGCGGGCAGCGTGAACGCCAGGCGCGTTTCGGTGGCGAACGGGTTGGGGTAGGCTGGCTCCAGCTGCGCGGCCAGGGCGGTCCGGGTAGTCGTGGCGGCCAACAGCTCCGGCAGGGCGGCCAGTGCGCTTTCGTTGTGCAGGCGGTCGAGGGCGGTGAGGGCGTAGAGGAACGGTGCGGCCGGCGCGGGCTCACTGAACGCGGTGCTGTCGGTCACGGCGCGCAGGTTGGCAGGGTTGGCCAGGTCGGCGGCGGTTACGGGGCCGGCGTGGTACGGGATGCGGTACACGGCGTACTGCCGAGCCACTTCGCCGTCGGACGCGGCCGGGCCAGGCTGCCAGCTCATCTCGACGGCGGCCGTGGCGGGGTTGTTCAGCAGCGCGAGTTGCACGGGCGCGGTGGGCGGCACGTCGTCTTTCCAGGGCATGGTGGGCAGCAGGGCCGGGAAGCGGTAGAAGTTGGTGCGCAGCGAATCAGTGAAGCCCAGCGGGTTGGCGCGCAAATCGACGGTGCGGTAGTAGATGCTGCCGCGCACGTTGGGCTGCTGGCGCAGCAGCCGAATCTGGTCGGGCAGCTGGCTCGGCGAGCGGAAGCCCACCTCCGCAGCCGTGGCGCTGAGGCGGTATGGAGCCTGGCCCACGTACACGTGCCGCACGGTGTCGGGGTTCACCTGCTGGCTCCACCAGGGCACGATGAGGGCGTAGTTGGCGGCCGTCTGCCCGATGGCGAAATAGACCTGCGGGGCCAGGTAATCGACCCAGCCCCGGCGCAGCCACTTGCGCGAGTCAGCAAAAATGTCGGTGTAGCTCTGAAAGGCCGTGGTGGCCGTGCCGCCCACGCTCGTGCCGTTGCGCCACACGCCGGGCGGCGAAATCCCAAACTTCACCCGCGGCTTGGCCGCCCGGATGCTATCGGACACCGTTTTCACGAAAATATCGACGTTGTTGCGCCGCCAGTCGGCCTTGCTGGTGAAGCCGCGCGGGTCGGCCGCGAACGAGGCATCGTCGTTGAATACCACGCCCGCCTGCGGGGCCGGGTAGAAGTAGTCGTCGAAGTGAACACCGTCCACGTCGTAGCGGCGCACCACGTCCATCACCACGCGCACCAGGTAGCGCCGCACGGCGGGCAGGCCGGGGTCGAGCACCCGCAACGTGCCGAAGGGCACCACCCAATCGGGGTGCAACACCGTGACGTGGTTGGGGGCCACGCTCGACGTGGTGGCGTTGGTGAGGGCGCGGTACGGGTTGAACCAGGCGTGAAACTCCAGCTCGCGGCGGTGGGCCTCGCGCACCATGAAAGCCAGCGGGTCGTAGGCCGGGCTGGGGGCCTGGCCCTGAGTGCCGGTCAGCCACTCGCTCCAGGGTTCGATGGTGCTGGGGTAAATGGCATCGGCCGAGGCCCGCACCTGCACCACCACCGCGTTGAGGCCGGCCTGGCGGTGGCCGTCGAGCAGCGTACTAAACTCCTGCCGCTGCTGGGCCGGCGTGAGAGTTTTGCGGCTGGGCCAGTCCAGGTTAAACACATGAACAATCCAGGCGGCGCGCAGCTCGCGCTTGGGGTTTTGGGCTGAGGCCGTCAGGGCCGTCAGAGCCAGCAGGCTGAGCAGCAGCAGTAGGGCGTAGCGTGTTTTCATGGGGATGAGATTGGGAGTGAGAAGGAGCGCAGTGCCGAGGCCGCTGCGAGACGCTGCCTGAAAAGTACGCTAAAAAAGCGTGAGCTGAGTTGAAGGCGGAGATGCCTGGTTTGCCGACTGCCGTATCGGTTCGCACGGCGGGCGCTTCGAGCATACCCTTATCGACTACATCGTCGATGAGGGCATGCAGGTGGCTACGGACAGAGGCGGCAACGGGAGTTACAGCGGCTGTTATGAGCAAGATGCAAGGCCGGGGCATAAAAGCTGCGGGGCATCAGGCCAGTAGCACCCGCACGCACAAATCGGTGACAGCATCGGGTAGTGCGCTGCCCGGCGGCAGGCCGGGGCCGGTGGTGGGCTGGCCGGCTTGCTCGGCCGCTGCCACGGCTTGGTTGAGGGCCAGTAGGTGGGGCAGCCAGGGCTGGCCGGGCAGCAGGCTGTAGGCGGTGGCAACGGCTTTATCGAGGGTGTCGTGCAGGTCGCGCAGCGGGTTTTTGCCGGGCTGCTCCAGCGTGCGGTACAGCTCGCGCAAACTCAGGCGGTACTCGGCCAGCAGTTGGGTGCGCTGCTCGTGCAGCCGCCGGGCGGCGGCGGCCACGGCCTTCACCTGCGCCGGTGTGGGCTGCTGCGGCCAGGGAAAGGTATCCCACACCGAATCGGTGGTGTAGCGGGCATCGTCTTTCAGCGTCGAGCCCTTGGCCTGCCACCATTGCCAGTGCGCGGCCGAGTGCAGAATGCCGAACGAGTAGTAGTCGTCCAGCGCAAACACCATCAGCGCGTCGTTGGGCCGAATAGCAGTCGAGACGAACTCAAAGATGTTGCGCTTGGCCACCCGCGAACACGCCACGTAGCGCGTGAGCGGCATCAGCGCCGTCAGCATGTCCTCGCGCCGCCGCCAAAATAGCCACCAGTTGTTGAGGTGGTTGCGCCGGCTCCGGTCCTTCAGCTCTTTCAGCTCCTCCGTTTCGGCTTTGGCGGCTATCGCGGGCAGCACTTTCTTCCGAAG
>JANXNW010000113.1 GCA_025353905.1 Hymenobacter sp.
GTGCGTCTGGCTTGTGCGGCGCACCACGGCCGGCGCGAAGTAGGCGCTTTCCAGAAACACGCGCGTCGTGCCCGGCCCTACCCCGGAGCTTTTGCCGCCGAATACGCCCGCCAGCGCCAGCGGCCGGCCCGACCCGTCCGCGATTACTAAGTCAGTTGGCACGAGCGTCCGCTCCACGCCGTCAAGCGTCGTGAATTTCTCGCCCGCTGCGGCCCGCTTCACCCGAAGCTCAGCGCCCGCGAGCTGGTCGGCATCGAAGGCATGCAGCGGCTGGCCCAACTCGTGGAGCACGAAGTTAGTGACGTCCACCACGTTGTTTATCGGCGACAAGCCAATGCTTTTCAAACGCGTTTGCAGCCACTCGGGCGACGGGCCTACTCGCACATTATCCAGCAGCAGGCCGGCGTAGCGCGGACAGCCCAGCTCGTCCTCGATAACCACCCGGATGTTGTCGCCCCCAGCCGGAGCCGCCGGCGCGCTGAACGCGCTCAGGTCGGGCAGGCGCACGGGCTGGCCGAGCAGCGCGCGCAGGTCGCGGGCCACGCCGTAGTGCGAGGCGGCATCGGCGCGGTTGGGCGTGAGGCCGATTTCGAAAATCGTGTCGCTCGTCAGCCCGAAATAGTCGGCGGCGGGCGTACCGTCGGGCAGGTCGGTATCAAGCACCAGAATGCCGGCGTGGGAGCTGCCCAGCCCGATTTCATCCTCCGCGCAAATCATGCCTTCCGAGGCCGCGCCGCGGATTTTACTCTTCTTAATCTTGAACGACTCGCCGCCAACTGGGTGCAGCTCAGCCCCTTCCAACGCCACCACCACGCGCTGCCCGGCGGCTACGTTGGGCGCGCCGCACACGATTTGGCGCGGCACCGCGTCGCCCACGGCCACGGTCGTCAAACTCAGCTTGTCGGCATCGGGGTGCTTTTCGCAAGTCAGCACCGTGCCCAGCACCAGCCCGCGCAGGCCGCCCGGCACCCGTTCGCGCTCGGTCAGGCTCTCCACTTCCAGCCCCGAGCCGGTGAGCAGCCGCCCGATTTCGGCGGCAGATAAGGTGGTGGGAAATAAGGTTTTCAGCCAGTCGAAGGAGATAGTCATGCGAAAGAACAAGGCCGAAACAACAAGATTCGGGCATGCCGGGCAAAGGTAGGGACTGGGTTGGGTGCCCTGAAAGTGCCTGACCCGCTGCCGCTGGCGCTTACCCGGCCCCAGCCGGCGCGGGCGCAGCAGGTAGGGCGCATTCCTGTTTTAACCTACGTGCTGACCATCATCTACATTTACCTTGATAAAGCCGCCTTAAGCAGCTCTCGGCCACCGGCCACGGGTCACGGGCCACGGGTCACAGGTCAGGGAGCGGCGAGCGGCGACTCCGTGAGTGTCACAGGTCCGGGGTCCCGACTGCCGGCTTTCTCCTTATCAGCTTCTAACGCGGACGGCTCCGGCGGTTTGCTTTCCAGCTTATGATGCCCGCTTACTTCGCGCCCCACCCGGCCCTGCTCGAATTTATCGACAGCGTGTTCGTGCTCGACATCGACTTCCGGGCGGGTGTCGGCTTGTCGCCCATCTACCCGTTCGTGCCCACGCACAACCGTATCCTGTGCTTTTATCTGCAAGACCGGATGAAGGTAAAGAAGCAAACCGACGGCTTTCTGCTCCGCACCCGCTCCGTCATTATCGGGCCGCAGCTCACGCCGGTCACCCTCGATTTGGGGCAACATCACCAGTCCGTCATCGTGAACCTGAAGCCCGCCGGCATGTACCGGCTGCTGGGTATTCCGATGGCTGAGCTGGTGGAGCGCGACTACGACGCGCGCCTGGTAATGGGCCGCGAAATCGACGAGCTGCTCGACCGCCTGCACGCGGGCCGCAGCCCGGCCGCGCGCAATGCCACCGTGCAGCGCTACCTGCTGGGCAAGCTGGCCCGGCTCCGGCCGCTGCTGCCCTTCGACGCGGCCATGCTGCACCAGGTGCGGGCCAGCGGCAACCTGCCCATCGAGCAAGTGGCCGCCGCGGCGTGCCTGAGCCTGCGGCAGTTCGAGCGGCTTTCGCACGAGCGGCTGGGCTTGTCGCCCAAAGTCTACAGCCGCCTGATTCGCTTTTCGCACGCCTACAAGTGTAGGGAAATCGCCCCGCACCTGTCCTGGACCACCATCGCCCACCGCTGCGGCTACTTCGACCAGATGCACTTCATCCGCGACTTCAAGGTTTTCGCCGGCCACGCGCCGGGGCTGCTCACGCCGGAGTCGCTGGCGCGGTCGGTGCGGTTTCGGACGATGGAGGACCTGAGCGTCGAGTTGTGAGTGGTTGTGAAAGCTGGTGAGTGAGCGGGCCGGGCGGGCGCAGAATGTCGCGTTTGTACTAGGCACCGGGGTTTTAGGACGGGTACTTTTGGCGGAAATTATTTCACCTTTCAACCAACTCAACCTAACCCAACCCCATGAAAACTTTCTGGCTTTCGCTTGGTGCCGCGGCACTCCTCCCCTGGCCGGCGGCTGGGCAGCTCGCCACCACGGCCGCTGCCCAGCCAATGACGACCACCTCCACCCGGCCCACCGCCGCCCTCACCCCCGACGAGCAGCTCTTCACGAAGCTGCTGGGCCAGGTAGGTGCGGCCATCGAGGCGCAAGACATGGCCGCCCTAGGCAAGCTCATGGCCCCGGAATACCTGCATTACAACCCCAACAACCACAGCAGCGGCCGCGCCAAGGAGCTAATCGAAGTCGGCAGCTGGGGCAAGACCGGCGTGCAGCTCAGCGGCCCCGTGCGGGTGAACCGCTACGGCAACACGGCCGTCACGGTGTCCACCGCCGTGTATTCCGGCAACGAAGGGGGCACTCCTTCCAGCCGAACCGTTCAGATGATGGTGGTGTGGGTGCTGCGCGGGGGCAGCTGGCAGATGGCCGTGTTGCAGTCGAAGGACGTGCCCGCCTAATACCTGGTCCTCACGCGCTGATTCGCCCGTTCGGGCAGCAGCTTTTTATGAGAATTTTCCCTGACAGCCCGGTAATCCGGCCTGTGCGGAAGCCTCATGCCTTCGACCCAGCTTTTTGCCTTACTCTTCTTCTGACCTATGAAACACTTCCGACTGTACCTGATGCCCCTTTTGCTCTTGCTGCTGCTGCTGGCGAGCCGCCTCACGAGCCAGGCCCAGAGCGTGGGCATCGGCACAACGACTCCCAACGCGGCCGCCGCCCTCGACATCCGCGCCTCGGACAAGGGTCTGCTGATTCCGCGTCTGTCGGCCGCCCAGCGCACGGGCATCGGCACCCCGCCCCAGGGGCTGATGGTGTACCAGACCGATGGCTCGGCCGGCGGCGGCCCCGGCACGGGCTTCTGGTATTTTGGGGGAAATCCGGCCGCCTGGGTTTTCATCAACCCCGCCGGGGGCGCGGCCGACAACCTGGGCAACCACACCGCTACGACGAATCTGAACCTGGGGGCCAACGCGGTCGTCGGCACCGGGGCCAGCATCGGGGCGGCCGTGGGAGTGGGCGTGCGGGCCGACGGGGGGCTGAACCTGGGCCAGAACACGGCCGGCAACAACGTCTTCCTGGGCTACCAGGCTGGGGCGGCCAACACGACGGGCCGCCTCAACCAGTTCAGCGGCTACCAGAGTGGGCTGAATAACACGACGGGTATCGGCAACCTGTTTAGCGGCCCCAGCAGCGGCTTCACCAACACGAGCGGCGACCAAAACCAGTTCACGGGCGTGAGCAGCGGCTACCGCAACACCACCGGCGACCAGAACCAGTTCAGCGGTTTCCAAAGCGGCTTCGGCAACACGAGCGGCAACCGCAATCAGTTCAGCGGCTTTCAGAGCGGCTTCCAGAATACGAGCGGCAGCGGCAACCAATTCAACGGTTTCAACAGCGGTTTCGCCAACACGACGGGCAGTAACAACTACTTCGACGGCTACAACAGCGGCCTCCGCAACACGAGCGGCAGCAACAACCACTTCAGCGGCTACCTGAGCGGCGAGAGCAACACGAGGGGCGCTTTCAACCAGTTTACGGGCAACCAGAGCGGCTACTCGACCACGACGGGCAACTTCAACCAGTTCGACGGTTACCGCAGCGGCTACGACAACACGACGGGCTTTCAGAACTATTTCAGTGGCTACCAGAGCGGCACCAACAATACCACGGGCAGCAACAACGCCTTCAGCGGCCAGAGCAGCGGCTTCAACAACCTGACCGGCGACGGCAACACGTTCAGCGGCAACTCAAGCGGACGCTACAACACCACGGGCGACGATAACACGGCCCTGGGCAGCCGCAGCGGCCCGGCCAACGGCAGCGGCAACCTCACCAATGCGACGGCGATTGGGGCCAACGTGAGCCTGACCCAGAGCAACACCCTCGTGCTGGGCAACGGGGCCAACGTGGGCATCGGCACGAGCGCGCCCCTGACCAAGCTCAGCATCACGCCCACCGCGTTGGAGCCGAAAATCACGCTCTTCGACAACGGCAGCACCCAAAGCCACCACGGCTTCGGCGTGAGCAACGGCCAACTCAATTACCACGTCACAAATCGCGCCGACAGCCACGTATTCTATTCCCAGGGCAAAAACGGCCCCGATGGCTTCGGCGGCCTCGAGCTGCTTCGCATCCAGGGCGACGGCCGGGTGGGCATCGGCACGAGCAGCCCCGATGCCAAGCTCGAAGTGGTCGGCGACATCCTGGTTGAAGAGGTGCATCGGGACCGCACCGGGGCGGCCAACTTGGTGCCCGTCGCCTACGGCCGCATCAGGGAAAACGGGACTACAGCCAGCGGCACTGGCAACTTCGCATCCAGCAAATCCAGCGGCAACTTTTACAAGATAGAATTTTCATCCGCCTCATCACTTAGCCAAATTCTTTTCTCCAACTACATTGTGTTAGTCACGACCAATAATGGCGCTACTGGAGCCGTCGTTAACACAAACATTATCGGAGAGTTAGAAGTACTTTTTCCTATTTCCATAGGTCCTGGTGCAACCTATGTCAGCAACGGTTTTTCCTTCGTCGTCTATATACCCTGAGCCTGGTCGCCAGCCTCTGGGGTGGCTCGCGCCAATAACTTAGCGCAGCCTCGCCCCCGCCCGTATCTTGCCGCCACACCCGCCCGCTACCCGCCATGAACTACTACCCAGACGAAGCGCTGGTGTTGCGGGGCGCGGCCGTTACCCAACTCAGCGACGACAACTATTTTGAGTTGTGTCAAGCTAACAAGCTGCTACACATCGAGCGCGAGCCGGGCGGTGAGTTGCTCGTTCGGCCGCTGCCGGGCTGTGCCGTCAGCCAGCTCAGCGCCGAGGTATTGGGGCAACTCGGCGCGTGGCGACGCGCCCACGGCGGCCACGCGCTGAGCTGGTGCGGCTTCCGATTGCCTGATGGCTCGGTGCGCTCGCCGGCCCTGGCCTGGGTGAACTACGCCGCTCATGCCCGCCTGACTCCGGCCCAACGAGCAAAATTTCCGCCTCTCTGCCCGGAGTTCGTAATAGAAATCAAGGCCAATATTGACCTCCTCGCCACCTGCCAGCACCTCCTGGCGCGCTGGCTGACCAATGGCGGGCAGCTCGGCTTCTGCTGACCAACAACCCCGAAACGGCTTACATCTACCGACCCGGCCAGCCGGTCGAAGTAATCACGGGTTTTGATAACGAGCTGAGCGGCGAGCCGCTGCTGCCCGGCTTTCGGCTCGTCTTGCGGGAACTGCGCGAAGTAGCCGAGTAGTAGCGCGGGTCTCTGACCCGCATACTGCCTTGACTACGAGCGGGTCGGAGACCCACGCTGCTGCCTACGGCTGATACGCCTGCTCGCCGGCCGGCATGGGCACGGTCAGCCGGTTTTCGGCGGGTGGCTTCGGGCAGCTGAACGCGTGGTTGTAGGCACAAAACGGGTTGTACGTGGCGTTGAAATCCAGCGTGATGTCGGGGGCCTCGGCGGCGGGCACGGGCAGGTCGAGGTAGCGGCCGCCAGCGTAGGTTTGGGTGCCGTTAGTAGGGTCGGTGAAAGGCACGAAGAGCCGGCTCGTTTCACCTTGCTTCTGCAACAAAACCAACTTTTGCGGTTGGCCGCCCAGCTCAAACTCGGCCGTGCCCCAGCGGGCATACGCATCGGCTCCGGGGCCGCCACTCAGGGCCAGTGGCAACGGAGCCAGCGCGGTAGCGCGGCTCAGGCGGGCCACCACGCGGTAGTCGGGCGCGGGCGCGAAATAGCGCAGGCCATTGAAAGCCGCCCGCGCCTCGGCCGGAATGGGCGAATTGACGGCCGCCCGAAAGCCCAGGTCCTTGCGCTGCCGCGCCAGGCGCACTTGCTGCGCGTAGGCGGGGTCGGCGGCCGGGCCGGCCGCAACGGGCGCGCCAGCTGAGAGGCTGTAGTAGAGCAGGGCCACGACGGCGAGCAGCGCGAGCACCAGAAGAAGCTTTTTCAATTGCTCATTGATAATTGTTCATTGATGATTGATAATTGATTTACAGCATCCCTTCGTCGGCGAAGCTGTAATAGCCTAAATCGGTGTAAATGAGGTGGTCGAGGATGGGCAAATCCAGAAATCCGCCGGCCTCTTTGAGCTTTTTGGTGAGGGCGATGTCGGCGGCGCTGGGCTGGCGGTTGCCGCTGGGATGATTGTGCACGAGGATAATACTGCTGGCCAGGTGCTCCAGGGCGGGCTTGAAGATGAGCTTGGGGTCGGCCACGGTGCCGGCCACGCCGCCGGAGCTGATTTTTTCCTGCCGCATGAGCACGTTGGCGCGGTTGAGCAGCAGCACCCAGAACTCCTCGTGGGGCAAGTCCTGCAATTGGGGGCGCACGAGCCGGTTGATGTCTTTGGAGCAGGTGATGGTGGCGCGGGGCGCGGCATCGGCGTCTTTGCGACGGCGGCCCAGCTCCAGCGCGGCCACCACCGTGATGGCTTTGGCCGGCCCCACGCCGGGGTGCCGACAAAGCTGCTTGACGCTGAGCCGGGCCAGCTCATTCAAGTCATTATTAACTGCTTGCAGCATGAGCTTGCCCACATCGACGGCCGTGAGCCGGGTCGTGCCCGAGCCGAGCAGAATGGCAATCAGCTCGGCATCCGAAAGCGCGGCGCGGCCTTTTTGCAGCAGCTTTTCGCGCGGGCGGTCTTCCTCAGCCCAGCTCTTGATGCCGAAGCTGGTGGGCATGGCGTAGGGCAGCGGGTCTGGCTCTTCCATGAAGTGTGGGGGCGCTGGTAAAAACGGACGGCGAGCTAAGGTAGCTTGGTTTTCAGGTCCGGCTCAACCCAGTGTAATGGATAGTAGCCTGAAGCAGCGTGGCAGCGGTCGGCCAGGAGTTGGTTTTTCGCTGGTGGTGAAAACGGCCAGACTTCTCGCCATCCGTTTCCACCAGACGAGCTTTACTGCACCTCGCTCGCTATGGGCGGCGGTGACCGGCGCGAAAAACTCGCCTGCTCCCCGTTACCCGACGCGCTACCTTTACATTTCGAACCAGTCTACCCGAAAATTTATCCCGCGCATGAGCGAACTCCTTATTACGCTTCACGACAAGCAGTTTCGCCCTTACCTGCCCGCCGAGCATTTGTACGGAGCCCTCGATGCCCTCGCGCAACGCCTCAACGCCGACTACGCCGACCGCCGGCCCCTGTTCGTAGTCGTGCTCACCGGGGCGTTCATGTTTGCTGCCGACCTGCTCAAGCGCGTTTCCATCCCCTGCGAAATCGCCTTCGTACGCGTCGCCTCCTACGAAGGCACCGGCAGCAGCGGCTTGGTGCAGGAAGTGCTCGGCCTGCGCGAGGACGTAGCCGGCCGCCACCTGATTCTGGTTGAGGACATCGTGGACACCGGCACCACGCTCCACTACCTGCTGCCCCGGATGCGGGCGCTCGGCCCGGCTTCGGTCGAGGTAGCCACCCTGTTTTTCAAGCCCGCCAGCCTGCGCCACGACGTGGCCCTGCGCTACGTAGGGTTGGAAATTCCGAACGATTTCGTTGTCGGCTATGGCCTCGACTACGACGGGCTGGGCCGCAACCTGCCCGATGTGTACGTGGCCGTCTGAGCCTCAGTCACCCGCTTATTTTCTGGCCGGCCGGGCGCGTTGTCGTAACATTACCTTTGCGTTACGGCTGCTGAGCCAACCGCTTGTTCCTCGTCTCTCCCGCTTTCTTTCATCATGCTCAACATCGTCCTTTTCGGCCCGCCCGGCGCGGGCAAAGGCACTCAAAGCCAGAAGCTTATCGCCAAGTATCACCTCGTGCATCTGAGCACCGGCGATTTGCTGCGCGCCCAAATCGCGGCCGGCACTGAGCTGGGTTTACAAGCCAAAAAGATTATGGACGAGGGCCTGCTCGTGCCCGACGAAGTGGTCATCGGCATGATAGACAACGCCTTGCAGAGCAATCAGCAAGCTGCCGGCTTCATCTTCGACGGCTTTCCGCGCACGGTCGCTCAAGCCACGAGCCTCGACCGGCTGCTCGCCGGGCACGGCACCGGGGTGCAAGCCATGGTGGCGCTCGAAGTGGACGAGGAAGAATTGATAAAGCGCTTGCTCGAACGAGGCAAAACCAGCAACCGCCCCGACGACCAGGACGAAACCAAAATCCGCCGCCGCGTGTCGGTTTATCACTCCGAAACGGCCCAGGTAGCCGGCTATTATGCCACCCAGGCCAAGTTTCACGCTTTGAACGGCATTGGCGGCATTGAAACCATCTTCGGCCAGATTTGCGCCATTATCGACGCACACCCAACTACCACGCCCGCAACACCGGCCGCCACCATGGGCGAAGCGCGCAGCCTGTAATTTTTCCTCCCGTTATCCGTCATTGCGAGCCGAGCGAAGCAGTCGCACCGGTTGAGCGCGTTTGGGCGTAATCCCAACGTACTTAACCGGTGCGATTGCTTCGCTTTGCTCGCAATGACAGTTTATTACCTGACTTATGGCTTCCAGCAACTTTATCGATTACGTTAAAATTAACTGCCGCTCGGGCAAGGGCGGGGCCGGCTCGCACCATTTCTTTCGGGCCAAGGGCCTGCCCAACGGCGGCCCCGACGGCGGCGACGGCGGCCGCGGCGGCCACATTATTCTGGAGGGAAATCCTCAGCTCTGGACGCTGCTGCACCTGCAATACCGCAAACACCTCTTCGCGCCCGACGGCCAGGGCGGCGGCGAAAACCTGCGCTCCGGCGCGCAGGGCGAGGATATCGTTATTCAGGTTCCCCTCGGCACGGTGGCCCGCGATGCCGAAACGGGCGAGGTAAAGCTCGAAATCACCCAGGCTGGCGAGCGGCGCATCCTCACCCCCGGCGGGCGCGGCGGGCTGGGCAACGACCACTTCAAATCGGCCACCAACCAAGCCCCGCAATACGCCCAGCCCGGCGAGCCGGCCGTGGAGGAGCAAGTCATTCTGGAATTGAAGCTACTGGCCGACGTGGGCCTAGTAGGCTTCCCGAACGCGGGCAAGAGCACCCTGCTTTCGGTGGTGTCGGCGGCCAAGCCCAAGATTGCCGACTACGCCTTTACGACGCTCGTGCCCAACCTGGGCGTAGTCGCGTACCGCGATTACCAGTCGTTCGTGATGGCCGACATTCCGGGCATCATCGAGGGCGCGGCCGAGGGGCGCGGCCTGGGCACCCGCTTCCTGCGCCACATCGAGCGCAACTCGATGCTGCTCTTTATGATAAGCTGCGACGCGCCCGACATCGGGGCCGAATACCGCATCCTGCTCGGCGAGCTGGAGCAGTTCAACCCCGAGCTGCTCGACAAGCAGCGCCTGCTGGCCATCACCAAAGCCGACATGCTCGACGACGAACTGGAAACCGACCTGCGGGCCTCGCTCGCTCAAGCGGACTTGCCGCCCACAGTGTTCATTTCGAGCCTGACCAACAAGAACATTCAGCGGCTCAAGGACATGATTTGGGCGGCGTTGCACGAGGGGTAAGGCAATGACATAAGCTTAGCTCTGTAAAGTCAGATTTCGACCAACAAACACCTTGTCATACAAAAGCTTGGCTCGCAAACTTGACCAAGCACAGACTCTCATCTGCCTGAAAAAAGGTTTGCTTTCTCAAGCAGCGAAGGAATAGATTTGATGGTTCACTGACTGGCACTTGCTGGCTGCTGCTGAACCTTCTTAATTCATTCTACCGCGTGATGAAAATTCTACTATTCAGCCTTTTGCCTTTGGGCGCGCTGGCTCAGAATCCGCCGACTTCGCCTTCTCCTCCGGCTTGGGGCGGTGGGCTGGCGGTGGGTAACGCGTTGGAGGCCCATGTGGGCGCGCAACGGCAGAGCTGGGTTGCGCTGGGGCGCGTCCGCTACAACTGGTGGGGACCGTCGAGTGGGCCGGGGTCGAGCTTATTCGACAACATCAATACCCGTTCGCGTCAGCTTGAGGTAGCCGCGCTGGTTGGTTACAGCCGGCCATTAGGCCGGGGTTCAGGCTACGGGGCCATTGGCGTTAGCTACCTACGGGGTCGCCAATTGGGCGAGTACAGCTACAGCGTCGACAAAAGCGGCTTGTTGAACAAGCCCAGCTATTTCTTTTCCTATCGTCGCTACCAGGCCCTCGGCCTGCCGCTCGAAATCGGCGCGCTTACTCCCCCCAACCAGCGAGGAGCCAGGGCCAGCGTAGCCTTGCAGGCCAATCTCAACCCGGAAAAACCTATCTACTGCCTGCTGATTGGGTTTTGGATAGGAAATTTTGGTAAATCACCCCGTTGATTCCGCATTTTTCTATCTTTCGCTTATCCTCATGCGACACGCTATTTCAACCCGTCGCTGGCTGGTGCTCGGCGGCCTATGGCTGCTGACTGGCTGTTCGCTCACTTCCGAAAACGTAGAGCCGGCCCTGCCCAGCGGCCGCGTCAATGAGAGCAGTACGCTGGTGTATCGGGCCGATGGCAAGCCCGTGGTGAGCAACAACAGCACGGATATCATCACGATAATCGTGGCTGCCTTCGGCGACTCGCGGGCCGTTGTGGCCAAGCTCCTCGCCAACAACACCCTGGCTATCCGAACCACCAACACGCCGCCGAGTGGCGTGGGCAGCACCACGTCGCGGCGATTGGAGCTGAATCTGCAAAACTTCACCGGCCCCGGCGTTTATCCACTGCTGGGCCCCGCTGCGGCGGGCTATTCCACCTTTGCTTCGTACCAGGAGTATTACCCATCCGGGAACGGAACAGGTTACACCTTCGGTCCGGCTTACGGGGTCCTGCCCGGTGCCTCGGCTCAGGTAACGGTTACCAGTTGGAACAGCGCGACGCGCCAACTGCAAGGTACGTTTGAGCTGACCGTAGCCGCCCGGCCGGCTGGCACTCCTCGCTTCGTGCTGACCGAAGGTAAGTTTGACCTTACAGTAGACCAATAGGAACGGGCTGCTGAACGTCAGCTACCAGCCAACTTACCCGTGCCAACTTGGCAGCCCCGCCCGTTTTGGCAAACTCCTTGCGCCCAGCCAGCTTCCCGCATGGGCACTCCTTTCCACCGCCGCATCCGCCATTTTTTCTTGAAAATGACCGACGATAAAACTTACGCTCCTGCCGACCAGGAGCCGCTCACCGATACC
>JANXNW010000358.1 GCA_025353905.1 Hymenobacter sp.
ACCCGTATATTCCTCGTGGCACCAGGTGCAAACCCAGGTAGTCGCCTTGGCTTCGGGCGCCGCCTCGGTGCGGCCATTGTCCGGATTGCCGGCCGGCTCGTCGGCTTGCTGGGCGGTTCCGCGGCCGTCCTCGGTGGCGGGCTGCCCGTCGGCGGCGTCGGCCGGCTGGTTTGGGTAGTGCCGTCGGCGGCTTCGGCGGCCGGCTTGGTTTTGCCGCAGCCCGTGAGCAGTAAGGCCGCCAGGACGACGGCGCAGGGGGTAAGTAGCTTCATGGTAATGAGGGACGGATGGGGGTGAAGGGAATAGGGAAAGTTTCAGGGGTGGCTGGCCGCCGCTACGAGTCGCGCAGGAACAGCAGCCACCAGAAGTAGAAAATGAGCGGAACCGTGAAAAGGGCGTTCACCAGGAAGTGGCGGCTGGTGCGCTCCGTCTCGGTCAGGCACACGGGCGGGTCGCGGGGGTCGTAGCGCAAGGCCACCGGCTGGCCTACCCGGTAAGCGAGCGAGTCGTAGGTGTACTGGCTGCTGGTCCACACCGTGGCCCCGCCGCCGCCGCCGGTCCCGGTAGTAAAGCGCAGCCGCAGGTAATAGCCGGGCCCATCCTCGCCAGTGGCCTCGGTCAGCCCCACCACCGTGGCCTGGGTGAGGCGGCCGTGCCGGGCCAGGCGCTCGCGCAGCCAGCCCTCGGCCCCCACCTGATACAGCAGGCCGGCCCCTACGAGCAGCAGCCAAAGTTTCGTCAGGCTCAGGCCGGAGCCGGCAGCAGGCGAGGTCATAAGTAGCAGCTGAAAAGGTGGGCAAGGCGAGGCGCATGAGCTTAAAAAAGGGGTTGGAAGGGCAAAAGGGCAGCGGATAGGAGCCACCGGCTTAGTTATGCCAGGCGTGCTGGTGGGCCGAGTTGCGTGGGCAGCCGGCCAGCGACGGGCGCGAAGCCGCCGTGACCGACTGGTGGCACCAGGTGCAGGTCCAGCTCTTGGCGCTGCTGCCCCCGTTGCCGCCGCCGCCGCTCGCGGGCGCGGTGGATATGCTCGATGGGTGCTCGCGGGCGTAGCGAAAGCGGGCTTCGTTTTCCAGCTCGATGCGGCTCTTGGGCGCTTTGGTCATGTTGTGGACCATCCAATCATCCAGCCTGGTCGCCGAGCTGGCCCCGACGTTGCCCTCTTCGTCCATGTTCAGGGTCGCCGTCAGCACGCCAGTACCCGCATCGAAGGAGTACACCAACTCGGCAAATAGCTGCGGTACCCACTTGCGGGTCAGGTGGATTTCCTTCACCCGCTGCAAGGCCGATTTGAGGTAGGGGCCATTCTCCAGTTGCAGGCCCGACACGAGGCTGTAGCTCATGAAATTGATGTAATCCCAGAGCGGCTTGTGCTGGGCGGTGGCCGCCTGCACGGCCGCGTCGTCCCAGGTAAAGGGGACGGCTATTTTCGCCATTTGCCGCAGCCGGCGGTAGTTGTAGCTCGGCGAGGAATTGGATTTGTCTTCCTTCACCGGCCGGGTATCCGCCATTTGGGCGCGGATGTAAGCCACCTGGGTTTCCGGGGTAAGCGTCTCCAGCGGGCTATCGAGCGGGTCCCGATTCTGAGAAAGCTCGTCCGTCGGGTCGCCCTTGGCCTGCCCGTTGGCCGGACTGGTCTTGGACTGGCCATCCGCCGGGCCGGTTTTGGACTGCGCATCCGCGGGCTTCTGCTGCCCGGACCGGCCATTGAGCACGTCGGACGTGGTTTGATTAGCGGCGCGGTCAGCGGCTTGCCGGGCTTTGGCCTTGGCTTGATTAAGCATCCCGCCCAGCCCCTGGGCCGAGGCGGCAGTAGTAGCAAAAAGGGCGAGCGCGGCCAGGGTAGCGCGGAAGTGATTGGCTTGCAATTGCATGGACATTGGTTGAGGGTTGGTGGAGAATCGGGGGTTGGTCAAGAATTAATTGGCATCGAGGTAGGGGTATTTCTTGTGCCAGACGTGGGCCTTGCCACGGTTGCGCGGGCACTTGTCCGGCTCGAACGAAGTCGGCTTTACCGGGCTGGTGTAGGTATGGCGGCACCAGGTGCAGACCCAGACGACGGGCACCGGCGCGGCCGGCCCGGCCAGTTGGCCTTGGTTGGTGGGCGCAGCCGGCCCGGCGACGGCGGCGCTCACCCGCTGGCCCAGGTCGGCGGGCCGGGCGCGGACCGCCCCGCCCCTGGCCCGGTCGGCGCGGCTACTGACCGGCGCGGCCACCGAGTCGAAGGCCCGGATGCTCACTTCCTGGGTGCGGGTGTCGGCCCGCAGCTCGCGGCCGGCGCTCAGATACTGCGCTTGCATCCCGAAGCGGCTGCTGTCGGCGGCCCGCACCACGACCCGGCCCGTGAGCAGGCGCACACTCACGCGCCCATTCGCCCGGCTCACCACCCGAAACCGGGTGCCGAGCGACGTCGTCCGAAACCCGCCGGCCTCGACCGTGAAGGGCCGGCCCGCGTCGTGGGCCACGGCGAACAGCGCCGCCCCGCGCAAGCGCAGCTCGCGGCTGGCCGGGCCGAAGGGCTTATAAGTGAGGGTACTGCCGGCTTCGAGCGTCGCCACCGAGCCATCGGGCAGCGGCAGCCGCAGCGGGGCCGGGCCGGCGTTGGTGTGGCGC
>JANXNW010000423.1 GCA_025353905.1 Hymenobacter sp.
GGAAAAGGGTCAGGAATAATTTTAAGCCCATTGAGCGGGCTGCCACCTGCCCTACGGTCGGGTCAGGGGAGCCTGGTACTACAAAAGTACGCACGCGGGCAAAGCAGGTTGGCCGTAAAAAAGTTAAGAGTTAAGAGTTAGAGGCTGTTTAAGTTAGCACATTTTGACTATTCGGCGGATGTTACTTAGCAATATAAAGGATTCTTCATTGACCGTTTTTCGTTCGTAACACCTTGCCAGTCTACGGTTATTGGTTAGCCAACTGATGCTACGCTCGATGACCCAACGCCGGGCGTGAACGCAAAACCTGCCCGCCTGCCGGACCACTTGCTGCGGCACTTCGACCACTATTTGATGCGCCTCCGCCATTTTTCTGACGAATTCACCTCGAAAACCCCCATCGACTAGTACCCGCTTGACCTGCCCCAACAGGGGGTGATGCTGCAAACTCGCCCACCAGGCCAGCGCTGTTTGCCCGTCGTGTTGGTTAGCTGGCACGACGAGCGTGGCCACCAAAGCCCCCGACGTATCGCTGAGCACAAACCGCTTGCGCCCTTTGATTAATTTGCCGCCATCGAAGCCGATTTGCACGGTCGCGGTGGCGGAGTTTTTGACGCTTTGCGAGTCGAGCAGAAGCGTGGTTGGTTCAGCGTTTTTTTTCGGGCCGTGGGAGTTTTTTCGCGATAATCAACTATTAGACAGGCATTAATATTTTCCCAGACCCCCTCCTTGCCCCACTTCGTGAAGTAGTAATGTACCGTGTTCCAGCACGGAAACTCGCCGGGAATATCGCGCCAGCCACAGCCGTTTTTCAGCACGTATAGAATGGCGTTTACCACCTCTTCCAGCTCCCATTTACTGCGCCGCTTGACCGGAATCAAGCCCACGATGCGGGGCCAAACCCCTGGGGCCATGTCGGAGGTATATCGCTTCGTTCGCATACTAACGTTTTAGAATTGATTTCCCAGCAAAATTAACTTAAACAGCTTCTGAGAAACCAGAAACCTACCGCGCCGCCTCAATGGCCAGCTGCACGATACCCGTGCGTATGCCCAGCTCGCCGAGCTTATTATTACGCCGCGTCGGGTTCACCCGATTGGTCAAAATAACCACCACTAATTCCTTCGCCGGGTCCACCCAAAAATAGGTGCCCGTGAAGCCGGAGTGGCCGAAGCTGTCGGCCGACGCACCGGGCGCGGCGTTGCTGGTGCCGGGCCGCATGCGGTCGAAAGCCAGCCCGCGCAGGTTACTGGGTGCGAACTGCGGCCGCAGCCAGTCGGCCAGCATCTTAGCGTCGAAAATCTGCTGGCCGCCGTAGTGCCCGCCCCAGGCGAAGGTTTGCACGAGTTGGGCGACGTCGTTCGAGGAGCCGAACAGGCCCGCGTGGCCGCTCACCCCGCCGAGCAACGCCGCGCCCTCGTCGTGGGCGTAGCCGCGCAGCAGCTGCCGCCGAAACAGCGAGTCGTACTCGGTGGGCACGAGCCGGGCCAGCGGCAGCGAATGGCGCGGCTGAAACCGCAGACCCGTACCGAGCGGCCGATACACTTCGTTTCGCAAAAACGCCTCAAAATCAACCCCCGCCCGTCGGCGCACCAGCCCCGGCGTGAGGTAAAACGACAGGTCAGAATACACATACGCGCCGGCCGGCTTGAGCGGCGAGGCCGCAATGCGGCTTTCCACGTAAGCCGGCAGCTCGCGCCGCCCCCACAGCCCCGCTGCCACAGGCAGCGGAAACCGGGCCGATGAATCGGCTCGAAACCAGTGCCGCTGCAAGCTGCCGTCGCGCTGGGTCAGGTCTTTCCAGAACGGAATCCAGGCCGTCAGCCCCGCCTGGTGCGCCAGCACGGCCCGCATTGGCAAGCCGGCTTTGTCGGTTTTGAGTAGGAAAGGAAACGTCTGGCCCATCGTGCTGTCGGGGCTGAATTTGCCTTGCTCCTGGAGCTTGAGCAGGGCGGGCGTGGCGGCCAAGACTTTGGTGAGCGAGGCCAGGTCGTAGCGGTCGGCGTTAGTTATGGGGCGGAGTTGGTTTAGCTCGCCGGGCGGCACCTCACCCCCCCGGCCCCCCTCTCCAAAAAAGAGGGGGGAGCCGACCGTAAGTAAACGTCCCTTGTCGTCCGGCTCCCCCCTCTTTTTTGGAGAGGGGGGCCGGGGGGGTGAGGTGCCATTGAGCGGCCACGCCTGCCGCCCGTAGCTCTTCCTAACCACCACGACCCCACGCCGGGCCACCAGCACCTGCCCGCCCGGCGTGGCCCCAGCCCGCACGGCCATCTCCATTAGGCTGTCAATCCGGCTTTCCAGCCGCCCGTCCAGGCCCACGTCTTCGGGGTGAGCGTAGGCCAGGCGCAGACCCGGCTCGGTGCGCAGGCCGAAGCCGACGGGCAGGCCATTATTGACCGACACGGGCAACCGGCCGCGCGCGCCGATGCCGCCAAAAATGGCTTGCGCGGCCAATGACTGCGCATCGGGCGTGTCCTGGTAGACGAGCAGCACGGCGCTGGCCCGGTCCAGGTCGCGGACGCGCGCCACGGCGTAGGCCGAGCCGAACACGCTCAGCACCACGCACTGGCCGGGCCTGGTTAGCTCGCGCAGCAGCAGATTTTCTTCGGGGCTGACCCCGAAGTTGGTAGTCGGCTGCCGGCCCAGCCCTTGCAGGGCCACCAGCACAAGGTCGTAGTCAAACAAGCGGGCGCGAATGTTCACCAGCTCGTCCAGGGTCGGGGCAGCGGGCAGGTGGAAGTGGGCGGCCTGGGCATCGTAGTCGGCCACGGCACGCTGGAAGTCGGTCGTGTCGCGCGGGTCGCCGCCGAGCACGAGCGTAGCCACCCGCAGCGTGTCGAGGCGGCGCAAGGGCAGCAGGGCGCGCTCATTGCGCAGCAGCGTGAGCGAGGCGGCGGCCAGGCGGTGGGCCAGGTAGCGGGCGTGGGGCGGGTTGAGGTCGGCCGCGATATTTTGCTCCGCCACTGGCCGGTATTTATGCAGGCCGGCCCACTGCTTGAGGGCCAGCACCCGGCGGCAGCTCTCGTCGATGCGGGCCTGGCTGAGACGGCCGCTATCGACGGCGGCCAGCACGGCGTTGAGGGCCACGGGCACCTTGCGGCTAAATTCGAGCACGTCGTTACCGGCCAGCAGCGCCCGCACCTCGGCCTCGCCGGTGGGCACCTTCTTGATGACGCCCTGCATGTTCATGGCATCGGTAAAGACAACCCCGCGAAAGCCTAGTCGCCCGCGTAACAGCCCGGTAATGACCGACTTGGAGAGCGTCGTCGGTCCGCCACTGGCATCAAGGGCTGGCACGTTGAGGTGGGCCACCATCATGCCACCGATACCGTTGGCAATCATGTTTTTGAAAGGTGGAAACTCCAGCGAGTCGAGCCGGCCGCGGTCCACGCGCACGAGCGGCAGGTCGAGATGCGAATCGGCTTCCACGTCGCCGTGACCCGGAAAATGCTTGGCCACGGCCAGCACGCCCGCGTCCTGCATCCCGCGCATGTAGAGGCGGCTCAGGCGGGCCACGGCGGCCGGGTTTTCGCCCCAGGCCCGAAACCCGATGACCGGGTTATTGGGGTTGTTGTTGACATCGACGACGGGCGCGAAATTGACCTGCATCCCCAGCCGGCTGAACTGCCGCGCCACCTCGCGCCCCATGTCGTAAATCAGGCCCGAGTCGGCGGCCGGGGCCGCGCCCAGGCTCATCTGAAACGGAAATTTCACGACGCTGTCCAGCCGCATGCCCGCGCCCCATTCGCCGTCCATGGCCACGAGCAGCGGCACGGGGCTCTCTTTTTGATACCTGTTCAGCAGGCGCGTCTGGCGCACCGGGCCGCCCTGAAAAAATATCAGCCCCCCGATGCCATAGTCCCTAATCAAGGTCGAAACCGAGTCCTCGTCGACCCGCGTCTTATTCGAGTACGCGGCCACCATAAACAGCTGCGCCACCCGCTGCCGGGGCGTGAGCGTGTGCATGAGGCTGTCTACCCAAGCCGAGCGCAAATACGCCAGAAACGCGGGGTTGGGCGGGGCCACGCGCGCGGCGACGGGTTTGCTGATTCGGGCGGCGGGCGCGCGGGCGGCGGCGCGGCGGGGAGCGGGCCGCCGCTGGGCCAGCGCGCTCAGCGGAGCCTGAAACACTAAGAGCAGTAAGCAGCAGATAAGAGCAAGGCGAGCAGACACGGGCGGGAAGGCTGAAGCGGTAGAAAGGCCAGGGCGCAAAAGTCGGTTACCGCCGGGCTTTTTCGCGCCCGCCCGGCCCCCCACGCGAAAGCCCCGGTCGCTGGGCAGCGGCCGGGGCTTTTAAGTTACTAGTTAGCTGGCGGTTGTGCGTTTCTTGCAGCTACTCAACCCAAGAACTAACCAAGAGCAACCCGCTTATTTGAGCGTAAACTTGGTTTTGCCCATCAACGCGCCGCCCTCATAGAGCTCGATTGTGTGGAGGCCGATTTTGTACTCGCCGCCTTTGGCGTACACGAATTCGAGCTTCTGGCGCGAGTTATCGAACACCACGTCCTGTTTCTGGGTGTAGAACGACTCCTGGCCATCCACACTAAACGTGCCGCCGCCGGTGCTCAGGTTGTAGAGGGCCGCGCCGTCGGGCTCCAGGATACGCAGGTAAATATTCTTGGTTTCTTTGGGCGACACGTCGTTGCGGGTCAGCCCAAACGTGACCTTCACCCGGTCCACGCGCTTGGCCTTGAACTCCTCCTTGTCGTCCTCTTTCTCCTTATTCCGTTTGGTGATGATGCTCACGTGAATGTTGTCGGCTTGCAGCCGCGAGGCCACGCCCACTTTTTCGCTCAGGTCGCGGTTGGTCTTGGCAATCGTGCTGATGGTATCAGTGAGCTTGACTTGACGGTCTTTGAGGGTAGTGGTTTCGGTGTAGAGCGTTTCGTTGGATTTTTTCAGCTCCGCAATCTGCTCGTCTTTCTTGATGAGCTGGCTCTCCAGGTCCAGCGCCCGGCGCTTGAAGCGCAGCTGCTCGGTGAGCGAGAACGAGCCCTTCTTGAACGAGCGCAGCTTGCGCAGGTCCGAGTTGATGCCTGCGATGCGGGCGGCGAGCGAATCGTTGCTCAGGCCCAGCTTTTGCAGCTCCTGGCTCTGGGTTTCGTACTTGGTCTTGAGGGTTTCGTACTCCTTAATCTGCTCTTGCAGCTTGCTGTCTTTGGCTTGCACCTGGGTCACGACCTCCTCGGTTTCGGTTTTGGCTTGCCGCTGCAGGTAAAAGAGCACGGCGTTGATGCCGAGTAGCACGAGTACGGCTGCCAGCAGCAGCATCACGGTATTATTGCGGCGGCGTGGTTCGGGGGTTTCGAGTTGGGGCTCCATAAGTCAAGGGGTTAAGTAGACGAAAAACGGACCGGCTACCCGGCCCGCACGACGCGGCCGTACCTTTGGCAGCGGGTAAAAATAAGCTTGCTTTTCCCAGACTTGGCACGTCGTCGCCGGCCGTTGTCTTTGCGGGCCCCTCCAACGGTGTCCGCGCGCGCTTAGTCTGGCCCCGCTTATTTGTTTTCTTCGCCGCCTATGCTCACTGCCCTCGCCCGTGCCCTGCCGCACCTGCGCCACGCCGATTCCGGCCAGTTTTTCCTGCTGGCCGGCCCTTGCGTTATCGAGGGCGAAGACATGGCCCTGCGCATCGCCGAGCGCATCCGGCGCCTCACCGACGCGCTCCAGATTCCCTTTATTTTCAAGGGCTCGTACCGCAAGGCCAACCGCTCACGGGCCGACTCTTTCACCGGCATCGGCGACGAAGAAGCCCTGCGCATCCTGGCCAAAGTGGGCCGTGAAATCGGCGTACCCACCGTCACCGACATTCACGAATCGGGCGAAGCCGCCCTGGCCGCCGAGTTCGTGGACGTGCTCCAGATTCCGGCTTTTCTGTGTCGGCAAACCGAGCTGCTCGTCGCCGCCGCCCAGACCGGCAAGGTGGTCAATATTAAAAAAGGGCAGTTTCTGAACGGTGAGGCCATGCGCTGGGCCGTCGACAAGGTGCAGGGCGCAGGCAACGAGCACGTCATCCTCACCGAGCGCGGCAACTCATTCGGCTACCAGGAATTAATCGTGGACTTCCGTAATCTGCCCATCATGCAGCAGTTCGGGGTGCCCGTCGTGATGGACGTCACCCACGCCCTGCAGCAGCCCAATCAGGCCAGCGGCGTGACCGGGGGCCAGCCCGCCCGCATCGAAACCATCGCCAAAGCCGCCATCGCCGTCGGGGCCGACGGCTTGTTCATCGAAACCCACCCCACGCCCGCCACGGCCCTGTCAGACGGGGCCAACATGCTGCCGCTCGACCAATTGGAGGGGTTGTTGGAGCGCCTGACGCGGGTGCGCGAGGCGGTGCGGTAAACTACTTGAGTTTTTCGCGCAAGAAAGTGTTCAGGTCCCCCAGTTGCTGCTGTACGGAGCGCATCTCAACCTCTTGCTTATCCAAGCGCTCATCCATTGCTTGACGCAGCTCCTGCTGGCCCTGGCGCAGCTCCTGCATTTCCTGACCCAGCAGCAGCTGACCTTCCTCTAGCCTCTCAGTCTTATTGAGCAGGAACTGAATATTGTCACTCTGAACAGTCTGGACCTCTATAAGCTGCACGAGCGCGTTCGACAGCCGCCGGGTTTGCGCCGATACACGCTCGACTTTGGCGGAAGTCTCGTCTATTTTGGCTAACATTTCGCCAAAAAGTGGTTCGAGCTGGTCGAGGCGCTGGTCGGCGGTGGGCATGAGCGGGGTGGGCTGAAACAGTCGGCGAAGATACGTAGTCCCCGGTCACCGCCCTCAATACCGCAGCCGAAAGTGCTGCCGGGGCTGCTGAGGCCGAAAAAACACCAGTCCGACGTAGAACAAATCGACCGTCACGACCACCGCTGGGTGGGCTTGTATCGCAGCCCAGGCCCGCTCCATCTCGGCCGACCAGTGAATATCATCTACCACGAACACGCTCTCCGCGTGGGCTTTGGCCAGGCACTGCTCGAAGTAGCGCAGCGTGGGCTCGTAGCGGTGGTTGCCATCGAAGAAAACGAAATCGAGCGGGACATCCAGCTGGGCCAACACGGCGGGCAGCGTGTCGTCGAGGTTGCCTTCGACGAGCTCCACGTTGCCCAGGTCCAGCTCCCGGAATGTTTCGCGGGCCACAACGGCCGTGGCCGGGCAGCCCTCGAAGCTGATGACGCGCTGCCGCGAGTCGGCCAGGGCCAGGTAGGCGGTGCTCAGGCCCAGCGAGGTGCCCAATTCCAGCGTAACTGCCGGCCGGAAGTGATTGACGAGCCGAAACAGCAGCTGTGCCAGGCGTGGCGGCTTGGCCGCGTGGCGCGCGATGGCCCGCACCGCCCGCCGGGCCCCGCCCGCGCCCGCCACCTGCGAGCCCGCCCCAAAGTCGGCCACAGCCAATACCCGCTCGTCGGCCAGCAGCGCCTGCCGCCGCGCCTCCACGCGGGCGTAGGCTCCGAATTCCCCGTCGTGAATGACTACCGTGGTGTACAGCCCGTACACGAAGGGCGAGTGCAGCCCGTGCGCCGTGCCGGCCCGCAGCCGGAATTTGAGGTAGGCTAGAAGTTGGTGCATAAATTTTAGTGCTTGGTGCTTGGTGCCTGGAGCTTAGTGTTTGGGAATCGTTGAACGACCCAAGCACCAAGCACCAAGCACCAAGCACCAAGCACCAAGCACCAACTAATTCATCCGAAACGGCACCATCAGGTTAAATTCTGGAATGGCGACTTCGAATTGCTCGCCGCTGGCCAGGCGCTCCATTAAATAGGTGCCGCGCATCTTGCCCAGGCCCGACTTGAGGTTGCAGCCGCTCACGTACTGATGGGCGTCGCCGGGCTCCAGCACCGGCTGCCGACCCACCACGCCCTCGCCCTCTACCTCGCGCACACTGGTGTTGGCGTCGGAGATGTACCAGTGCCGACGCAAGAGCTTGACCGTGAACTCGCTGTCGTTGCGAATGTCGATGCGATAGGCGAATACGAAGTGCTCCTGAGCGGGGCTTGAATAATCGGGCAGGTAGCTGGTCGTAACCGTGACGGTTACGCCTTGCGTAGTGGTGGTGGGCATGGCGGAGGCCGGCAAAGTGGGCGCTGCTCAAACAACAGTTGCTTTCAAACGTTGCTTGGCCGCCGGGAGTTAGCAAAAATAGGGCCTCCAAAACGCCGTTTCCTAACTTTCTTTCCCGTCACTTTTCCCCGGACCATCTCCCCGAACCATCTCCCCGAACCATCCCATGGTAAAAATTGCCGAAAGCTGGCGCGCCGTACTCGCCACCGAATTTGAGAAGCCTTACTTCCAGAAACTGACGGCCTGGGTGCGTGGCGAATACGCCACGGCGGCGGTGTATCCCCCCGGTGGGCAAATTTTTCACGCTTTCGATGCCTGCCCGTTCGAGCAGGTGCGGGTCGTCATCCTCGGCCAGGACCCCTACCACGGCCGCAATCAGGCGCACGGGCTGGCATTTTCGGTGAACGAGGGCATCACCGTCCCGCCCTCGCTCCAGAATATTTTCAAGGAATTACGCGCCGACTTGCCCGACACGCTTATTCCGGCCCACGGCAACCTCGACCGCTGGGCCAGCCAGGGCGTGTTGCTTCTCAACGCCACGCTCACCGTGCGGGCCGCTACGCCCGGCTCGCACCAGAAAAAAGGCTGGGAGGAGTTCACCGACGAGGTTATCCGGCAGGTGTCGGCCGGCCGGCCGCACGTCGTGTTCATCCTCTGGGGCGCGTATGCCCAGAAAAAAGTCGAATTAATTGATGCCAGCAAGCACTTGGTTATCACCGCCGCCCACCCTTCGCCCTACTCCGCCGACCGGGGCTTTTTCGGCTCGAAACCTTTTAGTAAGGCTAACGAGTGGCTCACGAGCCAGGGCGAAACGCCGATTCAGTGGTAACGCCAAGCCATAGCTTGGCGAACGCATGGGCAAGCCGAAGGCTTGACTAGGCGTTGATTACGCCCGCCAACGCCGAGCCAAGCCTTCGGCTTGGTCACACGTTCGCCAAGCTGGAGCTTGGCGTTACAGCAATCTTTTAATCAAGCGCAGCTTGTGGCTGTAGCCCTGGCGCTCGCGGTTGAAAATACCGTGGTGGTCGAGCGGGTCGAGGCGCACCTCGCCGTGGGCGTGTAAAATCTGGCTCTCGTCGAGCACGAGGCCCACGTGGACAATAGCCCCGTCGGCATTGTCGAAAAAAGCCAGGTCGCCGGCGCGGGCCTGGGTCACGAAATCGACCGGCTCACCGAGCGCGATTTGCTGCCGCGCATCGCGCGGCAGCTGCACGCCAATCAGCCCGAAGAGCGTCTGCATCAGCCCCGAGCAGTCGAGGCCGAAAATATTCTTGCCGCCCCACACGTAGGGCGCGCCCAGAAATTGCAGTCCCGCCTTGCGCAGCAGCGCCAACTGCCGCTCCGGGGCCGGGGCAGCGGCAGTGGCGGCCGACAAAGCCGGGTTGGTGGCCGGGCCGTTGTAAAAAAGCGGGTTGTCGTCGCCCAAATCCAGGCTCATACCGTCGAAAAACGGTAGTCGGCAGCCGAGCGTAATCGGCCGGCGCGCACTGGCCGACGACACGGCCTGCACCACGTCGAGCACCCGCGGGTGGTCCTGGGCCCGCCAGGTGGCGAAGTAGTCGGCGCTCACCTCGCGGTGCTGCTTGCGGTCCATCCAACCCTGGTAGCTGTCGGCTGCCGCCTCCACGCGCAGCCAGTTACCCTGGACCAGCAACACAGTGTAGCATTCGCCAAAGAGTAGCTCCGTCACCAGCTCGGCCCGGTCGGTCGGCTCGGCCCGGACGGGCACGGCGCTCAGGGCGCAAATTCCGTGAGTCAAAATCTATCGGTAGATGTGCAAATGTGATTGATGTGCTGATGTGCAAATTGTGACTGAAGTTTCTGCTGAGGTAATTAGCACATCAATCACATCAGCACATTCAACGATAGCGCTCCATTTCGCGATGCTGGTCTTTCGCTTTAAGGTCTTCGCGCTTGTCGAAGAGCTTTTTGCCCTGGGCGAGCGCGATTTCGAGCTTGGCGAAGCCGCGCTCCGTCACGAAAAGGCGCAACGGGATGATGGTCAGGCCGTGGTCCATCTTGCCGGCGAGCTGCTTCAGCTCGCGCTTGTTGAGCAGCAGCTTGCGGGCGCGCATCGCGTCGTGGTTGTTGTAGGTGCCGGGCGTGTAGGGCGCGATGCGGACGCTGTGCACCCACAAATCACCTTTATGGTCGAAGGTGCAGTAGCCGTCCTGCAGGTTGGCCTCGCCGGCGCGCACACTCTTTATCTCGGTGCCTTGCAGCATCATGCCCGCGTCGTACTTGGCCAGAAACGTGTATTCGTGGCTGGCGCGGCGGTTTTTGATGTTGATGAGGGCGGGCGTTTTGTCTTTCATGGCGGGAGGCAAAGGTAGAATGTAGGGTAAGCTAAAGCTTACCCTACAATTTCAGCCGCGGGTCGGGCGAGCTGAGCTGGGAGGCGAAGTCGCCGGCTTCGTACTGAAAAATAGCTGCCTGGCCCACCATCGCCGCGTTATCCGTGCAAAACTCGAAGTCGGGAATGAATACGGCGTAGCCTTCCGTTTCGGCCAACGCTTGCAGGCCCTCGCGTAAGCCCGAGTTGGCGGCCACGCCCCCGGCCAGCGCCACCTGCCGCAGCCCGGTGGCCTGGGCTGCTTTCTTGAGCTGCCGCAGCAAGGTGCTCACGATGGTGTACTGAATGCTGGCGCAGAGGTCGGCCAGATTCTCAGCGATAAAATCTGGGTTGGCAGCAGTTTCCTTGCGCAGAAAGTACAGCACCGACGTTTTCAGGCCGCTAAATGAGAAGTTAAAACTCCCGTCGAGCGCGCCTTCGGGAAAGACGAACCGGCGCGGGTTGCCGGTCTGGGCGAGCTTATCCAGCCGCGGGCCGCCGGGATAAGATAGGCCGAGCAGCTTGGCCGTTTTGTCGAACGCCTCGCCGGCCGCGTCGTCAATCGTCTGGCCGATGATTTCCATGTCGAGCGCCGAGCGCACCACCACCAGCTGGGTGTGGCCGCCGCTCACGGTGAGGCACAGAAACGGAAACGCCGGGCGCGGCGCGCGAATGAAATGAGCCAGCACGTGCGCCCGCATGTGGTTCACGGTCAGCAGCGGCACCCGCAGCGCCAGCGCCAGGCTCTTGGCAAACAAATGCCCCACGAGCAGCGAGCCGAGCAGCCCCGGCCCCTGCGTGACGGCCACGGCATCCAACTCTTTTTTATCGACCCCAGCCTGGCGCAAGGCGGCCGTCACGACGGGCAGCAGATGCTGCTGGTGCGCCCGCGAGGCCAGCTCCGGCACCACCCCGCCGTACTGGGCGTGGACAGCCTGCCCGGCTACGACGTTGCTCAGCAGCTCGCCGTCGCGGAAAACCGCCGCCCCGGTGTCGTCGCAGCTGGATTCGATGGCGAGAAGCGTCATTTTTTTGGATTAGGGTATTGGGATTAGGGATTAGGGACCAAAATAGTGGGGCTGAGAACGCGAAACAAGAAATCAGCGCTCCCGGAAGCAGCACTCTTCTTGCCCTACCTCGTCCCTAATCTCTCATCCTTAATCCCTAATCCTAAAAACAAAGGTCGGGCAAACCTGCCGGGCGAATTCGGCAGTTTGCCCGGTCATCCGCGCGAAAGGCCCGACCTTTGCGTTATTCGTCGCTCAGTCGGGTACTTAACTTCTTTTTTGCTTTCTTCCGTTCGTGCGCCGCGCCCTTCGTCTTTTGCTTAAAACCGCGCTGGGGCTGGCGCTGCTGCTGCTTTTGCTGACGGGCGGCGCGCTGCTGGCGCTGCGGGTGCCGAGCGTGCAGACGCGGGTGGCACACACCATCGCCGAAACGCTCTCGCGGCGGCTGGGGCAGACGGTGGAGATTGGCCGCGTGGACGTGCGGCCCTTTTCCAGCGTCCTGCTCGAAGCGGTGCGGGTGCTCGACCGGCGCGGCGGCGAGTTGCTGGGCGTGGGGCGGGCCGAGGCCGATATCAGCCTGTTTTCGGTTTTCGACTGGCGTCATCTGCACGTCAGCACCCTCACGCTCACGCGGCCGCACTTCGAGCTGCGTACCGTAGCCGGGCAGCGCGACTCGACCACGCTCGACCAATTGCTGGCTGCCGTGGGCCGCCTCACCGGCCCGGCCGATACGGCCCGCAGCACGGCCCCGCCGTTTGATTTTCAGCTTGGCTCAGTGCGCCTGCGTGACGGAACCTTCGTGCGGGAGCTGACCGACGAGCCGCGCCGGGCGCACTTCGGCCGCAGCGTGGACTACGGCCACATGCGCGTGGACAGCATTTTTGCCGACATCTCGGGCCTCGACACGCGCACCGATACCACCCGGCTGCGGTTGGCCGGACTGCGGCTGGTCGAGCGCAACTCGGGCACCCGCATTCAGGAGCTGACGGCCAACATCAAGTTTCACAAGCACGCCTGGGAATTTGGCGGGCTGCGGCTGCAAGTGGGGCGCTCGGTGCTGCAAAATTTCGTGCGCTTCGAGTACCGCCGCTTCAGCAATTTCTCGGATTTCAACGACTCGATGCGGGTGGTGGGGCGGCTGCGCGGCACCCGGCTCTACACCGACGACCTGGCCCGGTTCGCGCCCGATTTGCGGCCGCTGCGCGACTCAGTGTTTTTGTCGGGCGAAGTGAAGGGCTACGTGCGCGACTTTCAAATTAAGAACCTGGATTTGCGCTATGGTCGCCGCACGCACCTCGTGGCCGCGCGCATTCACGCCGACAACCTGCCGCGCTGGAAGGAAACGCTGCTCGATTTGCGGCTGCGGCCGTCGCAGATTGACGCGGCCGATTTGCGGCGCTGGCTGCCGGCCGATGCCAACAAGCTGGTGCAGCGGCTGGGGCTGATTAAGCTCGACGGGCAGTTCGTGGGCTTTTACAACGACTTTGTGGGCAAAGCCAGCTTCGACACGGCCCTGGGCGCGCTCTCGACCGACGTGAACCTGAAGACCAAAACCGACTTCGACCACGCCGTCTACGAGGGCACGATTCGCAGCACGGCCTTCAACGTGGGTAAGTTTATCGGCGACGAGTCGCTGATTCGAGACGTCACGCTCAGCGGCAAAGTGCGCGGCATGGGCTTTCAGGCGCCGATTGCGCGCGGACACGCCGTGGGCACGGTGCCCGCCATCTGGCTGCGCGGCTACCGCTACCATAATCTCACGCTCGACGGCGACTACGCCGACACGGGTTTCAAAGGCAAGCTCACGGCCGACGACCCGGCGCTGAAGCTGAGCGCCACCGGCTCGTTTAATCTCGACCCGCGGCGCGACCTGCTCGACGTGCGCGCCGCCGTGGGCCACGCGAATCTGCAAACGCTGGGCGTGGCCGACCTGCCGCTCACTATCAGCACCAATGCCCGGCTGCGGCTGCGCGGCACGAGCCTCGATTCGCTGCTCGGCTCGGCACAATTGCGCGGCACGCGGCTCGCGCTGCGCGGCCACGCTGTGCGCCTCGATACGCTCGACGTGGACAGCCGCCGCTCGGCGCTCGGGCAGCGGCGGGTGAGCGTACGCTCCGAGCTGCTGGATTTGACGGTGGGCGGCACGTTTGAGACGGCCGTCGTGCGGCGCGATATTGAGACGCTCTGGCACGAGTATCGGCTCAATTTCGAGAGCAACGCCGCCGCCACGGCCGCCTATTACCGGCGCAAGCGCCAGGGCCAGCTGCCCAGGTATATTATTGACTTGGAAATGAGGCTTAAGCACGTCAACCCGCTGCTCGATTTGTTCATACCCGAGTTGCGCGTGGCCGACCGCAGCCACCTCGATGGCTCGTTTCGGCAGGGCGAGACGTCGATTTTTCAGCTCGGCGGTAAGTTCGACAGCCTGAGTTTTGGGCCGGTGCGCACGGCTGGTACCGAGTTCGACTTCACCACCTCGAAGCTGCCCTACCGGCCCGAAGTGCTGGCCCAGGCCGACTTCACCTCGGCCCGGCAGCTGGTGCCGGGCCTGGGCCGCACCGAGCGGTTCGTGCTCGAAGGCGTCTGGGACCAGCAGCGCATCAATTTCTCGACCTCGCTCGCCCAGAGCGGCACCACCAACCGGGCCGACATCAACGGGGCGGTCGAGTTTTTACCGCGCGCCGTGCAAATCGTGTTTCGGCGCAGCGGGCTGCATCTGCTGGACCGGGACTACGTTATCGCGGCCGATAACTCGGTGCGCATCAGCGACTACGGCCGGCAGATTGACTTGCAGAACTTCGTGCTCAGCAACGGCGCGCAGCGGCTCAGCGCCCAGGGCAGCATCTCGCGCGACGCGAGTCAGCCGCCGCTGCGGCTCGACGTCGAGAACTTCGACCTGGCCAGCCTCAGCTCGGTGCTGGGCCAGCGCCTGGGCGGGCGGCTCAACGCGCAAGCGGCCGTGAGCGGCATCTACAACGAGCTGGCCATCAGCAGTACCGTGGCCGTGGATTCGCTCGTCTATGAGGGCGTGGTCATCGGGCAGCTGGCCGGGCGCGGCGACTGGGACAACCCGAGCGGGCACTTGCAGCTGAGCCTCGATGTGGCCCGGCAGCAGCAGCGGGTGTTGAGCGTGGCCGGCTACCTGGCGCCCAAAGCGCAGCAGCAATTCAACCTCGTCGGCACCCTCACCGACGCGCCGCTGGTGCTGGCCCAGCCGTTTCTGGGCGGCATCCTGCAAAAGCTGGGCGGCAGCGGGCGCGGCGAGCTGCGCCTGGGCGGGCGCTTCAGCGCGCCCACCCTGGCCGGGGCCGTGGACGTGCGCAACGGCCGCTTCACGTTCGGCTACCTGGGCACGACGTACACCTTTGCCGACCGCATCAGCTTCACGACCAGCACCATTTCATTCGAGCAGGTGAGGCTGCGCGATGTGCTCGGCAACGTGGGCACCGTGAGCGGGCTGATTCGGCACCAGGGCTTTCAAAACATGGTGCTGGACTTGAGCGCGAGCTTTCGTAAATTTCAGGTGCTGAGCACGACGCGGCGCGACAACGACCTGTATTTCGGCACGGCCTACGCCACGGGCACGGCCAGCGTGCGCGGCCCCGCCGACGACCTCGTGGTGGACGTGCGCGCCACGTCCGAGGCCGGCACCCGCCTGGCCCTGCCCCTCGACAACGCCGCCAAAGCCGAGCAGGCCAGCTACATCAAGTTCGTAAATAACAACCTGCCTGACTCGGTGCGCCGCCGTCAGGCCAAGCAGGCGAGTGCCGCCACTCTCGCTGCCCAGGGCAAGGTGGACTTGTCGGGCATTCGACTGAATATGAACCTGACCATTACGCCTGACGCGTATTTGGAAATCGTCCTCAACGAGGCCACCGGCGACGTGATGCGCGGCGCGGCCACCGGGCAGCTGCGACTGGCCATCGACACGCGGGGCGACTTCAACATGTACGGCCAGGTAGAAATCGTGCGCGGGGCGTATAATTTCTCTCTGCAAGGGCTGGTGAACAAGGAGTTCGTGGTGCGGCCGGGCGGCGTCATTACCTGGAACGGCGACCCGCTCGACGGCCAGCTCAACATTGCCGCCACCTACACCCAGCGCACTTCGCTGGCTCCGGTTCTGCCGGCGGGCGCGGGCACGAGCGGCGGCGGGGCCGTGGTACCGGTGACGGCCGTGATGAACCTGAGCGGGCCGCTGCTGCTGCCCGTTATCAAGCTCGCGCTGGAGTTTGACGACGCGCCGAGCTCCTTGCAAAATGACCTGGCCGCCTTCATTGCCCTCGTGCGCAACGACGAGCAGGAGCTGAACCGGCAGGTATTCAGCTTGCTGGTTTTTAGAAACTTGTCGCAGCTCAACAACAGTAACCTTTCGGGCATCTCGCTCACCGGCCAGGGCAACGCCGTGCAAAACAGCCTGGGCCAGATTATCTCGTCGCAGCTCGGGCTGCTGACTTCGCAAATCGACCAGAATCTGGAAATAGATTTTAATCTGAGCGGCCTTACCGCCAATCAATTACAAGCCCTGCAAGTGCGGCTGAGCTACTCGTTTCTGGGTGGCCGGCTGCGCCTCACCCGCGAGGGCGGCATCAGCAACACGGCCGCCAACACGCTCAACCCCAACACCAACCTGCCCAACGCGCAAACTTCGCTGGTGGGCGACTTCAGCCTCGAATATTTCCTGCGGGCCGATGGGAAATTCCGGGCCAAAGTGCGCTACGAAACTACCCCGCGCGACAATTTGGTCACGAGCGTGAACCAGCCCCGGGCCGGCATCTCGTTGCTCAACACCAAAGAATTTAACAGCCTGGGCGAGCTGTTTGGCCGCGACGCGCCCGCCCGCAAAGCGCGCGCAGCCCCCCGCGAGCGCCAAGTGCTGACCGTGGACGAAGACCATCGGACGAGTATGTAGTCAATAGGACTTACGCACGGCCAATTTCCCGCAGAGGTTCGCGGGAAAGTGGCCGTGTGTAAGTCCTGTTAGGAAAACGTCTCTTAAAGGTTTCACTCCGCCGGCAGCCGCACCAGCCGCTGGTGCTGGCCGCCGATTTCCACGTCGTAAAAGCCCGGCGCAGCGGCTTGTCCATGCGCGTCGAGGCCGTCCCAACGTACGGTTTGGGGGCCGGCCGCGCTGGTAGT
>JANXNW010000433.1 GCA_025353905.1 Hymenobacter sp.
CTCGACGAGCATGGCCAGCCGCTGGCCCGCATCGGCCGCGTGCTACCCGGCGTGAACTTGTTCAGCCGCGACGACTGGCCGGCGCTCATCTCGTTTTTCAAGCCCCGGCTCATTGCCCTGGACCAGTTCTGGAGCGAGGCGCAATACACCTTTGAGGCGTTGCGCGACTAAGTTGTTAATTGTTGGTTGTTGGCTGCTGGTTGTTTATTGCTGGTTGTTGGTCAAAGAAGTATCGGAGGCCAACAACAAACAACCAACAACTACTTCAGCAGCGTCAGCGGCTGCCGGGTGTTGAGCTGCTTCTGCCGGGCCAGTAGCTCGGCGGCGGCCGTGAGCTGGGCCGCGCTGAGGGCATTTACCAGCACGAGCGGGCCGGCCGGGCCGCTGACCGTCAGCACGAAACCCTGCGCGGCGGGCAGGGGGCGGGCGCGTAACGTGGGCAGCTGCCGGCGCAGGTAGCGCAGCGTGGCGGCATGGTCGCGAGTGACGAGGATGACGGGGAAATATTCGCCGCTCTTGATGGAAACCACGGCTTTGTCGCGACCCAGAATGGGCGTTACGTCCATGGTGTAGGTGCTGCGGAATCGGTCGCGAAAAGGTCTTTGGGCTAACTGATAATCCTCGGCATTGGTCCAGTAGAGCGCGTTTCGGAACAGGTTCACGTAGTCGGTAGCGGCTTGCGGAAAGGTGCGCTCAAAAACAGCGATGGCCTGAATGACAAACGCCTGGTCGATAACCTGGCCGCGCTCGATGTAGCCGCTCGTCAGTGGGTACAGGGCGTGGGCGTAGCGGTTGATATAGTCGTCGTGGTACCACTCGCCGGCTTCGGGCTGGCCGGTTTGCTGGGCGTAAATCCACTCGCCGGCCACGGTCGCCAGGCCCTCCTCCATCAAATTGTAGGCGTAGCGGCGATTGGGCGAAGCGCTGGTCAGGTACCACTTTTCGAGCTGCTGCTGCAAACCCAGCCGCTGCTGAGCCGAGAGCGCGTGGCTCATTTCGTGAAACGCGACGGCCGTGCCCCCCAGAAAGTCGCGCGAGGCCGGCTGGCAATTGAGCAGCAACAGGTTGCCAATGGCCGTGGCGCTGTTCGTGAACTCTTTACCCGACCCCAGCTGCGGATTGAGCAGCACTCGAAACGGCACCTCGTCGGGCCAGGCGCTGCCGTAAAACGTGCGCAGCCGGCCGAACTGCGCCATCAGCTTTTTGTCGGTCAGGTACTGGCTGAAAGCCGTTTGCAGTCGGCCCAGCTCGGCGGCCTGCGGCTGCCAAGCCAGCGTGTCAAAGGCCGGCTCGAAATAGCGATATACACTGTCGAGGCTCAGCAGCGTCTCGTTGGGCAGCAAGCCCACGGTGCGACTCAGCAAATCGGGCAAGCTGGTGGCCTGGGCCGAAGCCGCCAAATAGCCGGTCATGACCGAAGCCGACCCAGCCAGGCGCGTGGCCGGGTAGCCCTCGAAGCTGATGGCCGGCTGGTAGTCGAGGCTCCGGTAGCGGCGCAGCCAGCGCTGGGCGGCGGGCGTGTTGAAGCGAGTTTTCTCGAACGCGCGCCGGGTGCCGGGGTACGTACCGTTGTTGCCGGCCAGCGTTTGCACGAACCGCACCAGGCAGTGCGTCCGGCTGACTTCGACCGTGACGGCCGGGCCGGCTGAGCTGGGTGCGGCGGGCGTTTGGGCCAGGGCCGGCGCGGCGCTCAGCAGCAGCGCGATAAAGAGGAGCTTCATGGCGGCAAAAGTAGCGGCCGGGGTTAAGCGTGGCTGTTCGGGAAGTTCACGCAGAGAGCGCAGAGTTTGGCCGCAGAGGAACGCAGAGAGCAGACGGGCGCGCGACTGTTATTCGGCGCGCCCAGGTTTTTCTTATCTTTGTGGTCCTGCCCCCGATGATGCGCCCCTCCCCAACCTCGTTTCGACAGCTCATGCGGCTGGCCCTGGTGGCCCTACCGCTGCTGCTGCTGCTGGGGCTGAACGGCCGGACGGTGAGCGTGTTGCGCGCACCCGGCCCCGGCGAAACCCAGGCCAGCGCCGCGTCACGCGCCACGCTCGTGCGGCAGCGGGTGCTGCTCGAAGCGGCCGCACCGCTCCGGGCGTATCTGGCCCCGTCGCTCGCGCTGGGCTGGGGGCCGGGGCTGCCGGCAGCGGGTTTGGCGGGCGCGGACTGGGTGCGCCGGGCGCGGGCTGGGCGCTGCCTGGCTGCTACCGGCAGCGCGCCGCTGACGTTCGTGGCCGCGTACTGCCGAGAGCGGCTGCTAGGCGCGGCCCAATCCCCACAAGCTCCTTAAAACCAAGCGGGTAAAGCCTGGTCAGTAGGCTCCGGCGGGGCCAGCTGGGTGGCGGCCCGTCGTGGGTCAAGCTGAGGCTTCGGCGTATTTGTTGGCTTTCTTTTCTGGCTTATGCCTTCTCGTCTGCCTTCTATTCTGCTTTATCTGCTGCTGGGCTTACTGGCCGGCTGCGCGACGGCTTCGGGCAGCTTCGCGCCACCGCAGGGCGGCGATGCCCGCAGCGGGCGCGCCGCGCGCCGCATAGTCGCCGTGCTACCCGTCCGGGTGTCAGAGTCGCAAATGCGGGGCTTCACCCAGCCGCCCGCCCCCGATACGACAGCCGCCGCCCGGCAGCGCGCCGGCCGGCGCGGCCAGAAGCTAGCCTACGAGCTGCAAGCGTCGGTGGTGCAGCAGCTTCTGCTCGGCCAGCCCGTTATTGGCCGTACCCTGGACTTGCAACCCACCCGCGAAACCAACCAGCGCCTGCAACAGGCCGGCATCACTTACGACAACCTGGCCGCGCAGTCGCCGACTCGCCTGCGGCAGGTGCTCGGCGTCGATGCCCTGTTGCTGGGCCAAACCACGATTACCCGCATCCCGCTGAGCGTGGAGCTGACGGCGGGCGTGCTCACGAACCAGACCGGGCGGGTGCCGTCTATGCTGGCCAGCACCACCCTCACGCTACAAAACGCTGACAATGAACAACTGGCCTGGCAGGTCAGCTTCAACAGCTCGGCTACCGATTCGCTCATCCCCGGCAGCTTGTCGGAAATAGCTGGCCAACTGATGAAAGACTTGCCCACCGCCTCGTTTCCTTACCGCGCAAAGTAGCCGCGCGCCCGCCCAGAAACTCCTCCGGGAGCTAGCCAGCGTCTTTTTTATTTTCTCTCAACAAAATCTAACTCAACCAACGAATGCGTTACCGAAGCTTAATTATTGCCCTCACCATCATCGTCTCGGTGCTGTGCCTGGGCTACCTGGGGCTGACATCCGTCTCGCGCGGGGTGCAGCAGAAGGCCGTGGCCTACGCCACCTCGCGCGGCGGGCAGCTCAACGAAACCAAGCGCCAGCACTACCTCGACTCGGTGTGGCGCGCGCCGGTTTTCGGGCCGCTTACGTATCGCGATGTCCGTTCGTATGAGCTGGGCTTGGGCCTGGATTTGAAAGGCGGCATGCACGTCACGCTCGAAGTGTCGCCCGTCGAAATCGTGCGGGCCATGAGCAACAACTCCAAAGACCCGGCTTTCAACAAAGCGCTGAGCGCGGCCGTGGAGCGGCAGAAAACCAATTCCGGCACGGCCTTTACTACGCTCTTTTACCAGGCATATAAAGAAGCCGCCCCAGGGGTGCCGCTGGCGCGCATCTTCACCAACTCGGTGAACAAGGACCGCAAAATTGACCTCGGCACGAGCGATGCCAACGTATTGTCCGTCATCAATAAGGAGGAGGAAGACGCCATCGGCCGCTCGTTCGACATCCTGCGCAAGCGGGTCGATAAGTTCGGCGTGAACCAGCCCAACATTCAGCGCGTGAAGGGCACCGGCCGCATCCAGGTCGAGCTGCCGGGGGCCGACAACCCCGAGCGCATCCGCAAGCTGCTGCAAGGCCAAGCCAAGCTCGAATTCTACGAAGTGTGGCCCCAGAACGAGGTATTCCCCTTCCTGGGGCAGCTCGACCAGGTGTTGAGCGCGAAGGAGAAAGCCGCCGCCGCTGCTAAGCCGGTTGCCACGATGGGTACGGCCGGCACAACCGGCGCGACTGCCGTCAAAGCCGACACGACTTCGCTCGCCGCGCAGCTCGCCCGCAAAACGGCCAAGGGCAAAACGGCCGCCGACTCGGCCGCCGCGCTGGCTAAGGGCGGGCCGCTGACGCGCCTGCTCGCGCCCGGCCAGGGCGGGCTGAGCGTGAACCTGCGCGACACGGCCCAGCTCAACCGCATCCTGCGCTCGGACGAGGCCCGCGCCGCGCTGCCGCCTACGCTCACGCTGCTCTACGACGCCAAGATTAAGGAAAATGGCAAGCAGCAGTTCGTGCAGCTCATCGCCGTGCGCAAGGACCGCACCGGCACCGTGCCGCCCCCGCTCACGGGCGAAGTCGTGAGCGATGCCCGCCAGGACTACGACCAGACCGGCCGCCCCGAGGTGAGCATGAGCATGAACCCGACCGGCGCCCGCAAATGGGCCAAGATGACGGCCGCCAACATCGGCAAGCAAGTGGCGGTAGTGCTCGACGACGTGGTCTATTCGGACCCCGTCGTGCAGGGCGAAATCGCGGGCGGCAACACCCAGATTTCCGGCTCCTTCACCATCGACGAAGCCCAGGATTTGGCCTCGGTGCTGAAAGCCGGCAAGCTGCCCGCCCCCACGCGCATCGTGGAAGAAGCCGTCGTGGGGCCGTCGCTCGGCAAGGAAGCCATCAACCAGGGTTTGTACTCGTCGCTGGCCGGGCTGCTCATCATCATGGCCTTCATGGCGTTCTACTACGGCAGGGCCGGCCTCGTGGCCGATGCCGCGCTGCTCTTCAACATGTTCCTCGTGCTGGGCGTGCTGGCCCAGTTCGGCACGGCCCTCACGCTGCCCGGCATCGCGGGCCTGATTCTGGTTATCGCCTCGTCGGTGGATGCCAACGTGCTGATTTTTGAGCGCATACGCGAGGAATTGAGCCGCGGCCTGCCACTCAAGGATGCCGTCAGCGCCGGCTACTCGCGGGCGTTTTCGGCCATCTTCGACTCGAACGTGACCACGATGCTCATCGCCATCATCCTGGGCTTTTTCGGCACCGGCCCGGTGCAGTCGTTCGCCGTTACGCTCGGCATCGGGGTGCTTACCTCATTTTTGTCGGCCGTGTTCGTCTCGCGCCTCATCATTGAAGCCTTGATTAAGGGCAAGGAGACGAGCCGCATCACGTTCTCGACCTTCCTTTCGCGCAACCTGTTCCAAAACGTCAATTTCGACATTGTGGGCAAGCGCAAAATCGCCTACGGCGTGTCGGCGGCCATTATTCTGCTCGGCTTCGGGCTGATGGCCGTGCAGGGCGGCCCCAACTTGGGCGTGGACTTCAAGGGCGGCCGCGCCTACGTGGTGGACTTCAACAAAAACATCCAGTCCGACCTCGTGGGCGATGCCGTGCGCCCCGCTTTCCAGGGCGTGGGCCTGGAGGTCAAGCAGTTCGGTGCCAATAACCGCTTGCGCATCACGACCAGCTACCTGGCCGAGGACGACTCGCCGGCCGCCGACGCGAAAGTGCTCACCGCCCTCAACCAGGGCCTGGGCAAATTCGCCGCCGACGCGCCGACCATCAAATCGACCTCGAAAGTGGGGGCCACTATCGCCGACGACATCAAGCGCACGTCCTTCCTGAGCCTGGCCCTGACGCTGCTCGGCATCTTCGTCTACGTGCTGCTGCGCTTCGAGAAGTGGCAGTATTCGATGGCCGCCGTCATCGCCCTCTTCCACGACGCGCTGCTCGTCATCGCTTCGTATCCCATCGCGCAGGCGCTGGGCCTGAAGTACGAGATGGACCAGATTTTCGTGGCCGCCGTGCTCAGCATCATCGGCTTCTCGATGAACGACACGGTCGT
>JANXNW010000142.1 GCA_025353905.1 Hymenobacter sp.
ATGTCTCACAGTCCCATGTCTCACAGTCCCATGTCTCACAGTCCCATGTCTCACAGTCCCATGTCTCACAGTCCCATGTCTCACAACAAGTGCGGGGCTTCGCGGTAGCGGCAGGGGTCGGGCGGGCCGGAGTCTTCGGTCCAGGCTACGTCGGGTGCGGTGCTGGCCAGGCGACGGTACACGCCGTCGATTTGGCGGCCGATGAGGGGCCAGGCGTAGGTGGTGCGCGCTTCGTGCAGGGCGGTTTGGGCGAGGCGCGCGCGCAGGGCCTCGTCGTCGAGCACCCGGACCAGCGCGGCGGTGAGGGCGGGCACATCGCCGGGCGGCATGAGCAGGCCGTTGTCGCCGTCGCGCAGGCAGTCCACCACGCCCACGGCTTCGGCGGCCACGCAGGGCAGGCCGCTGGCCATGGCTTCGAGGATGGTGTTGGAAAAGCCCTCGGCGTAGGTCGGCGACACGAACACGTCGGCGCGATGGTACACCTGCGGCACGTCGGCGTACTCGACGTAGCCGGCCAGCTCGACCTGCTCGCACCAGGGCGCGGCCGCCACCCGGCGGCGCACCTCGTCCAGGTCGGGGCCGATGCCCGAAATCAGCAGCCGCAGCGCGGGCCGGGCCGGGGCCAGCCGGGCGAAAGCATCGAGCAAATCGAGCACGCCCTTGCGGCGGTCTACCCGGCCGTGGTAAAGCAGCGTGGGGTGGGCAGGGTTGGCCCACTGCCCGGCCTGCCAACCGGCGCGGGGCCGAAACCGCCCGACATCCACGGCCCCCGGCACGAGCGTGAACCGGGCCGGAGCCGTGCCGTGGTGGCCCATCACCTCATCGGCAAAGCTTTGGCAGCCGATGAGCACCGCCCCGGCGTGGTCGAGCACCGCCCGGATGGCCCGCTGGTGGGTGCCGCAGCAGTCCACGCCCACCCAGTGCCCGTCGCCGCCCTGAATGCTGACCACGTTGGGTACGCCCAATTCGCGGCTCAGCCGCAGCGCCGCCAGCCCCGGCGGATAGCCATACTGGGCATGAATCAGGTCGAAGGGTCGCGCTTGGTGCAGCTGCCGCACCGTATCCACAATGGCTTGGATGTCGTCCTCAAAGCGGCCGCCGCTTTGTTCGCCGAGGGCTTCGAGGCCCACCACGCGCACCCCCGGCACGGGCGGCGGCGGCCCCCCCCCGTACACGCCGCGCCCGAGCGCATCGCCCCGGTACTGCGACACCATCGTCACGTCGTGGCCCAGCGCCACCAGCTCGCCCAGCAGGTTCTGGGCATAGACGCTCATGCCGGAGATGGCGGGAAAATAGCGGCGGGATATGAAGCAGATATTCAATGATTAATGATTAATGATTAATGGTTAATCTTCTGCGTACCGTCTGCGCGACCTCCGCGTCTTCTGCGGTGAAAACTCACTAGCGCTCACAACAGCATCTCCGCTTGGCGCAAATACGCCAGGGCCTGCGGTATCATCTGGTGGGCGCGGGGCGACTCACGGCTCAGCTCGACGCAAACCAGGCCGCGAAACCGGATTTCCCGCAGGGCTGCGAGCACGGCGGGCACGGGCATGTCGCCTTCGCCGAAGGGCAGGTGCTCGTGAATACCGCGGCGCATGTCTTCGAGCGCCACGGTGCCCAGCAGCGGGGCCAGCTCGCGCACGGCGGCGGCAGGCTCTCGCTCGCCGGTCACGAGCAAATGGCCGGTGTCGAGGGCCAGGCGCAGGCCGGGCACGGCGGCTTGGAGGCGCAAAAAGTCGTCTACGGTTTCGAGCAGCATGCCCGGCTCCGGCTCCACCGAGGCCACTACGCCGCGCTGCCGGGCGGCGGCTTCCACTTTTTGCAAGCCTTCGAGCAGCCAGTCCCGGGCTTGGGCCACGGCCACGCCCGGCTGCGGCACGCCAGCCCAGAACGAGACGGTTTCGCCATCGCAGGCCGCGCACACGTCGAGGGCGCGAGTGAGAAAGTCCAGCCGCCGCGCCCGGCCCGCCGCGCCGGGGCTGATGAGCGTCGGCTCGTGCTTCTGGCGCGGGTCGAGCAGGTAGCGCGCGCCGGTTTCGACCACTAAACCCAGGCCCAGCTCGCGCAGCCGGCTGGCCAGCCGCGCGGTGCGCCGGTCGAAATCGGGCGCGAACGGGTCGTGGTGGTGGTGGTCGAGGGTGAGGGCCACGCCGTCGTAGCCGGCTTCGGCGATGAGGACGAGCGCGTCGTCGAGGCGGTGGTTACTGGCCCCGTTGGTGTTGTAGGCGAAGCGCAAGGGCGGCGAGACGTGGGGCATGAGACCAGGAGAAGTGGGAAGTGGGAAGTGGGACAGTGGGAAATGAGACGCTGGGACGGGCGACCGCGGTTAGTTTACCCAGTTACCCGTCCCAGCGTCTCATTTCCCACTGTCTCACTTCTCAACGTCTCACTTCCCACCTGAAACACGTGCCGCTCCGGCTCCCGGTACAGGGCGTACAACTCACCCACCGTTTCGCGGGCCAGCGCGGGCTTGAACCACGCGGGACCGCCGAGGGCGGCTTCGTCGGCGGCGGGCAGTAGTACGCGCAGCGCGCCGGGCGGAGGCGCCCCCAAGCCCACGAGCGGACTCCGCCGGGCCAGCAGCTTGGCGAGGTTGCGGCGGCCGAGGCGGTCGTAGGTCATGGTTTCGACCTCCAGCTCGGGCACCACGGCTTTGAGTGTGCGTACCGGCCCGGCGGGGTCGGTAAACTCGACGTAATAAATGCTCAAACCCGCCGCGCTCAGCCGCTCATGCACGACGCGCAGCAGGTCGGCGGGCGCGGCCAGCGACCCGAGCGGTACGGTGGGCAGGGTCGAGAACCGGACGGTCTGGCGCACGGCAAACACGGAGCTTTCGAGCCGCGCGAACAGCTCCCGGGCCGTCAAGTCCAGCCACTGGCGCATGGCCTGGGCGGCGCGCGGCTCCTGGCTGGCCAGCACGGGCGGGTCGTGCCGCACTTTGGCCAGGTAGGCGGGCGCGGCCGTTTCGAGCCAGGCCACCTCGCCGTGCTCGAAGCGCTTGCGCACCCGGCTGCTGGCAAATTCGCGCAGGGCTTTGGCCAGGGCCACCTCGCGGTCGGGGTGAGCGGCCTCGCCGCAGCCGGTAAGCATGAGCGGGTGCGGCACCCGGTCCAGGTCGCGCTCGTAGCCCACCACGTAGAGGCTCGTAATGCCGAAATCAGTGCTGGCCAGCTTGACCTGAATTTCCAGCCCGGCCTCGTCGTACTGGCGCAGCAAGGCGCGGGTGGCAGGGTCGCGCACCTCATCCAACTCAAGGCGAATACCCTGGTCGAGCGCGCGGTAGCTGATGGCATTGCCGTCGCGCTGCAACAGCTCCAGCAGGCCGTGCGAGAGGGCGCGCGCCAGCGTGTCGCCGGCCCCCATGCCGTTGGTAATGGGCGTGTAGAGCCACTCGTGCGCGTCCTGCCCGTGCCAGTCACCGGGCCAGGTGGCGGCCGTCTCGATGGGCACCCAGATGGTTTCGCCGCCCGGATACTGGCGGGCCTGAGTCCAGACCAGCACCGTGTCGGGGGTGTAGGCGGTGCCCACGGGCAGGCGGTCGCGCAGCGGGTCGAGGCAGGCCGCTCCTTCCGCCAGCAGCTGCTGGTACGAGGCGCGGCGGCGCGGCATCTGGGTCAGGTACAGGTTCACGAAGGTTTCCTCCGTGAGCTCGCCGTAGGCCCCGATTTTAGCGCCCTCGTCGGTGGCCCCGTAGCCGGTGCCGGTGCTCATGCCGCCGGGCAGCCACTGCGCCAGGCTCCACACCGGCACCCCGAGGTAGTCGAGGCCGGTGAGCGGAATCTCGTAAACGGGTTCGGGCGGCAGGGCGCTTTGGTAGAGTTCGATGGGATTCATGTTTTGGGATTAGGGATTTAGGGATTTAGGATGAGGGATTAGGGAAACAGGATTAGGGACGATATGCCGGACAGTTAGACGGAGTAGCAGAAGGCAGTAAGCTCAAATTCGATAATATGCAGCGCGAAAAGAAGGGCTAATACGCTTTATCCTGTGTCCCTAATCCCTCATCCTAAATCCCTAATCCTAAAAAACTCCGCGAATGGCCGGCCGGCCAATTGCGCCGCGAAAAGCTGCCGCATGGCCCGTTTGCCGCCCGTGGGTACCGGCTCCCAGGGCGTGAGGATGCCGTCGAAATCAAGCGGGTCGAGCACCGCCTGGTAGTGGCGCACGTCGCCGGCTGAGAGCGGAATATGGGCATCGTAGGCGCGGTGGGTGCTGATGTGAGTGGCCTGGCCGTGGTCGTCGAGCTGAAATTTAAGCGCGTCGCCGCAGCAGAGCAGACGGCGGGCGGGCAGGTGCAGCACAGTGTGGCCAGGCGTGTGGCGCCCGGTGTGGTAGAGCACGGCGCCGGGGTGCAGCTCGGCACGGTCTTCAAACGGCCAGCTCACCCCAAATGCCTGGCAGAAAGGCAGCTCGTCCTGCTGCAGCACCACCTCGGGCCGAAACGCTTCGACAAGCTGCCACAGCGCCCCAAACACGTGGCAGTGCGAGGCCGACAGGTAGCGCAGCCCGCCCAATTCGGCGATGAAATCCAGCGCCGCCTGGTCGTAGTAGCCCGTGCCCTCGAAGGCCACGTTGCCGTGCGCCCGGTCCACGATGACGTAGCCGCGCGGCCCGATGCCCACGGCCGGCTCGTTCCAGAACTGCCAGATGCCGGGCAGCACCTCGGCCCAACGCACCCGCAGGCGCGCGGCCAACGCGGCCGGCCCGCTGAACTGCCAGCCGGCGGGCGGCAGCGGGTGGCGGTAGTCCAGGCAAACCGGGCAGTCGGGAGGGGCGGGCGCGAAATAGCGCTGCCAGAAGCCACAGTTTTCGCACACGTAGTGCTGATGGACGCGGATGAGGCGCGGGTCAGGAAGCTTTTCGGTCATCCAGATAAGTATTAAACATGGCCGGAGACGGCTCGGCCGCCGCGCGGCCCGGCGCCACGCGGTGGGCCTGGGGCCGGGCGGCGGAATCGAGCAGATGCATGGTATGCAGGTAATTAGCCGCCGGAAACGGAAACGGCCGGCCCGTGCGCACGGCCTCGGCAAACGCCTCCACCTGCCGCTGAAAAGGCGAAGCTTCCTGGTCGAACGCCACTTCCTCGACCCGGCCGTCGGCGGCGTGGGTGAGGGTGAGCGAGCCGCCGGGCGTTTGGCCCATCGTGTTCAGGGCCAGGGCGCGGGCGCGGGTGCCGATGACTTCCAGCGTCCGGCGCGGAAACGCGTCGGGGCAGTTGTAGGCCACGGTGTGCGAGAGCAATACGCCGCTGGCCGAGCGGGCGATGAGCACCGCCCCGTCGTCCACGGCATAGTTCTGTACGCGCCGCTGGGGCAGGGCCACGATGTCGAGCAGCGGCTCGCCGAGCAGGGTTTGGGTGAGGTCGAGGCCGTGGGGAGCCAGGTCAATCAGGGCCCCGCCGCCGGCTTCTTCGGCCGAAACGCGCCAGTTCTGGTACGTGCCCTGGTCCGAATCGGGTCGCCAGTCGGCCGGGGTCCAGCAGGCATAATGAATGCGGACGCAGGTGACAGTGCCCAGCGCGCCGGCCTGTATCAGCTCGCGCAGGCGCTGGTGGGCGGGGTGAAAGCGCTGGTCGAAGGCCGTGGCGAGCAGCGTACGGTGAGCAGCGGCGGCGGCAACCATACCGGCAGCTTCGGTGGCGGTGCGGGCCAGCGGCTTTTCGCAGAGCACGGGCAAGCCGGCGGCGGCCAGCGCCTGGGTCAGGCGGGCGTGGTGGGCATTCGGCGTAGCCACATAGACCGCCTGCAAACCAGGGGTTTGGATAAACTCATCCAGGCTGGTCGTGCGCCGCAAGCCGGCCTCGTGCGGCTGCACGGCGGCCAGGGCGCGCTCGTCGAGGTCGCACAGGGCCAGCAGCCGGCCGTTGGCCGAAGCCGCGATGGCCGGAGCCACGTAGTCGCGCGCCACCCAGCCGCAACCCACGATGCCCCAGTGAAGCGGGGGCGCTGGTTCTTGGTTGGCGGTCGTTGGTGGAGGGGGAGTTGCGCTCATGTTTTTGGGAGAGGTTTAGAAGCTGGCGCAGCCAGTGGCTCGGTCACCTCACCCCCCTAGCCCCCCTCTCCCGTGGAGAGGGGGGGACTAGTCACTAGTTCTAGTTTCTAATTTACGTCTGTTCTGGAGCTAGAACTAGCGACTAGTTCCCCCCTCTCCACGGGAGAGGGGGGCTAGGGGGGTGAGGTGAACGGGCGACGGGCCGCGCAAGGCTGGCAAGAAACTAGAATCCGAGGCCCGCCGCGCCCAGCACCTGCTGGTGAAACTGCTGCGTAAAACCGGCGTGGACAATATCCAAATCGCCCAGCGCCTGCCGCAGCCGAAACTGCGCGCTTTGGTCGTGCCAGGCCATTTCCAGCACCCGGTCGAACACGTCGGCGGCGTGGAAAGCCCGCGCGGCCGGGTGGTCGAGGGTGCGGGTGCGCGCCAACGCAGTTTGCACCACCGGGCGGAGCGCGGGCGGCAATTGATGCAGCGCGTAGGCAGTGGCCTGCGCCATCAGGCCGGGTAGGGCCGCGCCGAGCAGCTCGTCGCCGGCGTAGCCAGGGTCGGGCAGCGCGGCGTTGTGGAGGTGATGAGCCAGGCCAGTAAGAAACGCCTCGGTGGGGTCGGCCCCAAAAACGGGACTGAGCAACGCGGCATACACGGCCACCAGCAGGCAATGGTCGGCGTGGCTTTCGGGGGGCCAAAGCAGGATACGCGGCTGGCCGGGATGCGTGGCCCCGGCGCGCGGCTGCGCGGCCAGCCGCGCCACAAAGGGCGGCGCGGCACTCGTCGGCTCCGCGGCGGATGCCAGCAGCGCTTCGGCCAGCTCGTCCACCAGCGCCGACTCGACCGGGCGGGCCGCGTCGCGCAGGGCCTGCGTGAGCGCAGCTCGCGCCGCGGCCTCGGTCATTCCCAAGCCGGTGAGCAAGGCTTCGTCGTAGCCGGGCAGGCGAACGGCGACCAGGGCGCGGGCAGTTTCGCGGCGGGCTACGGCGGCGGGGGCCTCACCAGCGACCAAAGCGGCCCAGGTGCGGGCGAAGCTTTGCGCGCTCAACGAGCCGTCGGTGCCGGCCACGCGGCCGCGCTTCAGGTCGTTCAACTCGCGCAGCAACGGCAGCAAAGCGGGCAAAGCCGCCATCGCCGCCGGCTGAGCTGGCTCAGCCAACTCAGCCGGGGCACTGGCGGGCATATCATTCATCGCTGACACCACTTACGCCGTCGGGGTGGCGGGGCTGAACGAGGCCAGGACGGCGGTTTTGGCGCCGCGCACGGGACCAGCGGCCGGCATCGTTTCGGCCACGCCCGCTGCCAGCCAGGCCATTAGCATCGCTTGCTGCCGCTCGAAGGCGTGCTCGGGGGCAGTGCCGGCCTGGGTCACCATCGGCGACTTGAAGAAGCCGCCTAGCGCGTGCATCACGCCGCCCTCGCCGCGGCGCTTGGCCAGGTCGGCCAGGCGCGCCAGCTCCAGCACCAGCGGAGCCGCCAGAATGGAGTCGCGGCAGAGGAAGTTCACCTTGATTTGCATCTTCTGCCCCAAAAAGCCCTCCACGTCGATGTTGTCCCAGGCTTCCTTGTTGTCGCCGCGCGGCTTATAGTAGTGAATATGCACGACGTGCGAGTCTACTTTGTAGCCCAGAATCTGGTCGAGCACCGAGCCTTTGGTAGTCAGCTTCGAGGCCAGCGACTCGGGGTTGTCGAGGGCCTGCCCGTCGCGGTTGCCGAGGATGTTAGTCGAAAACCAGCCGTCTACGTGCAGGTTGCGGGCGCGCAAGGCGGGAGCCAGCACGGTTTTCAAAAAAGTCTGCCCGGTTTTGCCATCCTTGCCTGCCACCGGCACCCCGCGCGCTTCGGCCAGGCGCACCAGCGCCGGCGCGTCGGCCGCGCACGAGGGCGTAAAATTCACGTAGGGAATATCTTCCAGAATGGCCGCGTAGGCGTAGAGCATGGCCGGCGGAATCCGCTCGTCGTTGGCTTGCACGGCCGCCTCGAACGCGGCCGGCGTCAGAAACAAGTCCTGGGTCAGCACCGGGGCCGCCTCGGTCGAAGCCAGGTTGATGACGACCACCCGCTCCAGGCTTTGCTCCTCCCGAAAGCGTACCAGGTCGGCGCGGATGGCTTCGACGGCAGCCGCGTGCGACTCCACAGGCAGCAGGTGCTGGCCGGTCACGTTGCGGCAGAAGCGCACGTTGCCCACGGCCGGCCAGGGCCGCAGCGCGCTCAGCTCGGCTTCGGCGGCGGCCAGCTGCGCCGGCTCCAGCACCCGGTGGTGCCGGGCGGCGGCGGCCAGGTCGTCGGGGCACAGGTCCCAGCCCCCAAACACGAGGTCGTCGTAGCCAGCCAGCTGCGCGGTCAGCTCGGCCGGAAAGTCAGCCAGGGGCAGGCCCGTTGTTTTCATTTGGTTGGCGCGCAGTAAAGCGACACCGGCCACGGCCGTCGAGGCCACGGCCCCGCCCAGCCCGACGATGGCTACCCCGAGGCGGCCAGCGCCAGCCGAAGCGGCAGACGAGTTAGTAGTTGACATAGAGTTGAAAATTGGTGGGAAAAACCGCGCCGACCCGCCGCGACTTAACGCCCAAACCAACCCAATGGTTAGATTTCAAGCCAAATAAGCCCTGCTTTACGTTTTGGCATTCTCGACGGCACGCGCCCGGCACCGCTTCCTGAGCGGCTCTCACCTCATCGCCGCCCCACCGTCCGGCACGAGCTTCAAATTCAGCACCGGGCGGCTGGTGTTGCTTGCCGCCAGCTGACGCGGTAGCGCCTACGGTTGGTTTGCCAGTCGGCCTGTGGCCTTCGGCGATGGCGCAGACTTGAACGGCCCGAACAAACCGCCACATCCGTAGGAGCGTCGCTGGATTTTTCAGCAGCGTACGGCGGACCACTGATGCCTTGCCTACGCCTCAGTTACGCCTTGCCCACGCCTTGCCCACGCCTTGACTGGCAGGCCGCTGTTTAATCGAACCGGCGAAATATCCCCTGCCCGGTACACATGAATTTCCAAACCGACCGCGGTGCTTTCCGCACGGCGGAGGGCGAATCCAGCGAGTCGCGCAGGGCCACCGTGGCGCTGGCCGTCGAAAAGCGACCCCGCAGCCCGACGGTCATTTTGTAGTCCACGGTGTCGGTGGTGAGACGGGTAATTTGAATCAGGTAGTAGGTAGAATCTGCCGGGGTGCTGGTGCGCGAAGGCTTGGAGCGGTAGCGGGCACCCAGGGCCGGCTCGCCGCTGTCGAAGCGGTGGTCGCCGGTGAGGCTGGCGATGGCTCCCCCGATGAGGGCGATGGCAAACGCCGCCACCAGCAGGGCCAGTACACCAAAGTGCCAGAAGGGCGTTTTCGCTTGCTTTTCCAGCTCGCGCACGGCGGGCCGGTACGCGGGCGGCATCTGAAACTGCCCGCTCAACGTCTGCTTGCAATGCCCACACACCGTGACGCAGCTTTTGCCCAGGGGCAAAACCGGAATCCAGAAAAAATGCAGGTAATCGGCGAATACCACGCCGGTCAGCGAGCCGCGCGTACCGCAATACGCGCAAGCAATGTCGAGCGGCAGCGACTCAACCACCAGCTGGCTGCTGCGCTTTCCGAAGAGAAAAAGCATAAAAAGGGGAAAGATTGGCGGTAACAGCCCAGCCTGGAAAGCACCAGCCGCGAGCGCGCCGGGGGCGATGCCGCCAAGGTAGCACGAACTCGCCGACCCTGCCGCCGCTGGCTAGTAGTGGAGCCAGCAGCGCGACAAAGCGCGGCCTCACTTTGCCCCCACCAGCTCCAGGCTCACCGCCGCCCCGCCGCCCGGCGCGAGCCGTAAATTCAGCACCGAACGGCTCGTCACGACTTGCCGGCTGATGCGGTAGCTCATCGGGTTTTTTTGCCAGTCGGCGCCGGGGCCGTCGGCGTAAATGGTGGCTTGGTAGCGGCGGCCGGGGGTGAGAAAATCCAGCTTCACGGGCTGCTGGCGGGCATTTTCGTCGGTGATGCTACCCACGAACCAGGCATCGCGGCCTTTGGCCCGGCGGGCGATGGTGAGGTAGTCGCCCGGCTCGGCGGCCAGCACGCGGGTGTCGTCCCAGTCCACGGGCACATCGCGGATAAACTGGAAAGCATCCGCGAAACGCTCGTAGGTTTCGGGCAGGTCGGCGGCCATTTGTAGCGGCGAATACATGGTCACGTACAGAGCCAGCTGCTTGGCCAGGGTGGTGTGGACCTGCTTGCCCTTGTTCTGGGGCGCATAGGCATCGAGCTGAATCTGGAAGATGCCGGGCGTGTAGTCCATCGGGCCGCCCATGAGGCGGGTGAAGGGCAAAATCGTCTCGTGCTCGGGCGGGTTACCCTGGCTCCAGGCGTTGAACTCGTTGCCGCGGGCGGCCTCGTTGGCCAGCCAGTTGGGGTAGGTGCGGTGCAGGCCGGTGGGCCGGACGCTCTCGTGCATGTCCACCATGAGGCGGCGGGCGGCGGTTTGCTCAGCTACCCGCACGAAGTGGTTCACCAGCCACTGCCCATCGTGGTGCTCGCCGCGCGGGATGATGCGCCCCACGTAGCCCGTCTTGACGGCCGCGTAGCCGTAAGCCCGCATGAAATCGTAGGCGGCCGGCATCCGGCGCTCATAGTTCGTAACCGAGCCGCTGGTTTCGTGGTGCATAATGAGGCCCACGTTCCGGGCTGCCGCGTAGGCTTGCAGCTCGGCTACGCTGAAGTCGGGATACGGGGTCACGAAGTCGAATACGTCCTCTTTCCAGTTGCCGAACCAGTCTTCCCAGCCCACGTTCCAGCCCTCGACCAGCACGCTCTGCAAGCCGTTTTTGGCGGCGAAGTCGATGTAGCGCTTCACGTTGGCCGTGTTGGCGGCGTGGCGGCCACTGGGCTTGAGCTTGCTCCAGTCGGTGTCGGCCAGCTTGAGGTTGGTCGCGTCCGAATACGACCAGCTGCCCTTGTTGACGTGCATTTCCCACCACACGCCCACGAATTTCTGGGGCTTTATCCAGCTCACGTCCGGCAGCTTGCACGGCTCGTTGAGGTTGAGAATGAGCTTCGAGGCCAGGATGGCGGGCGCGTTGTCGGCCACGACTACCGTGCGCCAGGGCGTGTGGGCGGGCGCTTGCAAAAACGCCTTGCTGTCGGGGCCGGCCGCGCTCGGGGCCAGGGTGCTGGTGAGGCCGTGGCGGGGGCCGTCCACGAGCAGCTGCAGGGCCGGGTAGTTCACCAGCGCCGCTTCGTGAATGTTAATGTACAGCCCGTCGGCGCTGCGCAGCATGAGCGGCGTTTGCACGGCGCTGCCGGCGATGGGCGTTTGGGTGCTGATTTCGGGCGTGGGCCGGTACGTGGCCGGCCCCACTTCGCTGAGTCGGGTGGTCGAATAAATGTATTCGTTCGTGTCGTAGTCGCCCCGAATCCAGAACGCCGTGTGGTCGGCGGGCAGGTTAAATTCGGTGTGCTCGTCGGCCACGACGAAATACGTCAGTTTCGCCTGCTCCGGGAATTCGTAGCGAAAGCCCAGTCCATCATCGAACACCCGAAACCGCAGCACGAGCTGCCGGCCCGGCCCGGTCGTTTGCGTGAGCGTAACGGCCAGCTCGCGGTAGTGATTACGGATGCTTTTGACCTCGCCCCAGACCGGCGTCCAGATGTCATCGTGCTGGCTGCTGTCGAGGCGCTCGACGCGAAAGCCGCTCGCGAAGCCCGGCGCGTCTTTGAGCAAAATGCCCAGCCGGCTGGGTTGCAACACGGTTTTCGGGCCGTAGCGGAGCTGGTAAGTCGGCTCGCCGGCCGGGCTGAGGGCGAAGCTCAGGGCGAGGCGGCCGTTGGGGGAATGGATGGTTTGGGCGTGGGTTGAGAAAGCCAGTAGCGCACCAGTCAGCACCATGGTAAATGAGTGTCTGAGGTAATGGTACAACCAAGCCAGGTGTGAACTACTGATTGGGGACGTTCCAGTCCTTGGTTGCGACGCCGAATTTTTCATGTGCTTTTTCAATAGCCAGAGCCACGGTGTCAGCGCTGTCTGATTCAATAATATTGTTGCCGACCCTAACAACTAACTGTACCCAATCTTGCGCTGGCAATACTTCTTCGATGGTGATTTTCGCGAATTGTATCCGGTTAGAACGGAAGTCAGACCAACTACCGCTACCTAAGCTCCCATTCCTGGCAGTGGAAAGCACGGGTATTTTGAACTCGACTTCCATTAATATCTGTGGACGAAAGCCTCGGTATCTATCAAGCAATTGGTAAAATAACCACACTCCATGTTCGGGAGCCATGCTACGAGTTGCAATCGTGCCTGACCATCCGCTGCTCGTCCCGTCGAAACCTAGCTTTTCAGCGACCCAGTCGTTAAAGCCTCCAAAAAAATCAGGTTGTTCGGCTGCCAAAGTGCTGCCAGTCGGTGATTGGCAAAAAAAATATCCATCAATGAAAGCTTTTAGGTGAGTGACACTATTGTACGTGATGAATATGGCCGGCCTACGGCGAAGAAAATCCAGCAGTTCGTAAATGTTCATTATGGTGCTCAAATAGTTTGGGCTATTCGCTGGTTGCTGAATCAACTGTCGCTTGTTGCCGCTTCACCGGTTGCGCATGGTTCAACTTTCCGGTGGAGTTATCGGCGGTGGGCTTTCAAAGCAGCGGATTAAAACAACCGGGCCTTGATTTCGGTCACGAACGCCACCGTTTTAGCAGTGCCTGACGCAAAAACAGGGTTTTGTGCTGGTTGCCAACCGAAGGACAGCGAAGCTAAACGTGACTTTGAAGCCGTAATCGGAGAGCGGCGAAACGAAGCGGGGTTTCTGGTCGGGCCGGGGGTTCATGGCCGCAAGCTAGTCAGCAGCCAATCAGCAGCTCGCCACCGCTTACCCGAACGCGTACGGATAGCCAATCTCTTGTAAGTCAGCGGCGAGCAGGCTCCAGTCGGGGGCCTCGTCCACGAGGGCCAGCACGTGCGCTTTAGTCAGCACCTCATGCCGGTAAACGGGCGCGACAGCGGCGGACGTGATAGGCTTACGGTCGGTTTCGTCGGTGTAATATTCCGTGGCCCAGGCGGCGTAGGTAGCCGGGTCGTTGTCGAACATCTCCAGCAAGTCGGCCGAACCGTCGTCGGAGTCGGCGATGGTGCCCGTCTGCCAGCCCAGCGCGGGCGTGTGCCAGAGGCAGCACGTGGTGCCGAGCGAGCTGACCGGCTCGCCGAACATGAAATCATGGAACGCGGCGGGCAGTCCGCGCGTGAGCTGTGCCTTGTCGGGCAGCGGCGCGATTTCGTGCGAGAAGCCGTTGATAACGCACCCTTCGGGCCGAAACAAAATCAGCAGCTGGTCGCCTTCGCCGTCGCGCATTTCGAGCAGGGCCTCGTGCTCGCCCCAGGCGGGGTTGTACGAGAAGTAGCGGTATTCCCAGTCGGGCGAGTTGATGGCATCGAGCACGGCCAGCGCCTGGGCCAGGCGTTGCAGGGCCGGGGCGGCAGGCAGGCCGGCGAAATTGGTGGAAGCGAGCATGACGGGAAACGGCGGTTGGCGGGACCTAAACGTACGAATGCCGCCGGGGTGGCCCCGGCGGCACTGGTTGCTAAACACATTTTGAGCGCGCGCCGCCGTTAGCGGCGGCGCACCGGTAAATCTTCCAGCTGGGCGTAGCTGAGCTGCCACTTGCCGTCAGCGGCGGGCTTCCAGAGCAGCAGAAAATTGCCCTGGCCGTAGCCGGCGGGCTGGCCGGGACCGGCGGGCTGCACCTCCACGGCGAACGTGCCGGCCTCGTAAGCCAGCTGGGGCGTGGTCGTGGCGCTAATCGTGCTTAGTTTCAGATTACTCAGCGTGGACTGCGTAGCGCGCACCCACTTGTCGCTGACTTCGGTTTTGCCGCTGAAATGGGCGCTGCCTTGCAGCAGCTGCACGTCGTCGGCGAGGTAGCTCAGGGTTTTTTCCAGGTCGTGGGCGTTCCAGGCGGCGATAAATTGCCGGTTCAGGTCGGCGGCGCTGACGGCGCTGCCCGCAGTGTTGGCGACTGGCGCGGGAGTGGCCGAAGCAGCCGGTGCGGCGGTGGTCGCGGGTTGGGGCGAGCCGCACTGCGAGAGCAAGGGCAAGGCGGCGAGGGCTAGGAGCTGAAGCGAAGAAAAACGCATGATAAAGTAAATGAGCGAGGGGTACTATTTTTTAAAAAAAGACGATTTGGTAGCGGACAGCGCGCCTGAGCGCGGGTTAAAACACGAAGCCAGCAACAAGGTGCGCCCTGTTGCTGGCTTCGTGTTTTCGGACTATCCGCTACCAGCTGCGCTGGCGATAGGGGGCGCTGGCGTAAGGATTGGCCGGGTCCTGCGGGGCGGGATTGGGCAGGTAGTCGGCGCTGACGGCGGGCTTGCCAGTCGAGGTGGTGGCGAGGGCGGCTGCGCCGGCTACGGCGGCGGTACCAGCCACTACGGCCGGCGCGGCCGAGGCGCGGCGCGTGGCGCTGGCCTGACGGACGGCGGCTACGCGCCGAGTTTCGGCGGCGGCGGCGCGGGCTTTGCGCTTGTTATCCACGCGCTTGCCCACGGCATAACCCGCCCCGGCCCCAACTACGCCACCAATGACGCCACCCACGGCCCGGTTGCGCTTGTTGATGACGGCCCCGAGAATGGCCCCGCTGCCCCCACCGATGATGGCCCCCTTGGCTTGCGGGCTGATGCGCTGGCGCTCCTGCGCCTGGGCGCTAAAGGTGCTGCTCAGCAAAGCGCTTAGCAGCAGGAGCGGTAAAATTGAACGAAGAATTTTCATGGGGCAGGAAAAGTCACAGTGACAAATAAGGTGCGGCCGGCCCGTAGCCAAGCATCGTGCCGCAACCGGGCCGTAACGGCAAACGGCCGGGCTTAGTTGGAAACCAGCCTCGCGCACGATGGCGGCGACACGAGTTTTTCCGTTCAACGCACTTCGCGCGGTCCCGCGCGCTGTTTTTAGCAGTTACCCCGACGACTTTATCTTTCCTTACATGACGACCCTACCCCCCGACCCTACCCCAACTACCGAGCTGCGCCTGCCGCTGACTGTCAAAGCGCCGCTCATTCTGCTCGGGCTGGCGCTGCTCGTGCTCACGCTGCACCTGGCCTCTGACCTGATTTTTCCGCTCTTGTTCGCCGCCATCTTCGCCATCATGCTGCACCCGGTCGAGCGCTGGCTGCTACGCCACCGGGTGCCGCCGCTGCTGGCCATCGGCCTCACGGTGGTGCTGGGCGTGGCCAGCTTGTTGGGGCTGTTTTATTTTATCTACCACCAGGCACTTTCGCTCAGCAGCGAGCTGCCGGTTTTCAAAACCAAGCTGCTGGCCACCACGGGCCAGCTCACGCAGTGGCTCAACGAGCGCTTCGGCCTCACCAACCAGAAGCTGCTCAGCTACGCCAACGAAGCCAGCAGCCGGGCCGCCGGCCTGCTCGGCGGCACGCTCACTGCCGTGTCGGGCCTGGTCGTGATGGCGACGCTTATCCCGGTGTACATTTTTCTGCTGTTTTTGTATCAGCAGCGGCTGGTCGAGTTTCTGACCCAGGTGTTCTCCGGCAAGCGGCGCGACGGGCGGGTGGGCGAAGTGCTGCGCGAGAGCAAGGCCGCTATCCAGAGCTACATGATTGGCCTGCTCATCGAGGGCAGCATCGTGGCCGTGCTCAACGTGGCCGGCCTGCTGGCGCTGGGCGTACCCTACGCCCTGCTGCTGGGCGTGCTCGGAGCGCTGTTCAATTTCATCCCCTACGTGGGTGGCCTCGTGGCCATCGCGCTGCCCGTGCTCATGGCTTTCGTGACGAAAGACGGCTACGGCTACCCGCTGGGCGTGGTGGGCATCTACGTGGCCATTCAGTTTATCGATAACCACTTTCTGATTCCGCGCATCGTAGCGTCCAAAATCAAGGTTAATGCGCTGGTGGCCATCGTGGGGGTGCTCGTGGGCAACGCCATCGGCGGGGTGGCGGGCATGTTTCTGGCCCTGCCAATTATCGCCATCGTCAAAATCGTGTGCGACCGCATCGAGGACCTTAAGCCCTGGGGCCTGCTGCTCGGCGACGAGGAGCCCACCCAGCGGCGGCGGCGAGCCGCCGCTGCCACCGCAACCGCACCGGGGGCCGAGGCCCGCCCGGCGTAAGCAGCCGCGCCCGGTTGGCGAGCACTAACCAACCCAGGCGGCACCCGGCCAACAGAACAGTGCTGGCTCTCTGGCTGATTAAACGACAAGCCCGGCCGGTTGGCCGGGCTTGTTCGCGTTGGGGGGGAGGGTGAGCGCTCGCCGGGCAGACAGCAATGTTCAGCTTGATTTTAGCACCATTTGCCGAAATAATTGTCGTAATGGCTGAAAAAGCCGGTAAGTTTGTCTGTTCGGTATGAAAAGGCAATAAGCTGGTTGTGAGTCACCAAGTAGTAAACACCGTCGTAAATCTACTGGTAGCGGTGAGCCTGCTGAGCTGCACCCGCGCCGCCCAGCCTGCGGCGACGTTGGCAGCGGCTCCGGCGCGGCCAGCCGCCGAGCTGCGGGAGCTGGGCAAGCTGCTCTTTTTTGAGCCGGCCCTTTCCGGCAACGGCCGCCGTAGCTGCGCCTCGTGCCACCGCCCCGAAAAGGCGTTTACCGACCACCGCATCACCTCGCGGGCGTTGCGCTTCACGGCCAACCTGACGCGCAACTCCCCTACCCTGCTCGAAGCGGCCGGGCAGCGCGCGTTCTTTCACGATGGGCGCGCCGGCAGCCTCGCCGACGTGGTGGGCCTGGTGCTGAATAATCCCCAGGAGCTGGGCAGCAGCTACGCGCTGGCCACCGAGCGCCTGGCCGCCAGCCCCGAATACCGGCGCGCATTCGCCCAAACTACGGGCGGGCCCGTGTCGGCGGCCGGCCTCAATGCAGCCCTCGCGGCCTACGTGGAAAGCCTCAGCAGCCACGACGCCCCCTACGACCGCGCCCGGCGCGGCCAGGCCCTGCTGCCAGCCGACGCGCGAGCCGGCGAGCGCCTCTTCAGCAGTGGCGGGGCACAGGGGCTGGGCTGCGCCGGCTGCCACGGCGGACCAGCTTTCCGCGACGGCCGCCGCTACGAGGTGCGGCCCGGCGACTGGGTCAAAACGCCCACTCTGCGCAACGTGGCCCTCACCATGCCCTACAACGCCGACGGCCAAGCCGCCACCCTGCCCGACGTGCTGCACGGCGCCTTTCACACTGCGCACCGCCCCCGGGCGCTCGCGCCCGCCCAGGAAACCCAGCTGCTCGCCTTCCTGGCCGCGCTCACCGACACGGCTTCGGCCGAGCACCGGCCGCCGAGCCGCCTGCCCGACTTGCCCGCCCTGCCCGACCGCCAGGTGGGTGGACTGTACTGAAATTCAGAAACCCACAAACCGCTCGCTACCCCTTTCAACGTAAGTCCATTTTAACTCTTTACTCTTTTTTAACGTCCTGTTTTTTGCTTTTTATGAAAAAACTTCTTCTGTTGCTAACCCTCACCACGGGGGTCACGCTTACGAGCTTAGTGGGCTGGGCACAAACCCCAAACCCGCAGAATAACCCCACCGCCGTGCCGGGCTCGACGCTGCTCATCGACGTGGATGCCAAAGCCCCGCTGCTGGGCCTCGACTACAGCCCCGACGGCAAGCGCATCGTGGTGTGCGGGCTCGGGCGCGACATTACGGTGTACGACCTGGCTACCCACGCGCCGGTGCTCACCCTCAAAGGCCACTCCGACGACGTGGTGGCCGTGAAGTACAGCCCCAACGGCCGCTTTATCGCTTCGGGCGGCGTAGACCGCGCCCTCATCCTCTGGGACGCGCTCACCGGCGAGCTGCTGCGCAAGAATACCGACCACTCGGACTACGTGCGCGACGTGGCCTTCAGCCCCGACAGCAAGCTGCTGGCTACCGCCGGCTGGGACGGGCAGTCGCTGGTTTTCGATACTTTCAGCGGCACGCGCGTGGCCGCCATCAAGGAGCCCAAGCTGAGCGATGCCGCCGCGCCGGCCGCCAGCTACGTGCCCAACAAAACCACCCAGGGCCGCTCGAACGCCATTACGTCGGTGTGCTTCAACGCCAGCGGCACCGAGCTGATGACGGCCAGCGGCGACCGCAGCATCCGCATATGGAACACCCGCGACTGGAGCCAGAAGTCCATTCTCAACGGCCACACCGACGAAGTGTGGGATGCCCGCTACTCGCCCAACGGCCGCTTCGCCGTGAGCGGCGCCTGGGACAACACGGCCCGCGTCTGGGACCTGCGCACCCAGACCTGCACCCAGGTGCTGGCCGCCCACGTGTCGGACGTGTGGGCCACGGCGTTCAGCCCCGACGGGCAGCTTATCGCCACGGGCGGCGGCGACCGCAAAGTCAAAATCTGGGATGCCGTCACGGGCCTGCTCGTGGCCGACCTCTCGGGCGAGCTGCACACGGCCGAGATTGAGAACCTCGTCTTCAGCCCCAACAGCCGCCAGCTGGCCAGCGTGAGCCGCGACGCGCACCTCAAAGTGTGGCGCATTCCGGGCACCGTCGACCGCATCGGGGCCTACGCCCGCTACCAGTATGAGAAGTGGGCACGCAAAGGCGAGTTCGAGAAAACGGCTGACTTCCAGGCTCGCACGGCCCGCAAGCTGGAGCAGGTAGCTATTTTTCAGCAGCAGGGCTTGGGCCAGATGCTGGCCGCCTACGCCAATACCGGCGAGTGGACGGGCTTCGCCCTGAAGGAGTATAACGCCGACACCGAAACCTACGCCGTGGCCTCCACCGCGTTTCCGACCGTGAGCTACCGCGTGAAAGTGGGTCCGAAGGAGGCCGAGGCTTTCCGCACCAGCTTCGACAAAGCCACCTACGGTGCCCCAACCTTTGCCTACGCCGAGGGCAACATCGTGCTCGACAACGTGAGCGCCGGCGTGAGCGTGAGCGGTTCGCAGCGGCAGTATCCCATCGTGCGCCAGCCCGGCGTGGCCCCCGTGACGGCACCCGGCGCCCGCGCCGCCGCCACGAGCCCGCGCCCGTAGCGCAGCTTCACGGCAAAATTCTCCTACCCGCCTGCTCCGTCGTAACCTGCCGTTGCGATTGGGGCAGGCGGTCAGGTTTACACCTACAGCGGTTCTCCAACTGGTGTACCAGCTCGCCGCCCGTGGCACCTCACCCCCTAGCCCCCTCTCCAAAAGAGCTAGGGTGTACACACAAGTCCTTGCGCGAGTTTCCACCCTCCATATAGCCGTTGAAAATGCTGCCATCCATGCGTAAGCGTAATGACTCCGGGTGGGCGCTGGCTGGCCAGCCCGCTCCAACCGCCGAGCCGGGCG
>JANXNW010000006.1 GCA_025353905.1 Hymenobacter sp.
CCGGCGCTGGCCCCCATCAAGGCTGCCATTTTCCCGCTCGTGCGCAAGGACGGCCTGCCCGAAAAAGCCCAGCAGATTTTCGACGACTTGCGCTACGACTTCCGCCTGGTAGTCGAGGAAAAGGATTCCATCGGCACCCGCTACACCCGGCAGGACCTCATCGGCACCCCGTTCTGCATCGCCGTGGACCATCAGACGCTCGAAGACGACACCGTGACGGTGCGCGACCGCGACTCGCGCCAGCAAGTGCGGATGGCTATTAGCGAGTTGCGCGCGTATCTGGCCGAGCGCGTGAGCTTCCGGCGGGTGCTGGAGCGGTTGTAGGCGGGCCGCACCTTTCGGGTGGTAACTTCGTTACTTCCGCTTGCCAATTTTTTTTGATTTTTATGCGCCGCTACATTCACGACCGTATCACCGTGGACCCCGAAGTGTGCGGGGGCAAGCCAACCATCCGCGGCAAGCGCCTGACGGTGCAAACGGTACTAGGTTTTCTGGCGGCGGGCGACACGCCCGAGGGGATTATGGAAGATTACGAATTTTTAGAACTCGCTGACATTGAAGCCTGCCGACAGTTCGCCTTGAAAACCGCGCTGGAAACGTTGAATCATCGGGTATATCTGGAAACGGCGGCCTAGTCACGGTTGGCGGGTTGGTGCCATTTTCCGGGCCTGTTTCGGCAACTCATCTTTGGGGCATGAACTTTCTGATTGATGCCAACCTGCCTAAACGCTTCCGATTTTGGCGCGATTCTCCGTGTGAGTTTCTGCCCGACGATGAATGGCCTGACCATGTAATCTGGCGCTATGCCCGCGAGCATGGCCTCATTATCGTTACCAAAGACGGTGATTTTGAAAAGCTGGCGCTGGCCGAAGGCCCGCCGGTCGTCATCAAGCTGTGCGTGGGTGATGCCTCGCGCCGGGAGATATGGGAGATTCTGGCGCGGTGGTGGCTGGCTGCGAGTCAGGCTAGTCAGCAGCCGGGCTGCCGCTTGGTGCGTATTTACCCGGATTATCTGGAAATCGAAACCAGCTAAATTTTTAACAGAGAATAAGTATTATGTGGGGTCATATCGCGCTCTTTATCATCAAATACCGCCAGTGGCTGCTGGGGCTGATTGCCATCTCGACGGGGTACATGGCCTGGGTGGCGAAGGATGTCGAGATGACTTATGACTTCGCCCAGGTCGTGAGTCCGCGCGACCCGGACATGGTGTATTTCCAGCAGTTCAAGCGCACGTTTGGGGAGGACGGCAACGTGCTCGTGCTCGGGATGCGCGACAGCTCGGTGTACCGGCTCCAGAATTTTAACCGGCTGGGGCAGCTCGCCGATTCGCTGGCCAAGGTGACGGGCGTGAGCGGGGTGCTGGGCATTACGCGGGTGCAGCAGGTGAGCAAGGATACCGTGAACGGGCGCTTCACGATGACGCCGGTGTTTCGGGGGCCGCCGCGCTCGCAGGCCGAGCTGGATTCGCTGCTGGGCGTGGTGAACAGCTTGCAACTCTATCGGGGCCAGCTCATTGCGCCGCGCACCGGGGCCACGCTGCTGGCCGTCACGCTCGACCCGAAGTACCTGAATTCCAACCGGCGGCAGGCGGTGATGAACGACATTCTGGGCCGGGCCGAGCAATTTGAAAAAACGACTAATATTCGGATGCACTACGCGGGGCTGCCCTACGTGCGCTCGACGATGACGAGCAAGGTGGCCGGCGAGATGAAATTCTTCGCCCTGCTGGTGCTGGCCGTCATGGCCGTGACGCTGTTTCTGTTTTTCCGCACCTGGTCGGCGGTCGTGTTTCCGCTGCTGGTGGTGGCCATCGTCATGGTGTGGTGCATCGCCAGCATCGTGCTGCTGGGCTTCAAAATCAACTTGCTCACGGGCCTCGTGCCGAGTATTCTGGTGGTGGTGGGCGTGCCGAACTGCACGTACCTGCTCTCGCGCTACCACTACGACTTCCGCAAATCGGGCAACCAGGTGCTGGCCATGACGCGCGTGATTCGCAAAATCGGCCTCATCACGCTCATGAACAACACGACCACTGCTATTGGCTTCGTGGTGTTTACGTTCACCGACATCGCCATTCTGTACCAGTTCGGCATGGTGGCCACGATTAACATTTTCGTGGCCTTCATCATCAGCTTCATCATGATTCCGGCGGTGTTCACCTACCTGCCGCCGCCCACCGAGAAGCAGCTCGAACACCTCGACTCGAAGCCGCTGGTGGGCATCATTCACTTCCTGGAATTCCTCGTCTTGCGGCGGCGCGGCACGGTGTATCTGGTCGGGCTGGGGCTGCTGCTGCTGGCCGGGCTGGGCATTCGGCGCATCGAGGCTGTCTCGTTCATGGTCGATGACTTGCCCAAGAATTCGTCGGTAAACGCTGATTTAAGCTTTTTCGAGACGAATTTCAGCGGGGTCATGCCCCTGGAATTTGTCGTGGACACGGGCAAGCCGAAGGGCGTGCTCAAGCTGCCGGCTTTGCAGAAAATCGACCAGTTCGAGCGTTTCCTCACGGCCCAGCCCGAGCTGTCGCCGCCGGTGAGCGTCGTCACGTTTTTGAAGGCGGCCACCCAGTCGTTCTACAACGGCAGCCCGGAGTTTTATCGGCTGCCCAATAACGACGACAAGAACTTCATCTTCAGCTACCTGGCTAATTCCCAGAATCAAGCTCAGGGCGCGGGCGGCACGAGCCGGCTGGTGCGCGGCTTCGTGGACAGCACCGGGCAGCGCGCCCGCATCAGCCTCAAAATCGCCGACATCGGCTCGCACCGGCTCGATACGCTCGTGGCCCGCCGCATCGAGCCGGCCATGCAGCGCATCTTCCAGGGCAGCGGGCTGAGCGTGCGCCGCACGGGCACGACAGTCATCTTCACCAAAGGCAACGAGTACGTTATCGGCACCTTGCGCGAGAGCCTGGCCTGGGCGTTCGGGCTGGTGGCGCTGGTCGTGCTGCTGCTGTTTCGCTCGTTCCGCACCATCTTTTATGCCCTCACGCCCAACCTGGTCACGCTCACGCTCACGGCCGGGCTGATGGGGTATTTCGGCATCGCCCTCAAGCCGAGCACGGCGCTCATTTACGTCATCGCCCTGGGCATCGACGGCGACAACTCGATTCACCTGCTGGCCAAGTTTCGGCAGGAAATGGCCATCGCCGGGCGCACCGTGAGCGAGGCCATCACCAACACCTTGAGCGAGGCCGGCACGAGCATGATTTACACCAGCATCGTGCTTTTCATCGGCTTCAGCATCTTTGCTTTCAGCGAGTTCGGCGGCACCAAAGCCCTGGGCCTGCTCATGGGCGCGTCGCTGCTGATTACCAATTTCTCGAACCTGGTGCTGCTGCCGGCGCTGCTCCGCACGTTCGAGCACAACAACCGCCAGCCGGTGCATGGCAAGGCGCTCATCCGGCATTACGACGAGAGCTACCACGAGGAAGACGACGACATGGACCAGAACCTGCAACGGCTCAGCAAGGAGCGCGAGCCGGTTCGGGTCTGATTTGTGTAGAACTTTGCAGGCGCGCTGACGGCACCTCACCCCCCTAGCCCCCCTCTCCAAAAGAGAGGGGGGGACTAGCCCTAGTCATAGTTCTAGCCCAGCGTTTGATTTAGAGCTAGAACTAGGGCTAGTTCCCCCCTCTCTTTTGGAGAGGGGGGCTAGGGGGGTGAGGTGCCGTTGCTAAGCCGCGCCCGCCCGCCCCGAACACCCCCACCATGACTTACCCTGAATACAAGCAACCGCTCGACTACGCCCAGCTCGCCCAAGACGTGCGGACTTACTGGGAGGCGAACGGCATTTTTGAGCAGAGCGTCAGCTCCCGCGAGGGGCGCGAGCCGTTCGTGTTTTACGAGGGGCCGCCCTCGGCCAACGGCCAGCCGGGCATTCACCACGTGATGGCGCGCACGGTGAAGGATATTTTCGGGCGCTACCAGACGCTGCTCGGCCGGCAAGTCTACCGCAAGGGCGGCTGGGACACCCACGGCCTGCCCATCGAGCTGCAAGTGGAAAAGGAGCTGGGCATCACGAAGGAGGACATCGGCCGGAAAATCAGCGTCGAGGACTACAACCGCCGCTGCCGCGAGACGGTGATGCGCTTCAAAGCCGAGTGGGACGAGCTGACCCGGCAGATGGGCTACTGGGTGGACCTCACTGACCCTTACATCACCTTCGAGCCAGCATATATCGAGAGCTGCTGGGCGCTGCTCAAGCGGCTCTATGACAAGGGCTTGCTATACAAAGGCTACACCATTCAGCCCTACTCGCCGGCCGCCGGCACCGGCCTCAGCTCGCACGAGCTGAACCAGCCGGGCACGTACCGCGATGTGATGGATACGACTGTGGTGGCTCAGTTTCAGGTGATAGATGATGCCACGTCAGCGCAATTATTTGGGGCAGCTAGTGGGGCAGAAGAGCGGAATGGTGAGGAAATTCAAATCTTCTTTCTGGCTTGGACAACGACCCCGTGGACTTTGCCGGCTAACACTGGTTTGGCAGTAGGTAAAAATATCAAGTACGCTCAAATTCAGACGGTTAATCCGTACAATCAAAAACGCATTCATGTCATTCTGGCTGAGAATTTGGTGAGTCGTTATTTCAGTGAAAAGAATGAGGGAGCCTGGGCTGAGTATTTCGCGGGGAATAATAAAATCGCTCCCTGGAACAAAGAGCACGTTTTTACCGGCGCTGACCTAATTGGCATCCGCTACGAACGCCTCTTCGGTCCCGAAGCTGGCTACCCCGCTTTTGAGGGTGAGGAAAATGCCTTCCGTGTCATCTCTGCCAATTACGTGACGACCGAGGACGGCACTGGCATCGTCCACATCTCGCCCACGTTCGGTGCCGAAGACTTTCAGGCTGCCCAAGCAGCAGGAATTCCCTCCTTGCTCGTGCCGGATGCGGAGGGCAAGCTGGGGCCGATTGTGGACCGCACCGGGCGCTACGTGCCGCAAATGGGCGAGTTCGGCGGGCGCTGGGTGAAGAACTACGACGGCCACGACCAGAGCGGGGCCGACTACAAAACCCTGGACGAGAGCATCGCCATCCGC
>JANXNW010000023.1 GCA_025353905.1 Hymenobacter sp.
GGGGGCCGTCAGCCTGGGGTCGTCGCTCACGCTGGTGGGCGGCATTGCGGGCCGGGCTGGGCCGGGCGGGGGCGGCACGCTGCTGGCCGTGCTGGGTCTGCCGGTGCTCGTGCCCGTACTTTTGCTGCTGGTTAAGGTCAGTAAGAATGCCCTCGACGGCTTGCCCTGGGCCGCCAGCCAGGGCAGCGTCATCACGCTGCTCGCCCTGAACTTTATCGTGGGCGCGGTGTCTTATTTGTTGTTTCCGTTTTTGTGGCGGAGCTGAGCGCTTCCGCTAGTTATTCAACTTTATGGACCCTGCCGTCAAGAAAGTAGTTATCGGCGTGGTGGCGACGCTCGTTTTCGTAGCCGCGCTTTGGTGGCTGAACAAGCAGCTTACCAGCCGCGCCGGCTGGTGGAAGTGGGCTACCGTGGCCCTGCTAGGCTACACGGTTATCGCGGGCTTGCTGGGGCCGATACCACGCCTCTATATCCTCAACGAAACCGAGCGCAACCTGTACTTCCACGTCCCGATGTGGTTTGGCATGACGACGCTGCTGGCCCTGTCGGTGGTCAATTCCATCCGGTATTTGCGCGCGCCTTCGCCGCTGCTCGACACGCTGGCCTACGAGACCGTCAAGGCGGGAACGCTGCTGGGGGTGCTGGGCCTGCTCACCGGCTCGCTCTGGGCGCGCTACACCTGGGGCACGTGGTGGACGACCGACGTGAAACTCAACTGCGCGGCCGTCACGATGCTCATCTACGGGGCTTACTTGGTGTTGCGCGGCGCGGTGCAGGACGAGCAGCAGCGGGCGCGGCTCTCGGCCATCTACAACGTGTTTGCCTTCGCGGCGGCCATCCCGCTGCTCTTCATCATTCCGCGGCTGGCCTCAGCTTCGCTGCATCCCGGCATGGGCGGCAACCCCGGCTTCAGCAATTACGACCTCGACAGCAACATGCGCCTCGTGTTTTACCCGGCCGTCATCGGCTGGACGCTGCTCGGGGTTTGGATAACGCAGGTGGCCTGCCGCCTGACTTTCGTGCGGGAAAAAATTTATGAAAAACAAGAAAAACAAGCCAAGCAGCTGGCCTAGGTGGCTCAGTCGGGCGCTGACGCTGCTCCTGCCGCTGTGGCTGCTGGCCGGCCCGGCGCTGGCTCAGGCCACGACGGCCGCCAACCAAGCCGCTGCCCAGGTTGCCGCCGACCAGCCCGAAATGGCCGACGCGCTGCGCCAGGATGGAAAAATCTACGTCGTGGTGCTCGTTCTGGTCATCATTTTGAGCGGGCTGCTGTTGTACCTCGTGCGCCTCGACCGCAAAGTGAGCCGCCTGGAAAAAGAGCTTAATTCCTAGTTGTCAGTTGATTGTTGTCAGTAAGTGGATTATCTCAATCAGCAGACAACTAATAACTGACAACTAACAACTGACAACTATATTCCCAAATGAAAAAGTCGCACCTGTTTGTCTTAGTCATCATCGCCGCCGCCGTGGGTATCATCATCACCACGATGGCCGACGCGAGCACCTACTCCACCTTCGGCATTGCGCGGCAACTGGCCGCGAGCGGCAACGCGTCCAAAGTCCACGTCGTGGGCACGCTGCCGCGCGATGCCGACAAGCGTCCGATGGGGCAGGAGTACAACCCGGAAGTGAACCCCAACTACTTCGCCTTCACGATGGTGGATACGCTGCGCGTGGCTCAGCGCGTGGTCTATCGCAACCCCAAGCCGCAGGACCTGGACAAGTCCGAGCAGGTCGTCATCGTGGGGGCCATGAAGGGCGACGTGTTTGAGGCCGACCAGATTCTGACCAAGTGCCCGAGCAAGTACGTGGAGAAAGACCTGGGCAAAACCGGCCCGCCGCCCACGGCGATGGTGCGCTAATGTATTTATTATGGCAGTTCTCGACGTTTCAGCCCTCCAACGCTGCCTGGCAACGCTGAGCTACGCCAGTCAGCGGCTGGCTGGTCTCGACTCGGCGGCCGACGAATTGGAATATGATGTTATCCGGGCGGCTTGCGCCAAAGAGTTTGAGCTGACTCTGGAAATGTCGGTAAAGCTGCTGCGTCGGGCCTTGCAGGATTATTTCGCCTCTGGTCGGCAAGTGGCAGAACTGACGGTGAGAGAAATGCTGCGCCACGCCGGGGTGCGGGGAATGCTGATTCTGGAGGAGGTGGACCGCTGGCTGGCATACCGCGACTATCGCAACGCCGCCGCTCACGATTACGCGCAGCTGAAAGCGGATGAGATAGTGCAAATTCTGCCTCATTACCAAATAGATGCGCAAAAGCTGGCTTCGACGTTGGCACGTTTGCTGTAATTATCTCCCATGCTTTACCTCCGCGACCAAGACCGCGAACTGGTGTTGCGCCTGGCGGCTCAAACCCTGCCGCCAGAGGTGGAGCTGTGGGTGTATGGCAGCCGCGTAACGGGCCGGGCGCACGAAACCAGCGACCTGGACCTGGTATTGCGCGGCCCGGCGCTGGCTCCGCTTCCCTTCGGGATGGTGAGCAGGTTCCGCGATGCGCTGACCGAAAGCAACCTGCCCTTGCTGGTGGATGTGTTTGATTGGGCGCGGGTACCAGCTCATTTCCACGCCCACATTGTAGCCGCCTACGTGGTGTTGCGGCCGTCGGCGGAGCTGACCGCAGGGTGAGCCAAGCGGCCTATGCACCTCACGACTAACCCGATGCGAGCGGTGCTTACGCTTTTGCTGAGCTGGATGCTGGCCAGCACTGCCGCCGCCCAGGTGCCGAATGACAATATCGAAAACCGCCGCCTGCTGGCCTCGGAAGAAATCATCACGTCGAGCACCGTGGGCTGCACCGTGCAGCGGGCTTGCGTGGATGAGCACCTGACGGGCAAGTGCATCGAGTACCACAACGACCAGTGGTTTGAGTTTCGGCCCCCGGCCGACGGCACCTATTACGTGAACCTGGGCGGGCAGCGCTGCCGCGATGTGCGCGGGGTGCAGCTCGTCGTGCTTACGGGCACGCCCTGTCAGCCCGCAACCTATCGCATTTTGTCCTGCACCTCATTCGGCACCCAGGACGACCTGTTCGTGGCCTTGCCCGGTTTGCGGGCCGGGCAGCCGTACCTGCTCGACGTGGACGGCTACTTACATGACTACTGCTCGTTCACGCTGCAAGTAAGCGGGCACGCGCGCGGGCTGCCGGCCGGTCCGTCGCCGGCCGCGCCCACCGACCGGCCCGGCCGCGCGCGCGTCGTCTCGCTAAGCTGGCATGTGCCCGACTCGTTGGTTGCCGCTGCCCGCTGCCGGGTACTGCGCCGCGAAGTCCACGAATTTCGGGCCAAGGAAATAGCTTCGTTGCCGCTGACTCGCAACTCCTACGGGCAGCGCAAGGCCGACTACGCCCTCACCGACACGCTGCCCGGCGTGGGGCGTTACCTCTACCAAATAGTGGCCGAAAGCGACCCGGCCCAACCTACCGAAGCCAGCGCGCCGCCGGTGCTGCTGCAACAGCGCTGGGCCAGTTACAGCGAGCTGACCCCGCCCGGTGATTTGACTCATGATTTACCCGGCTCAGCGGCAACCGAAGCCGCCTTCCTGGTGTTACCCCTGAGCCGCTACCCGCGCGGAGCCGACCTGACGGTTATCGTCAGCGACCCGGCTACCGGGCGGCTGCTGAGTCGGCTGCCACTACCGGCTTTTCCGCCAAAAGCCAACCGGGGCCGGCTCTACGCCGAACCCTGGCGGGCGGCCGGGCTAAGCCGGGTGGCCGTCGCTATTACTTGTTATCCGCCTGGCGGGGCGGCTTTTACCGAGCGTTTTTTGTTGTCGCTGACCGGCCCCGTTGGCCCGGCGGTACCTTTGTCTGACTGAGTTGTTGGTTGATTATTGTCGATTGTTTTCTCATCGGCTAGGACAGACGAGAAAAAACAATTAACAATCAACAATCAATAAAAACTATCATCCTCGTGAATCTACTTATCGGCAATCTGGGCCAGGGCTGCGTTATCCTGGCGTTTGTGGCGGCGGCGGTGGCGGCCTACGCTTATTTTCAGGCGGCGCGGGGGCGGGCGCTGGGGCAGGCCGACCCGAGCTGGCAGCGGCTGGGGCGCGGTGCGTTTTTCGTGCACGGCGCGGCCGTGCTGGGCATCGTGGGGTGTTTGTTCAACATCATCTACGGTCATCGCTACGAGTACAACTACGCCTGGAGCCACTCCTCGAACCATCTGCCCACGCACTTCATGATTTCCTGCTTCTGGGAAGGGCAGGAGGGCAGCTTTTTACTCTGGATATTCTGGCACGTCGTGCTCGGCTTGGGCATCATGCGCTTCAATAAGCTCTGGGAAGCGCCCGTGCTGGCCGTATTCGCGGCCGTGCAGGCGTTTCTAGTAAGCATGATTCTGGGCGTTGTCGTGGGCGGGACTAAGCTCGGCTCGTCGCCGTTTATCCTGCTGCGCGATGCCATGCCCGACCTGCCCGTCTGGGCCTCCAACCCCAATTTTATTCCCAAGGACGGGCGCGGGCTGAACGCGCTGCTCCAGAACTACTGGATGGTGATTCACCCGCCGACGCTGTTTCTGGGCTTCGCGCTCACGCTTGTGCCGTTCGCGTTTGCCATCGCCGGGCTGTGGAAAAAAGAGGTGTCGGCCTGGGTCAAGCCCGCCCTGCCCTGGACGGCGTTCGGCGGGGCCGTGCTGGGCGTGGGCATCATGATGGGCGCGTACTGGGCCTACGAGACGCTCAACTTCGGTGGCTTCTGGAACTGGGACCCGGTGGAAAACGCCGTTTACATTCCCTGGCTGGTGGGCATCGCCTCGCTGCACGGCCTCGTGCTCTGGCAGCGGCGGCGCACGGGCCTGCGCACGGCCTTCGTGCTGGTCATCACCACGTTCATTCTGATTCTCTACGCCACCTTCCTCAC
>JANXNW010000031.1 GCA_025353905.1 Hymenobacter sp.
GCGCCAACCAGCGGCAGCCACAAAAACAGCGCGGCCGATTGCGCCACGCGGGAGAAAAGAGTAGTCATCAAAAAAAAGGGGTGAAACACCTGGCCGCCCACCAGCGGACGGCTGGGCTTAAACGGCAAACAACGGGCCTGAGATAACCGGCACCGCCTGCGTCGGCCACTGCTCCCGGCCGCTACTCGCGCAAGAGCTTGTCCACGGTGCGGTTGAAGTGGGCTTTTTCTTCCTCGTAATACTTGCCCGTGCCCGGCCCGCTGAAACCCGTATGGATGGCGCGCACCACGCCTTTCTTATCCAGAAAAATCGTGGTCGGGAACGCCAGAAACTTGGCCAGCTGCGGCAGTGAGCGCGCCACCGAGTCCTTATTGGACACGCCCGCTACGGCCACGTCGTAGCTGACACGGAACCGCTCGCACATGGCGCGCAGCTTGGCAGCCGCCACCGGGTAGTCGGAGCTGCGCTCGTAGCCCAGGCCGATTATCTCCACGCCGCGGCCTTTATTTTTTTCGTACCACGGGGCCAGGAAGTTGGTTTCGTCCATGCAGTTGGGGCACCACGAGCCCAGGATTTGGACCACCACCACCTTGCCCCGGTACTTGGGGTCGGTGGGGGAAACGGCCGCGCCCTCCAGCACGTTGGGAAACTTGAAATTCAGCCGCGACTCCCCTTTTTTGAGGTAGGTGAGCGTGTCGGCATCGGGCAGCTTGGCCTGGGGGTCGGGGTTGGCGGTCCAGGTTTCGTGGCCCGATTTACCGGCGTAAAAGTCGCCGAACAACGTGTTGGGCGCGTACTCCTTGGTGATGTCGATGGGTTCGGGCGGGCCGTTTTGGGCGGTGAATAGAAAGGCATGGCTGCCATCGAACGTACTCAGACGCAGCTTTTGGCCAACTACGTCGCCGCTGAGGTAGCGGTAGTCGCCGGTGCTGGTCAGAAACGTGCCGGTCACGCTGCTGCCCTGCTGCTTGAAAACCCCCACGGCCGGGTAGCTAACGCCCTTTTCGTCGCGGAACGTGGCCCGCCAGGTACCCCCAAACGCCCCCGGCTCGCCAGCCGCCCCGGCCGGAAACAGCGGCTGCCCGCCCCGCGTCGCCGTGAATGGCACCCGGTACGGCGTTTTCGAGTCATACTTTACCCACACGCCCACCATCTTAGTTGGGCCATCGGCGCGCACCACCAGCGCCGCGTCGAAGGCGTGCAGCCGGATGGTGGTAGAGTCGCCGGCCTGCTTGATATCGTCGCAGCGCAGCCGTTCCTCGCCGCTCAGCCCTCTGTTAACGAGGAAAACGACCGGCTTTTGGTTTCCGTCGCCAACTTCAAACAAAAACGGAATTTGCTGGCCCTGTACGCTCAGTACGCCCCGCCAGGGGCCGGGCTTGAGGCCCGCCGGCAAGCCGCTCGCGTCAGACTCAGGCACGGACAAACGGTCGTTGCCGGACGTGTTGCCCGATGAATGACAGGCGGCGAGGCCCAGGGCGAGGGCAGCGAGGAAAGGCAGAGGAAAGCGCATGAGAAGGATTTAACGGAAAATATCGGCCAGCGCCACTTCTACGCCCGTGGCCGGGTCGCGCAGGGTGCCGCTGGTGAAAACTTGCGGCGGTTGGTCGGGCAAGAAAAGATAGACCGTTCGCCCCGCCGGCACCACGAGCCAAGCAGATTGCACCCCGCTGGGGAAATATTGCTGCCGAATTTTGGCAACCAGATAGTCGAAAGACTGCGTGGGCGACAACACCTCCACGGCCACGATGGGCGGAGTGGGGCAGCGAATCACGTCGGCTTCCCAATCATAAGCCAGCTTGGGCAAAATAGCTACGTCTGGCTTAAGCCGCCCGGCGCTTAACTCAAATTCCAGCTCTGGAAAAGTTTCGTACTGGTCATTATAGGCCGCCAGGGCTACCGTAAGCCGACCAATGAGCCGGGAATGGTTCATGGACATGGCTTCTTCGAGGACGACCTCGGTTTCGATGATTTCACTGGCTTGGCTGTTCATACCGGCGCGGGTCAATTTGCCCAAAGATAACCCGCTGCGAACCCGCTGCGTCCCTCCTGCGCTGTCTGCGGTGAAAAACCCACCTAGGCCCACCCGCTTTCCCCCCGCCGATTCCTACTTTTGCCCCTAACGAAACTCCCCCCTCCCCCATGGCCTTTGACCTTGATATGATTCGGACGGTGTACGCCGGCCTCGGCCCGCGCATCGAAGCCGCCCGCGCCGCCGTGGGCCGCCCGCTCACGCTGACCGAGAAAATCCTCTACGCCCACCTCTACGGCGAGCAAAGCAGCCCCACTTTTCAGCGCGGCGTGAGCTACGTGGACTTCGCCCCCGACCGCGTGGCCATGCAGGACGCGACGGCCCAGATGGCCCTTTTGCAGTTCATGCAGGCCGGCCGGCCCACCGCCGCCGTGCCCAGCACCGTGCACTGCGACCACCTCATCCAAGCCCGCGACGGGGCTACCGAGGACCTGGCCATTGCCAACGAGGAAAACCGCGAGGTGTATGATTTCCTGGCCTCGGTGTCGAACAAGTACGGTATCGGCTTCTGGAAGCCGGGTGCCGGCATCATTCACCAGGTCGTTCTGGAAAATTACGCCTTCCCAGGGGGCATGATGATTGGCACCGACTCGCACACGCCCAACGCGGGCGGGCTTGGCATGGTGGCCATCGGCGTTGGCGGGGCCGATGCCGTGGACGTGATGGCCGGCATGGCCTGGGAGCTGAAATTTCCCAAAGTCATCGGTGTGAAGCTCACCGGCAAGATGAGCGGCTGGACTTCGGCCAAGGACGTGATTCTCAAGGTAGCCGGTATTCTGACCGTGAAGGGCGGCACCGGGGCCATCGTGGAGTATTTCGGCGAGGGTGCCGAGAACCTGAGCGCCACCGGCAAGGGCACCATCTGCAACATGGGCGCGGAAATCGGGGCCACGACGTCGGTGTTTGGCTACGACGAGAAGATGGGCGACTACCTGCGCGCCACCGGCCGCGCCGACATCGCCGACATGGCCCGCGGCGTGGCCGCCCACCTGCGCGCCGACGACGAGGTGTATGCCAACCCGGCCGAGTTCTACGACCAGCTTATCGAAATCGACCTCAACACGCTGGAGCCGTACGTGAACGGCCCGTTCACGCCGGATGCTGCTTGGCCGATTTCGCAGTTCGCCGCCGCCGTAGCTGAGCACGGCTGGCCCGCCACGCTCGAAGTGGGCCTGATTGGCTCCTGCACCAATTCTTCGTACGAAGACATTACCCGCGCCGCCAGTATCGCCAAGCAGGCGGTGGATAAGGGCCTGAAAGTCAATGCCGAGTTCACCATCACGCCCGGCTCGGAGCAGGTGCGCTACACGGTGGCCCGCGATGGCTTGCTGGATACATTTGCCGAGATGGGCGGCGTGGTGCTGGCCAATGCTTGCGGGCCGTGCATCGGCCAGTGGGCGCGCCACACCGACGACCCCAAGCGCCGCAACTCCATCATCACCAGCTTCAACCGCAACTTTGCCAAGCGCAACGACGGCAACCCCAACACCCACGCCTTCGTCGCCTCGCCCGAAATCGTGACGGCTTTCGCCATTGCCGGCGACCTGCGCTTCAACCCGCTCACCGACACGCTGCCCGGCACCAACGGCCCCGTGCGCCTCGACGAGCCGCACGGCGTGGAGCTGCCCCCGCGCGGCTTTGCCGTCGAAGACGCTGGTTTCCAAGCCCCGGCCGCCGACGGCTCGCAGGTGCCGGTGCTCGTCTCGCCCACCTCCGACCGCCTGCAACTGCTCGACCCGTTCAAGCCCTGGGAGGGCACCGACTTGCTGAATTTGCGGGTGCTCATCAAGGCTCAGGGCAAATGCACGACCGACCATATCAGCATGGCCGGCCCGTGGCTCAAGTTCCGCGGCCACCTGGATAATATTTCCAATAACATGCTCATCGGGGCCACCAACGCCTTCACCGGCGAGACGAACGGGGTGAAAGCGGCTGGCATTCAGGGTGCTCCCTATGTGGCCGTGCCCCAGGCGGCGCGGGTGCTCAGGGGCCTCGGCATCGGCACCGTGGTGGTGGGCGACGAAAACTACGGCGAAGGCTCCTCGCGCGAGCACGCGGCCATGGAGCCGCGCCACCTCGGCGTGCGGGCCGTGCTGGTCAAGTCCTTCGCCCGCATCCACGAAACCAACCTCAAAAAGCAGGGCATGCTGGCCCTGACCTTCACCAACAAAGCCGACTACGACCTGATTGAGGAAGACGACCAGCTCGACATTCTGGGCCTCGGCACCTTCGCCCCCGGCCAGCCGCTGCAGGTGCGCCTGCGCCACGCCGACGGCGATACGGACTTGCTGGTGGTGCAGCACACCTACAACGAGGGCCAGATTGAGTGGTTCCGCGCCGGTTCGGCACTGAATTTGATTCGCTTGCGTGAGGCCGGACAAGCCGTGTAGGAGCTTGCCCGTTCAGCCTGGTACAACGACGGCCGTCCTGGTTTCTGGGGCGGCCGTTTTTGATGTATGTTTGGATGGTGAAACCACCTTCCCCCGTCCTGGTCAGCATTGAAATTGACAAGCTGACTAATTCTATTGAGCAGGTAACAACTGGGGCGGCGTTTGAAACTAACGTTTCGTTGGTTTCGCCGGCCGACCTGAAGACAATTATCAAAGCAAACGGCTGGTTATTCAACTGGCGGAACGAGGTAAAATATCCGGCGCGTCAGGTTTTCAAATTGACGCTCATGGATGAGCCAAACCAATTACAAGGCTTGATAAGCATAGAAATCAAAGCCGACCATGTATTTATGCACCTGATTGAAAGTGCCCCATTCAATCTGGGCAAGAATAAAATTTACGTTGGAGTGCCCGGTAACCTGGTTGCTCACGCTTGTCGGTTGTCGTTTGAACACGGGCACGATGGCTACCTATCCTTTGTTTCTAAGACCAAACTCTTCGACCACTACGCCACCACGCTGGGAGCCACTCGCGCCGGGGGTCAGACCATGATTATCAACACCGCCGCCGCGCTGGTACTAACCCGAAAATACTTCAACTAAGCCCATGAAAAAGACCCAACACCTCGACCTCGAAGGAAATTTCGGCAGCCAAGAACCGGCTTTGCAACCCACGGCTGAGGACTTCGCCGCCATCAGCCGCTACATCCAAAAGCAAAAGCAGCGCCGCGCCACCGAAGCCGCCGTCCAGCAGCAGCCCAGGCCCAGGCAGAAAGCAGCCGCGTAACTGAGTTTAGTCCAGTTCGCTTGCGCGAGGCCGGACAAGCCGTGTAGGAGCTTGCCCGTTTCGCCTGGTACAACGACGGCCGTCCTGGTTTCCGGGGCGGCCGTTGATTAATTCACAACAAGTAATTAGCGAGAGTAAACAGCAGCAAAAATGAAAAGGCATAACAGACTCATTGGTTTGACATTGTTAACCTTGATGTTAGCTCCAACTGCAATATGGTATGCGTGTAAAAAATACGTAATTTATGAGACAGTTAAGTTATATGATAAAGTAAAAAGTAGGCCGGTAGTTTACTGTTACGATATGTTAGGGAAAGAACTGAACTACGCAATGGTAACAAATAACTTGCTTACAGCAAAAGACGTATCGAGATATTATCGACAACGCGCTGAGAATACTCGATGGGGTTTCTAAATCAAGTTTCCGATTGATTTTGTAAGCTATGAGTCCAAGTTTTATTTGTTAGAAAATATGGAATATGACGGAATCTCTCAAGTAGTTGCATTTGACACAACATGCTGGGGCAGCAGGAGCATTTATGTTGCTAACTGCTGCGTTCATTCCATGTTGCCTCCAGCGAAAAGTATTATTGCCGATAAGCAGTATTGGCTTGAGAAAGAGAAAAGTTCAGATTATAGACTGACTAAAAGTAATGGCAATAAGGTGCGTCACAGTATGTATGGGTTTCAGTGCGATTAATCAAACAAAAAAATAATTTTGTATCCCTGGCTTTACCATGACCTTCGCCGACCTCGACAACCAATTGCTGCTGCAAGGCCCGGCGCTGGCCCGGCTCACGGACGCGGAGTTTTTTGACCTCTGCCAGCACAACCCCACCCTGCGCCTGGAACGCACGGCTACCCACGACATCATTGCCATGCCCCCCGCTGGTTCCGAAGTTAGCCGCAAGTCCGGCCACTTGATTTTTCAATTGCTGCGCTGGAACTACGAAGCTAAACTGGGCCACGTCTATGAGTCTTCGGCGGGCTTCACGCTGCCCGACGGCTCGGTGCGCTCGTCCGACGCGGCGTGGCTGAGCGCGGGGGCGTATGAGCGACTCACGCCGGCCGAGCGGGAGCGGTTTCCGCCCGTTTGCCCGGAATTTGTGATTGAGGTGCGCTCGCCTTCCGACGGGCTGGCCGCGTTGCGCCGCAAAATGCTGGACTACTTGGCCAACGGGGTGCGGCTCGCGTTTTTGCTCGACCCGGCGGCCGAAACGGCCACCGTTTATCGCCCCGGCCGCGAGCCGGAAGAGTTGGTCGGCTTCGGCCGAAGCCTGAGCGGAGAAGCTGTGCTCCCCGGCTTCGCGCTCGACTTGTTGCCGCTACGTAGCTAAGCGACTACAGGGCTGTCACCGGACTTTGCGAGGCCAGCGGGCTAAGTTTGCGGCTTCAAAGCGGCTCGCCTAAGCGGCCCTGAACGCCCCAGTATGGACCTGAAAGAACTCGAAAACGGCGTGGACCCCGCCACCCACTGGTACTACCAATCCAAGAAGCTGCCGCTGCTGGCCTTCGCGGAAAAACTTATTGCCACCGGCCGGCCGCTGACGGTGGTGGACATTGGCTCCGGTTCCGGGTTTTTTGCTTATGAGCTGGAAACCAAATTCGGGGCCGGCATCGCCAAGGTTTACCTTGTGGACACGGGTTATTCGGAAGCGGAGATGGCGCTCACGGCGGGCCAGAAAATCGAGAAGGTTCACGCCATTCCGGCCCGCATCGAAAACGGGCTGGTCGTGCTCATGGACGTGCTCGAACACCTCGACGACGACCTCGGCATGCTGCGCGCCGTGAAGGCCGCCTGCGTGGGCGAGCACAACCACTTTTTTATCACGGTGCCCGCTTTTAAGAGCCTCTGGAGTGGACACGACGTGTTTCTGGGCCACTACCGGCGCTACCAGATTCCGATGCTGCGCACGGTGCTGGAACGGGCGGGCTTCGCGCGCATTCGCAATTATTATTTGTACGGCGGGCTGTTTCCGCTCGTGTGGGGGGTGCGGCAATTAAATAACCTGCGCGGGCAGGACGCGGCCTCCAACATGCGGCCCTTCTCGCGGCTCGCCAACGCGACCCTACTCGGGCTGACGTCGGTGGAGATGCGGCTCGCGCCGGCCAATAAACTCTTCGGCGTGAGCTGCGTGGGCGAAGGGCAAATCTGAGCAGGTGCCCGCTTAGCTGGTGCGCGCGGCGGCGCGCGGACGCTGCACCAGGTAGTACCAGGCCAGTATCAGCAGCCCCATCGCAAACGGAATGATGGCCAGGTGCTTACCATCACCAAAGACCGGCACGGGTACGGCATCAAAATGCAGAAACTCGCTCACCATCCAGTACGAGTTGGCCGTAATCCAGCAGACGATGGCCGCGTTGTGGGCCAGCTCCGAGGCTAGCGCCCGCGTCCGCCACATGATGACGAGCGCAATGCCCAGCGTGGGCAAAATCATGAGCATACCCAGCGGCCGCCACACCAGGCACCAGCTGATGTCCTTGACGAGCCAGAACAGAATGTGGGTATTCTCCATCTGCCGATACGCGGCCGGAATGGTGTAGGTCTCGGCCCGGGAAGCCGCCGGGGCAACGGCGGCAGGGGGAGGAACTTCGATGGTGGCAGGCTCGGGCATCGGGACGAAAAGCGCAGGTTACTTTTGAACGACAGAAAGAACTAAGCGACAAAAATAACTCCGAATTTTATGTTACCCTTGCTGCGCAAAACCTTGAAAATTGTCGGCTACCCGGTGCTGGGTCTGGCCGCCGCCGTGGGCCTGTATTTGGGCGTGGCCTGGGTGTTTTCGCGCATTCCGGTGGCGGCCGAGCCGGTTACGGCCGATTCTACCATCCCGGTTTTTATCCACTCCAACGGCGTTCATACCGACCTGGTGATGCCTATCCGCAGCCCGTACCACGACTGGAGCCGGCAGCTTTCGCTCAGCCACACGCTGGCCGCCGACCCCAGCTACCGCTACGTCGGGCTGGGCTGGGGTGACCGCGGCTTCTACCTCGAAACGCCGACCTGGGGCGAGTTGAAACCCAGCGTGGCCGTGCGGGCCGGCTTCTGGTTGGGCTCGTCGCTGGTTCACGCCACGTATTTCAGCGACGAAGAGCTGAAGCCCAGCCCCGACTGCATTGCCCTGCGCCTGACCCCGGCCCAGTACGCGCGCCTGGTGGCGTACGTGCAACGCAGCTTCCGCCAGGATGCTCAGGGCCAATTCGAGTGGCTGCCCGCCCACAGCTACGGCGCGCACGATGCCTTCTACGAAGCCAACAGCCGCTACAGCCTCTTCCACACTTGCAACACCTGGACCAACGACGGCCTCAAAGCCTGCGGCCAGAAAGCCAGCCTATGGACGCCGTTCGACTCAGGGATTCTGCGGCAGTACCAGTAGTAGGGTGTGAGGGTATGAGGGTAGAGGTCCTTTTTTAAACTCCTACCCTCTTACTCTCACCCCCCAGAGAACCCTCCTACCCTAAGCCAACTCGGCCAGCACCTTTGCCACGCCCGTGCCGGCCGGCTCGGCTACGTAGCGTACGCCGGGGCGACTGGTTTCGGGCTGGTGTGGGTCGATGACGTAGACCGGGCAGCCCGCCGGGGCGTAATGCAGCAGGCCGGCCGCCGGATAGACTTGCAGCGACGTGCCGATGATGAGCAGCACGTCGGCCGTGGCCACCAATTCGGCGGCTTCCTCGATGGCCGGCACCTGCTCGCCGAACCACACGATGTGGGGCCGTAGCTGCCCGCCGTCCGGGGCTAGGTCGCCGAGCTCAATGTCGCCGGGGCAGTCGAACACTTGTGTTTCGTCGTTCACCGAGCGCATCTGACGCAGCATACCGTGCAGGTGCAGCACCTGGGTCGAGCCGGCGCGCTCGTGCAGGTCGTCCACGTTCTGAGTGATGATGCTCACCGTCCAGCCCGGCCGCGCCGCGAAGCCGGCCAGGGCTTGGTGGGCGGCGTTGGGCAGCACAGCCCGGGCCTGGGCGCGGCGCTGGTTGTAGAAGTCGAGCACCAGGGCCGGGTTGCGGGCGAAGGCTTCGGGCGTGGCCACGTCTTCCACGCGGTGGTTTTCCCAGAGGCCATCGGTGTCACGGAAAGTGCGAATGCCGCTCTCAGCCGACACCCCCGCCCCGGTAAGGGCAACTAAATGAGGCATAATTTTTAGGATTAGGGATGAAGGATGAGAGATTAAGGATGAAGTTCCGGCGAGCAGCGCGAAGCCATTACGGGGGCTGCAACGACCACTAAGTTAGCTGCCAGTCAGCTGCCGACTGCCTGCTCAAACTGCGCTTCGGCAAAATCGCGCAGCAGCTGAAACGCGGCTTCTACCTGCTGTATTTCCTGGGGGTCTTCGCTGAGCAGGTTGCCGTAGACGATGCGGTCGGTGGTGCGCAGGGCGCGGTCTACGGCGGGTGCGTCGCGGAAATGAGCTACCAGCTCGCGGGTGGTGAGCGAACTGAGGTTGAGGTCAGCGCCTTCGAGGCTGGACAGGTAATTTTTCCAGAGCACGACGGCCCGCTCGACGATGGGGGCCGAGCGCGAGAGGGCGAAGCGCTCGGTGTGGCGGGCAAACTGGGCCAGAAAATACACGTGGTTTTTGCGGCGCTTGTAACCGCCGTAGCGCTGCCGCCAGCGCCGCCCGTACAGCGCCCAGGCCGCCCCGACCAGCGCCAGCCCACCCGCCAGCCCCGCCAGCCAGAACGGGTAGTTGAAAGCGGGCGCGAGCGGCTGCCAGCTGATGCCGGGCCGCAGCGCGGGCAGCCCGCCCGCCGCCCCGATGCCCACCGCGCTCAGCCGCCGCAGCCGCACCTGGGCCACGGACGGCAGCCGTCGTAGCGTATCAGCGGGGCCGCGCAGCACCAACACCGGCAGCTGCAAGGATTGCGTCGGGGCAAGCGAAAACGTGCGCAGGTGGTAAATCACCCGGTCCAGGCTGCGGCCGGCTTCGGTGCGCGTGGGCAGCGCCCGCCGCCCCGCGTACTCAAACGGCCCGAACGCGGCCAGCGAATCGGGGAAGACAACCTCCTCGGCTGGGTCGTGGACGTAGCTCAGCTCGTAGTCCAGGGGCTGGCCGACTTCGACCTCGGCCCGCGAGAAGCGCGCAGTCGGGCCGTTGGGTGGAGCTGTTTGAGCCAGCGCCGTGGCCGGTAAGCCCAACATTGACAGCAGAGTAAATAGAAAAATATCTTGCTTCATGGGGCGAGCTGACATCTCATGTTAGCCAATACTTCAACGTCATTTTAGCCCGCCGAGGGCGCAGAGGGTTTCGCAGATGGCGCAGAGACTGAGAAGCAAAATAGCCTAGCTTCCAGTTCGCTCAATCCCTTATCCCTTATCTCTCATCCTTAATCCAATTCACCGCTGCCGAAACAGGCCGACCAGCTGGCTCACGAAATCCTCGTCGGTGCGCAGCGGAAGCAGGCTCACGCGCTGGCGGTGGCAGAGCGCGCGCAGGGCCAGCAGCCGGGCTTCGGCCTGGGCGCGGTGCGCGGCCTGGAAGCCGGGGGCCGACGTGTTCACCCAGCGCGTTACCCCCGTTTCGGCATCGCGCAGGGGCACGATGCCCAGGGCCGGAAACGCGGCCTCCTGGGGGGCTTGCAATTGCACCACCACCAAGTCGTGGCGACGGGCGAGCATGGTGAGCGGGCGCTCGAAATTCTCATCGATAAAATCGGAGATGAGTACGACCAGGCTCCGGCGCTTGAGCAGACCCAGCACCTGCCCGATGCCGCCGCCCAAGCTGGTGTGGCGCGAGGCTGGCCGCAGCCCGTAGAGCCGCTGCAGCAGCGCGAACGCCGGCCGCAGCCCTTTGGCGGGCGGCAGGTACAATTCCTTTTGGTCGGTGAAGGCGAGCAAGCCCAGCGCGGCCCCCTGCCGGGCGGCGGCCAGCGCCAGTACCCCGGCCAGGTCGCGGCCCAGGTCGAGCTTGCGCGGCAGCGCCTGGCCCGCCGCGTCGGTGCTGCCGCCGCCCACGCGTTGCGAGGCGCTCACGTCGAGGGCCACCAGCACCTGCTGCTCGCGCTCCTCCTTGTAGGTTTTGACGAACGTGCCGTGGCCCTTGCTGCTCACGGCCCAGTCGATGGCTCGCACCTCGTCGCCATACTGATAGAGACGCACGTCGTCGAATTCCAGCCCATTGCCCCGAAACACCGACCCGAAATTACCCTGCAGCTGCGTTTCCACGGCCTGCCGCATCCTGATTTCGAGGTGGCGCAGCCGCCGCACCAGCTCCGCCAGGCTGGCCGGCAGCGCGGCCCCGGCGGCCGGACCAACGACGGGAGCAGGAGCGGCATTAGGTGGCATAGAGGCGACTAAAGCAAGGGGCTGGCCACGAAGCTACGCCACTCGCCGTATTTCGTAGCATATTTTTGGGGGTGAAAAAGCTGCTTCTCCTGCGCGCGCTGGCGCTGGCCGCCCTTCTCGGCGGGGCCAGTGGAATCGGCGGCTGCGCCCGCCCCGAGCAGGTGCTGCCCCCACCCAAGCTCATCCCGAAACCCGACATGGTGACGCTGCTCGTGCGCCTGCACGTACTCGAAGCCCGCCTCGAAAACGTGCGCCTCTCCCCCGATTCGGCCCGTGCCCTGTTTCTGAGTCAGCAGCGCGAGCTGTTCTGGCAGTTTAATATTCCCCCCGGCGACTCCACCTTCGTGCGCAGCTACCGCTACTACGCCACCCACGACAAAGACCTCGACGGCATTTACGCCCAGGTGCTCGACTCGCTCACCGCCCGGGTGAAAAAAGCCGGCGGCACCCCGCTGCCCAAGCATTACTGAGGATTAGGGATGAGGGACACAGGATGAGGGATTAGGGACGAGTGTCATGCTGAGCGCAGCGAAGCATCTCGCATGGTGCGGGACCTCCTACGCTCGCAACGATGCGAGCAAGATGCTTCGCTACGCTCAGCATGACGACCGTCCCTCATCCTTAATCCTTCAATCCTCAACCCAGCGCCGCCACGCCGGGCAGCTCCTTGCCTTCCATAAACTCCAGCAGCGCGCCGCCGCCGGTGCTGATGTAGCTCACCCGGTCGGCGTAGCCGAGCTGCTGCACGGCGGCCGCCGAATCGCCGCCGCCGATGAGCGAGTACGCGCCGGCTGCGGTGGCTTCGGCGATGGCGCGGGCCACGTACTCGGTGCCGAGGCTGAAATTACTCATCTCGAAAACGCCCATCGGGCCATTCCAGAGGATGGTTTTGGAGGTGCGGATGAGGGCGGCGAACTGCTCGCGGGCGGCGGGGCCGAGGTCGAGGCCCATGCGGTCGGCGGGGATATTCATATTGGAGGCCACGTCCACGTCGGCATCGTTGGCGAAGCGGTCGGCGGTGAGTGAGTCGGCGGGCAGCACCAGGTTCACGCCCTTTTCTTTCGCCTTTTTAATCAGCTGCTTAGCCAGTTCCACGCGGTCGGCTTCGAGCAGCGACTTGCCTACCGAGCCATCCTCGGCCACGGCAAACGTGTAGGCCATGCCCCCGCCGATGAGCAGGTTATCGACCTTATCGAGCAGCCGCTCAATGAGCAGAATCTTATCCGAAATCTTAGCCCCGCCCATAATGGCCGTAAACGGCCGCTGGGGGTTGTCAAGCACCTTCTGGGCGTTGTCCAGCTCGGCCTGCATGAGCAAACCGGCGAGCCGGTCCTGGGGCGCGAAGTCGTGGGCCATAACGGCCGTGGACGCGTGGCGGCGGTGCGCGGCCCCGAACGCATCGTTCACATAGACATCGCCGAGGCGGGCGAGCTGCTTGGCAAATGCCTCGTCGCCGGCTTCCTCTTCCTTATGAAAGCGCAGATTATCGAGCAGCAGCACCTGGCCCGGCTGGAGCGCCTGGCTCAGGCGGGTGGCCTCGTCGGAGAGCACGTCGCCGCCCCAGAGCACCTCGCGGCCGTATTCCTGCTGCAAGCGCAAAACCAGCGCCTGGAGCGTGAATTTCTTCTCGTAGCCGCCCTTCGGCCGGCCCAGGTGCGAGAGCAATACTACGGAGCCGCCGTCGCCGAGGATTTTTTGAATCGTGGGCGTGGCCGCCCGGATGCGGGTGTCGTCGGTGATGCGCAAGTCGGCATCGAGTGGCACGTTGAAATCGACGCGCACCACGGCGCGGCGGCCGGCGAAGGAGTAGTTGGCGAGGGTGTTCATGGGCGGATGAGTTGGGGTTGGCACGACAAAAGTATCGTGGGATGCAGCCTTTGCTGCGTCAGGCGTCCGCAGGAGTAGAGCAAGTGGGACGCAGCCTTTGCTGCGTCAGGTGCGCGCCGATAGTACCATTCAACGAGTGACGCAGCAAAGGCTGCGTCCCACGATACCTTTGCCTCCCATGATGAGAGTAGGCATTTTTTTCGGCGGCACCTCGCGCGAGCGGGAAATTTCGTTTGCCGGCGGGCGCACCGTTTTTGATAACCTTGACAAGGGCCTCTTCACGCCGGTGCCGGTGTTTGTGGACAGCCTGGGCAATTTCATCCTGCTCGACTGGCAGCACCTCTACAAGGGCACCATCCGCGACTTCTACCCGCCGGCCGCCGCCTACCCGCCCAGCCGCCACGCCTGGCAGCTTTACATCGAAAACCTGGGCGAGCTGAGCGACGAAGCCCTTAACAATATCATCAACCAGGTCGGCCGCCGGCTCGAAATCAGCGAGTTGCCGCACCTCATGGATTTCGCCTTCCTGGCCCTGCACGGCCCCGGCGGCGAAGACGGCAGCATTCAGGGCCTGCTGGAGTGGGTGGGCATTCCGTATTCGGGTTCGGGCATTCTGGCCTCGGCCATCGGCATCGATAAAATCGCCCAGAAGCGGTTGATGCAAGCGGCGGGGCTGGCTACGCCGGCGTTTCGGGTGTTAGAGGCCGATAACTGGTTAGCTCCTGAAAGCAATCAGTTACTGACTGCTTTGCGACAGGAATTGAATTTGCCGCTGGTGCTGAAAGCACCGCGACAGGGCAGTAGCATTGGCGTGAGCATTGTGCGTGATGCAGATAACTCAAGTGCTTTTGCGGCGGCAGTGGAGCGGGCGCTTTTTGAGCGAACCCTGACACGAAGCGAGTGGCAAGCGTTGGACGCAAATGGTCAGATAGATTGGGTGCGTCAGCTTGCCGACATACGGGAGGGAATTGGCTTGCCTGTCAAGCTGACGGAAGTTGGTCTTGCGCCCGACCTGGACTCGCGGATGAATCATCCTGATTATCCGTTTCATTTTAATCTTCATCAAGGTCCATATTTTTTCCACCCGGAGGGCTTATTGGATTGCCTGAACAGAATTTTCCCGAAAGCGGAAGCCGTGTGCCTGCTGAGCCTCAAAGCTACTGAGTCGCAAGTCCTCATCGAGCAATTCGTCGCCGGCCGCGAGTTCAGTTGCATTGTAATCGAAGACGAGAACGGGGAGCCGCTGGCCCTGCCGCCGACCGAGATTATCAAGGGGCAGGAAGTATTCGATTACCGGGCCAAGTACCTGCCCGGCCTGGCCCGCAAAATCACCCCAATTGACTTACCCGAAGCCGACATCGAGCGCATCCGGCAGCAGGCCCAGGCGATGTTTCGCACGTTCGGCTTCGAAGTTTACGCCCGGCTCGACGGCTTCATTCAGGCCGACGGCACGATTCTGCTCAACGACCCGAACACGACCAGCGGAATGCTGCCGGCTTCGTTCTTCTTCCATCAGGCGGCCGAAATCGGGCTGAATCCGAGCCAGTTCTTGACCTACATTATTCGCACGTCGCTGGCGGCGCGGCGGCGCGGCGGCCTGAAACCGGTGCGGCTGGCGCAACAACTTTATGCGTTTGACAATCAAATTACTTATCACCAAAAAGCCACCGACGAGCGCATCCGGGTGGCCGTCATCATGGGCGGCTACTCCTCGGAGCGGCACATTTCGGTGGAGAGCGGGCGCAATATTTACGAGAAGCTGGCTTCGAGCACCAAGTACCGGCCGGTGCCGCTGTTTCTGACCGGCAGCGACCGGGAGTTCCGGCTGTATGAGCTGCCCATCAACGTGATGCTCAAGGACAACGCCGACGACATTCGGGAGAAGATTGAGCACGCCGAAGCCGGCGAGGCCCCGCACCCGGTGCTGGCCCGCATCCGGGCTGAGGCGGCGGGCCTCACCCGCACCTACGCGGGGCAGGCCGTGGCCGCGCCGCGCCGCGTCTCGTTCGCGGAGCTGAAGACGATGGCCGACGAGGTGTTCATCGCCCTGCACGGCCGCCCCGGCGAAGACGGCGCGCTGCAAGCGGAGCTGGAAAAACTCGGCCTGCCCTACAACGGCTCCGGGGCCGAGAGCAGCGCCGTGACCATCAACAAGTACGAAACCAACGAGCGCCTGCGCGCGGCCGGCCTGCTTGTGGCCGACCATCGCCTGGCCCAGCGCCTGGCTCACGCCGCCGACCCGGCGCGGTTCTATGCCGAGCTGGAAAGTCAGTTTCCGTATCCATTCATCGCCAAGCCGGCCGACGACGGGTGCTCGTCGGCGGTCAAGAAAATCAAGTCCCGGGCCGAGCTGGCCGCCTTTAGCGAGCTGATTTTCCGCGAGCGGGCAGCGCTGCTGCCCGGTCCGGCCCAGGTGCTGAGCCTGGGGTTTAAGGAGGAATTTCCGCGCAAGGAAGCGTTTCTGGTCGAGACGCTGATTGCGGCCGACGGGGCGGCGCACTTCCTCGAAATCACGGGCGGGCTGCTGACGAGCTACGACGCGCACGGCGCGCTGCAAATCGAGGTTTTCGAGGCGAGCGAGGCGCTGGCCACCGGCGAGGTGCTGAGTCTGGAGGAGAAATTCCTGGCCGGAGAAGGCCAGAACATCACCCCCGCCCGCTACGCCACGGACCCCGCCGAGCGGCAGCGCATCAGCGACGAAGTGAAGCGGACGCTGCGCCGCGTGGCCGAGGTGCTGGGCATCGAGGGCTATGCCCGCATCGATGCCTTCGTGCGGGTGCGGGCCGGCGGGGCCGTCGAAGTACTTATCATTGAGGTGAATTCGTTGCCAGGCATGACGCCCGCCACGTGTATCTTCCACCAAACCGCGCTGGCCGGCTACACGCCGTATCAGTTCATCGACCGGATTCTGGATTTCGGGCGGGCACGGTTGGCATCAGGTCATGCTGAGCGCAGCGAAGCATCTCGCATGGTGAAGTAATCCAAACGTCCGCAACGGAGCGAGCAAGATGCTTCACTGCGTTCAGCATGACCTAACATCAAGCACCAAACTAAATGTCTTTCTTCAAAGCCGATACCTGGTTCGATGTCTTCAAGCACCTCACGCTCATCGCCGCGTTGGGCGGGGCGCTCGTGCTGGGCTTTTTCTACGTCTACCTGCCCCTGACGACGCACCACGGCGAAACCATCGTGGTACCCAAAATCACGGGCATGAACGCGGCTGATTTGACCAATTACCTGGGTGAGCGCAAGCTGAGCTATTTCGTCGATGACAGCTCCTACGCGCCCGGCGTGCGGGCTTTCACGGTGCTCACGCAAGAACCCGCGCCCGGCGAGAAGGTCAAGCAGGACCGTAAAATCTACCTCTCCGTGGCCATGCGCCGCCCGCCGGTCATCAAAATGCCCAAGCTCACGGACGGCTCGGTGAAGAACGCACAGCTCATCCTGCAGAGCTACGACTTGCAAATCGGCCAAATCAAGCTCGTGCCCAACGTGGCCCAGAACGCGGTGCTCCGGCAGCTGAGCCAGGGCCGCGACATCGCGCCCGGCGCGCCCATCGCCAAAGGCTCGCGCATAGACCTGGAAGTGGGCGACGGGCTGGGCAACACTGAATTCGCCGTGCCGAGCCTGCTCGGAATGCCCGAAGACGAAGCCCGGACCCTGCTCGCCGGCCAGCATCTGGAAGTGGGCGAAGTCTTCAAGCAAGCGGCCGACAACGGCCAAACCCCTGGCACCGTAGTGCGGCAGCGACCAGTGGCCGCGCTGGGGGCGCTGATTCGCACCGGCCAGCTGGTGGATTTGTGGGTGGCGGAATAGACGGCGAAGTGGCGGGGTGGTGAGTTTTTTTGTGGGGCGTGTGCGTTGAGAGGCGCACTGCTCGTTCAGCTTTGCCAGCCGGCTTTTTAAAACCCGCGAATTTACCCCGCTATGCGCGCTCTTTTTCCCTCTTGGCTGCTCCTGCTGCTGCTCTCGCTAACGGGCCGCGCCCAAACGCCCGTGCTGCTCCGTCCCGAGCCGTTGCGCGCTGACCCGGCGCGGGCAGCCTCGACTCCGACCCCAACCCATACCAAAGCATCAGCTGCCCAGCAGCAGTTAGCTGCCCTTGCGCTGCCGTTTTTTGAGGACTTTACGCTGCCGCGCGACGGGCAGCCCAGCCCGGCGCGCTGGCAGGGCCGCGCCCGCGACTACCCCGACGGCAGCGGCGGCAACGCGCAGACGTACGGCGGCGGCGGGGCTTACGTGAGCAACCGCCTGGCCGTAAACCCACTCACGCGGGGCACGGCCACGCTCGACGGGCTGCGCGCCAATGGCCTGCCTTATAACGCGGTATCGGCCTCGTCGTACGGCGCGACCGACACGCTTACCTCGCTGCCGATTGATTTGAGCGGGTTTTCGGCCGGCAGCCAGGTGTATTTGAGCTATGCCTTGCAGGAGGGTACGCTGGCTGGCTCGCCGATAATTAGCGGTGGCAGTACGCCCGTGGGCCTCACCCTGGAGTTTCTCGACCAAAGCGGGCTCTGGAACGTGGTCAAGACGTACGACGGGGCGGGCCGCACGACGCGCTTCAAGCAGCAGATTTTCCCGGTTGCGGCGGCCGGTTATTTCCACGCCGGGTTCCGGTTTCGGTTTCGGGCGGCGGGCAGCCAGGCCACGAGCCGCGACGCGTTTGGGCTGGATTATATTTTGCTGAACGCCAACCGGGCGGCCAACGACACTGTCTTTCAGGACATTGCTACGAGCCGGGGGCTGAGTTCGCCGCTGCGCGATTTCACGGCTATGCCGGCCGGGCAGTTTGCCGCCGCCGGGGCCAGCGCGCTGAGCCCGGCGCTGAACACGACCATCAACAACCTGGCTTCGGGCGGCAACCCGACGCCCATCTCCTGGCTCGGCACGGCGCGCGAGCTGAGCACGGGCGGCGGCGGTTTTGGACCGGCCACCTGGCTCAGCGGCAACGCCCCGATTGCGGCCGCCACCCGGCAGCAGCTCATCCAGGGCGATGCCCGCACGGCACCGCTGCCCACGCCCGGCACCCCGCGCCGCTACCGCTACGCGCTGGCCCTGCAAACCAACGAAACCAACCCGCTCACGCTGCCCAACGACTCGACCTACCGCGACCTGGACCTGACTGACTACTATGCCTTTGACGACGGCTCGGCGGAGTCGTTCCTGACCCTGCCCGCGCTCAGCAGCGGCCCGGTGAGCTACTTCGCCTACGGCATCACGCTGGCCAAAAACGACCAGGTACGGGCCGTGAGCCTAGCGCCAATTTTTAACAACATTCCGGCCGCGCAAGGCGGCGAAAACTTCCAGAGCCGTTCGGTAACAGTGGCCGTGTGGGCCGACAAGAACGGCCAGCCCGCCGACCCGCCGCTGGCCACCGCCACCGCCGTGCTCGCCAACCCGCTGCCCGCAGGCAAAACGTTTTATGAGGTCGTTTTTGCCACGCCGGTGGCCGTGAGCGGGCGCTTCTACGTGGGCTACGGGCAAGTCTCGAACGGGCAGTTTCTGCCCTACGGCTACGACCTGAACAACGCCGCGGCCGCGCCTACCCTCTTTTACAACGCGCAGGGTGCGTGGAGCAAACCGGCGCTTTCCACGCCCGGCACTATTATGCTGCGCGCCGTGATGAATAACAACGTACTGGCCGTCAGTGCTGCACAAACTCTCAATGCCAGCTTCGCACTCTACCCCAACCCGACTCCCGCTGGGACCACCGTAGCGGTGAGCGGGCCGGCTTTCGGGCGAGCGGCGCTGCTCGACGTCCTGGGCCGCGAGCTCTGGCAACAACCCATTGCCGAAGCCGGCCAGCCCCGCCTGCGGCTGCCCGCCAGCCTGCCAGGCGGCGTGTACCTGGTGCGGCTAACTTTGCCCAGCGGCGAAGTAGCCACGCGAAGGTTGGTACTGGAGTAACTAATTGACAGTTTGATGTCTGATGTATTAAAGACAACCGATGCTTCGGCCGTGGAGCAACGGCATCGCCTGGCTTGGTGGAGCCTTACGCCCCTAGCGCGGCTCGAACTGGCGCAACGCTTGATTGCCAGGGGCCGTGAGCTATACGCCGCCAACCCCACTAACCCCCCCTTACCTGATGGAACCCGAGCAGCTCGAATTACTTCGGCAGTTTCACGAAGCCGGCGTTGAATACGTCATCATCGGTGGCTATGCCGTCATCGCGCACGGCTACCCGCGCTACACCGGCGACCTGGACCTGCTCATCCGACCCACCGAAGAGAATGGCCGGCGGGCAGTAGCCGCGCTGGAAGCTTTCGGCCGGCCACCTGGGGAGTTTGAGGTGGGGGATTTTACGACCGTGCCCAACATTATGGCTTTCACGCAAGGCTGTGATTTTGATTTGCTGACCGCTACGCCCGGCGTTGATTTCGAAGAATGCTACGCGCGCCATCTCACGCTGAAGCTGCGGGGCTTGCCCGTTAAATTTATCAACCTGACCGCGTTGCGAAAAACCAAACAAGCCACCGGCCGCACCAAAGACTTGCTCGACCTGGAGAACCTGCCTGTACCCGAATAAAATATACTCAGAGAACCCCCCATGCCCGACATTACCCCTGCCGAACTACGCCAGCGCCTCGCCGCCGGCGAAACCCCGTACATCCTCGACGTGCGCGAAACCTGGGAAGCCGAAGAAAGCCACCTCGTCGGCAGCCACAATATCCCGCTCAACTCGCTGCCCGACAAGCTCGACGAGCTGGAAGAACTCAAGGACCAGGAAATTATCGTGCACTGCAAAGGCGGCGGCCGCTCGGCCTCGGCCAAAGCGTTTCTGACCCAGCAAGGCTTCACCAACGTGCGCAACCTGCTGGGCGGGATGCTAGCCTATCAGGCTTAGTGATTAATGGCTAACCAGTTAGTGCTGTTACGCATGGCTCGAACTCTTTTGGGTTTGAGTCGTGCGTAACAGCAGTTAAGAATACGCCTCATTTTTTCGCTGACAGCCGCCCATCGGGCGCGTAGGCGAGCTGCCCGACCTCCACCAACCCACGCAGCGCGGCCGTTATCTCGGTGGCTTCGGCGACGGCGAACTGGGCCAGCACTTGGCGGGGCAGTAGCGGGGCCGCTTGCAGCAGCGCCAACAGGACGGGGTAGCGAGTGGTGGGGTCGGGGGCGGCCTGGGCGGCTTTTTTGCGGGCCAGGCAGGCGTCGCAGACGCCGCAGGCGGGCGCGTCGGGCTCGGCGAAATAGTCGAGTAGCAGCTGTTGGCGGCAGCGGCCCTGGCTGCCAACGTACTCGACAACGGCCCGGGTTTGCTGGTCGGTGAGCTGACGGGCGGCCCGCAGGCGGCGCTCGTCGAGGGGCAGCTGGGCGGCGTCGTGGCGCGGCGTGGTGAACAAGGCCTGCGGCAGCTCGCGCCGGGGCTGGTAGTGCAGTACCCCTGAGCCGTGCAAAAAGCGCAGCTGCCGCATCACGTCCTGAATACTCTGGCGCAGGTGCCGGGCCAGGGCGCTTTCTGAAATACCCTGAAAAGCCACGAACAACTCACCCCCGTAAAGCCGCAGCAGGGCCTTGATGAGCAAATCGTGCTGGGCATTGGCCACCTGAAACTGGTACAAGTCGTGCTGGTTGCTGATGAGCTGCACCCGCGCCGGCTGGTTGGCCGCCTCGGTCAGCTGCACGAAACCCTGCTGCTCCAGCACCCGCAGGGCGTGGTGTGCATCAAGGGCTTTGAGGCGGTAGATTTCGGCGAACGCGCCAAGGTCGAAATCGAAGGCTACCAGCTCGCCGCCGCCCACGGCCGTCTGCGAGTAGTTGGCCAGGGCCTGGTACACGCGCCGCACCACGTCGGGCGGCGGGTGTGCGAGCTGCGCCTGTCGCCGCAGGCTGTCGGCATCGGCGGGGCCGGCGAGCAGCACGGCGAAGGCGTAGAGGCCGTCGCGGCCGGCGCGGCCGGCCTCCTGGTAGTAGGCTTCGAGGGTGGTGGGCGCGTCGAGGTGGGCCACTACGCGCACGTCGGGCTTGTCGATGCCCATGCCGAACGCATTGGTCGCCACAATGATGCGCGTTTTGTCGGCCAGCCAGTTTTGCTGAACGCGAGTTCGCTGCTCAGTAGGCAGGCCGGCGTGGTAGGCCGCGGCGGGCAGGCCCTGCTTGACGAGCCAAGCGGCCGTATCCTCCGTTTGGCGACGCGACCGGGCGTACACGATGCCCGTCTTGCCCGGCCCTACGCCGCGCAGCACTTCGAGCAGGCGGCGCAGCTTATCGTCAGTGGGCAAGACGGAGTACGAGAGCTTGGGCCGGGCAAAGCTCTGGGTAAAAACCCCGTAGCCAGGCCGGAAAAGCAGCTTTTCCACAATATCCTGCCGTACCTGCCCGGTAGCGGTGGCCGTGAGCGCGACGCAGGGCACGTCGGGCGGCAGCAGGGCCCGCAGCTCGGCGATGCGCAGGTAGGGCGGCCGAAAATCATAGCCCCACTGCGAGAGGCAGTGCGCCTCGTCCACGGCCAGCAGCCCGATTTTCATCCGCGCTACCCGCGCCCGAAAAAGGTCGGTAAGTAAGCGCTCGGGACTGACATACAAAAACTTAATACCGCCGTTGTAGACGCAGTTGTCCAGGGCCTGGTCGATTTCCTGGTGGCTCAGGCCCGCGTACACGGCCTCGGCTTGCAGGCCGCGCCGCCGCAGCGCATCCACCTGGTCGCGCATGAGGGCGATGAGCGGCGTCACGACCAGGCACAGGCCCGGCCGCAGCAGGGCTGGCACCTGGAAACAAACGCTTTTGCCGCCACCGGTGGGCAGCAGCACGAGCGCATCGTGCCCGGCCAGCACGGCCTCGATAATGGCCTGCTGGCCCGGCCGAAACTCGGCGTGGCCCCAGTGCGCGCGCAACAGGTCGAGC
>JANXNW010000046.1 GCA_025353905.1 Hymenobacter sp.
ACCTGGAACCTGGCCGCCACGTGGGCCGAGGTAGCGCCCGCCACGGCGTAGGCCGCTGCCACGCGCTCGCGCAAATCATCTGAGTAAGCTTGCATGCTCAAAGATACATCGCCTGTTACACGAACCTGAGAACCGCTCTAATTTACGCCACGCCGCTAAAATCGCCCCAGCTTATTCCTCTGACTTGTAAAACTCCACTAGCGCCGCGCCCGCCCGGCGGACATCCTCAAACGAGTTATAGAGCGGCACCGGGGCCAGCCGAATCACGTTCGGCTCGCGCCAGTCGCCGACGATGCCGGCCGCGGCCAGGTGCTCGAATAACTCCCGGCCACGGCGGTGCACCAGCAGCGAGAGCTGACAGCCGCGTTGGGCCGGGTCGGCGGGGGTGATAATTTCCAGCTCCGCAGCCGGCCGGCCGAGCTGCCGAATCAGAAACTCCAGGTAGCCGGTGAGCTTTTCGCTCTTCGCGCGCAGCGGAGCCAAGCCGCCGGCGGCCTCAAACACGTCGAGGCTGGCGCGGTGCACGGCCATGGGCAGCACCTGCCCGCACGAGAGCTGCCAGCCCGCCGCGCCGGGCGTGGGCCGGAAGCCCTTTTTCATCTCGAAGCGGGCGGCCGGGTCGTGGCCCCACCAGCCGGCGAGGCGCAGCAGGTCGGGCCGCTGGTGAAAGCGCTCGTGCACGAACACGCCCGACGTGCCGCCCGGCCCCGAATTGAGGTACTTGTAGGTGCACCAGCAGGCGTAGTCCACCTCCCACTCGTGCAGGCTGAGCGGCACGTTGCCGGCGGCGTGGGCCAGGTCGAAGCCCACCGTAGCCCCCACCGCGTGGCCGGCCCGAACGATGGCGGCCATGTCATAGACTTGCCCGGTGTAGTAGTTCAGCCCCCCGAAAATAACGGTAGCCAATGAGGAGCCCAGCTCGGCGATTTTCGCCGCGATGTCCGCCGTGCGCAGCGTATGCTCGCCCGGCCGGGGCAGCATTTCGACGATGACCTCGGTCGGGTCGAGACCATGCAGCCGGGCCTGGCTTTCGAGCGCGTACTGGTCGGACGGAAACGCGCCGCCTTCCATCAACACCTTATAGCGGGTAGCGGTGGGCTGATAAAATGAAACCAGCAGCAGGTGCAAATTCACCGTCAGCGTGTTCATTATCACTACCTCGGCTTCGCGCGCGCCCACGAGGCGGGCGGCCGGGGCGGCCAGCGCGTCCTGGTAGGTCGTCCAGGGCCGCTCGCCCCGAAAGTGCCCTTCTACGCCCTTTGTTTCCCAGGCCACGAACTCGGCCTCGACGGCCGCCCGTGCCCCGCGCGGCAGCAGCCCCAGCGAGTTGCCGCAGAGGTAGGCGCTGGGCCGGCCATCCGCCCCTGCGGGGATGTGAAACTCGCCCCGAAGGCGGGCCAGCGGGTCGGCCGCGTCCTGGGCGGCGGCAAAGGCGGGGGAAGAGTCGTAGGTCATCTAAGTTACTGGTGTTACGCAAGGCATTAAATACTGCTGGTTGTTTCTTGTTTTCAATTTTTCACGCCCCATCATGGCGAGCGCAGCGCAGCAATGGCACCTATTAAGCGCGACTGACGAGGCTGAACAACGCGCCGAACAGGGGCGATGGCTGCGCTGCGCTCGCCATGACCAAACAACAAATCAGAAACAACCGGCCACAACAGCAATTACGCAGCCGCAGCGAGCCAGGGCTCACAAAGATGCGCGCGCAATAATGGCTTAGCGCAGCCGAAAAATATCGAATACGCGGCGCTCTTGCACGCGCAGCGAATAAAGCGGCGGGCCGAGGTCGTAGGGTTGCGGATGATACCGGTAGGTAGTGATGAAGTAGTGGTCGGCCGCGTTGGGCATTGGCCCGATGCTGAGGCGAGCCCGTGCGGCCGGGGGCAATAGCTGAAGGCTTCGGGCCGCGGCCATGCCCAGGGGCTGATTGACCTGTACCCGGATGCCGGCGCGCGCGTCGTGGGCCGCTATCCAGGCTAGGCCCTGGCGCAGGCTTAGGCCCCAGTAATCGTATTCGTAGCGCAGCTCGGGGTGCGCGCCGGCTAGGGGGCTGAAATAGAGGTTTTCGAGCGGATGCAGGCTCATAATCTGGGCCGCCGTGTGGCCGGCGCTGGCCAGTCCCACCAGCGCCAGCGCCCCGCGCCAGGCTATCCGCCGGCCCGGCGCTGGTAGTTCCGGCTGACCCGGCTGCCAGAACTTTCCCAGCTGCCAGTGCCAAGCTGCCCGCAAGCCGCCCAGCGCCAGCAGCAGCAGCGGCGGGTACACGAAGTAAAGCTGCCGCCAGCCATCGTAGAGCACCGACCGGAACGCGACTACCGCCACCAGCGGCCCCAGGCCCAGGCCCCAGAGCAGCAAGTCCTGCCACTCGCCCGCCGTGGCGTAGAGGTGCGCGCCGCGCCGCGCCAGCTGCCGCAGCAGGCCGCCTAGCGCCAGCAGCAGCCCCGCCAGGTAAAGCGGGGGCGTGGTAAGCCCTATCCAGACGGGAGCGTAGTGCCAGGGCAGGCGGCTGGCCCGCACCAGCTGCCCCCCGTAAAGCACCTCGCCATTCCACCGAAACCGGGCCATGTGGCGGAATGCCTCGCCGAAATGCGCCAGGGGGGCCGCCCACAAATACGGCCAAAACGCCACCACCAGCGCCGGCAGCCCGAGCGCGTACACGGCCAGCGCCCGGCCCAGGCGCTGGCCGGCGTAGTCGCCGCGCGCGGCCCGCAACGCCAGCAGCGCCGCCGTGAGCACCGGCACCAGCACGCCCATAATGCGTACGTCGATGGCCAGGGCGCAGGCCAGGGCGTGGGCGGCGGCCCGGCCGGGGGTTGGCCGCCGCACCAGGGCCAACGCGGTAGCCGTCGCCAACAGTTGCACGGCCATAAACACGGCATCCTTGCTGTTGTAAAACGCATCGGCCAGTTGGCGGGGGCTGAGCAGCAGCAGCGCGGCCCCCAGCAGCCCCCAACGCCACGAGCCGTAGCGCTCGCGCGCCAGCCAGTAAAAAGCCAGCAGCCCCGCGAAGCAGGTCAGAAAAACGGCCCGGTGCCGCAGCAGCAGCACGGCCCGGCCATCGGTCGGGGCGGTAGTGAGCGTTTCGAGGATGGTCAGCGGCAGCTCAAACGCCACGCCGTAGTCGCGGTCCACGTAGGCGGCCAGCCGCAGGGCCGGGGGCCGCGCCGCCACCCGCGCCGCCGCGCGGGCCGGTAGCCAGCGCGGCGGCACCAGCTCGCACAGGTAGATAAGCGAAAACTGCCCGCTCTCGCGGCACGAGTCCTCATCCACAAACGAGCCGTAGTCGGGCACCACGGCCCAACCCAATGCCAGCAGCACCCCCAAAAACCCGCCCACCAGCCAGCGCCGGTAGCGGTCGGGCAGCAGGCGGGCCACCCAGCCGGGGCTGCTGGTAAAAAGCATGGTGGGGAGGAAGCAAATTAATAACTGCTATTACGCGGCTGGCGCGGCCTCGCCGCTCGCTCAAGCTCGCGCGAACTGCTTTTTGATTTCACCAAGACACGAGACATGAGACACGAGACATGAGACTTTCTGAGCGAGAATCTCATGTCTCGTGTCTCATGTCTCGTGTCTTGGTGAAATCAAAAAGCTTTTCAGCGGCCACGGGCCGCCCGCTACATTTTCTCAAATACCACGGCCGCGCCCTGGCCCACGCCCACGCACATCGTGGCCAGGCCGTAGCGCACGCCCTCGCGGCGCTGCATCTCGTGCACGAGGGTGGCCACGATGCGCGCCCCGCTGCTGCCCAGCGGGTGGCCCAGCGCGATGGAGCCGCCATTCACGTTCACCTTCGCCACGTCGAGGCCCAGCTCCCGAATCACGGCCAGGCTCTGCGAGGCGAAGGCTTCGTTGAGCTCAATCAGGTCGAGGTCGGCCAGCGTGAGGCCGGCGCGCTCGAGCACTTTGCGCGTGGCCGGCACCGGCCCCATGCCCATGATGGCGGGGTCCACGCCGGCCACGGCCGAGGCCACGACCCGCGCCAGCGGCTTGAGGTTATACTTAGTCAGGGCCGCGTCGCTCACCAGCAGCACGGCCGCCGCCCCGTCGTTGATGCCGGCCGAGTTGCCGGCCGTCACGGTGCCGCCCTCGGGCTGGAAGGCGGGCTTGAGGGTGGCCAACTTCTCCAGGGTCGAAACGCGGGGCTGCTCGTCGGTGTCGAACAAAGCCGTGTCGCCCTTCGGTTGGGGCAGAAACACCGGCACCAGCTCCTTGCGAAAGCGCCCCTTTTCGGCGGCCCGGTGGTATTTGCGCTGGCTCTCGAAGGCAAACGCGTCCTGGTCCTCGCGGCTAATGCCGTACTTCTTGGCCACGTTCTCGGCCGTCTGCCCCATCGAGTAGGGATAGTATTCCTTGGCCAGGCGCGGGTTTACGAAGCGCCAGCCCAGCGTCGTGTCGTGGGCGGTGAAGTCGCGGGCGTAGGCCGTTTCCGACTTGGCCATCACGAACGGGGCGCGGGTCATACTCTCGGCCCCGCCGGCCAGGTACACGTCGCCCTCGCCCACCTTGATGGCGCGGGCGGCATCCATGATACTCTGCAAGCCGCTGGCGCATAGGCGGTTCACGGTGCTGCCGGGCACCGTGATGGGCAACCCGGCCAGCAGGGCCGCCAGGCGGGCCACGTTGCGGTTGTCTTCGCCGGCTTGATTAGCGGCCCCCATTATCACGTCCTCGACGGCGTTTTTGTCGAGGCTGGGGTTGCGGCGCAGCAGCTGGCGCAGCACCTCGGCGGCGAGGTCGTCGGGGCGGACGCTGCTGAGCGCGCCGCCAAATTTTCCAATCGGGGTGCGTACGGCATCCACGATATACGCATTGGGCATTCCGGTCTGGTATCGTTGGGGCGGGGCTAGGTCCGCCGGTTGAGGGCTAATTTTGGCCCGGCCCGGCTCAGTAACGATGCACTGGCGCGGGCCATTTTTTCAGGCCCACAAAGATGATACAAAGAATTCAAAGCGTTTTTCTGGCCCTGCTGGCCCTATGTATGCTGAGCCTACTGGCCCTGCCGCTCTGGCACAAGCTCGACCCGCTCACCCACCACGAGCTGACGCTGACCGCCTTCGGCTACCAGGCCAGCGGGCTGGCCCCGCCGCCCGGCCCGGTCTGGGTTATTGCCGCCTTGGCCAGCGCGGCGGCCCTGGTCGCGCTGGTCGAGATTTTTCAGTTTCGTAACCGCCCGCGCCAGCTCCAGCTCGGCGCGCTGAACCTGCTGCTGCTGGTCGGCACTTTCGGGGCAGCTTTCTATTTCGTGGGCCGGGGCGAGGTCAATCTCAACATCCAGCTTGAAGGCCAGAACCAGCCCGCCTTTTACCTGCCCACGCTGGCCATGCTGCTCAACCTGCTCGCCAACCGCTTCATCCGCCGCGACGAGCAACTCGTGCGCTCCGCCGACCGGCTGCGGTGAGGGGGCATGATGCCCGGAGTGATTCTGTCGTCAGGGTATTTGCTCGCCGCTCGTAGCCTATCCCCCTGTCGGTGTTGCGTGCTGCCAGGTTACGCTCGCGTAGCCAGCGTGGCACTGAGTGCCTGCGCGGCGGCTACCACTTGCGCTGGGTAGTGCAGGCGCGCCAACAGCCGAATGGCATTGCGCGTGGTGAGCGGACCGGCTTTGAGGCGGTAATCGAAATACCAGTCTTCCGCCGTGACCGTCTCGCAAAAGTGGTATTCGACAAAGCATGACTGCAATAGCGCGCCCAGTTCCCCATCGTGAGTGGCCGCTACGACCCAGCTGAGCGGCTGCAAGTAGGCCAGCACGGCCTTGTTAGCGGCGATGCGCTCCCGCGTATTCGTGCCTTTGAACAACTCATCCAGCAGCAGCAGGAAGCTGCCGGGGGCCGCGTCGCAGGCCAACAGCAGCTGGCGCATGGTTTCGGCTTCGACCAGATAATAGCTCTTGCCCGTGGGCAGGCTGTCGGCCAGGCTGAGGCTGGTGAGCACCCGACAAAAAGGGGCGCGGTAGGCGATAGCCGGGCATGTCGCTATCGTCTGGGCCAGCAGGACATTCACGCCCAGCGTGCGCATAAAGGTGGTTTTTCCCGCCATGTTCGAGCCGGTGAGTAATACCCCCTGTCCGGCCAGGGTGAGGTCATTGGGCACGCACCCCGGCACCAGCGGGTGGTAGCCGGCTTGCAGCTGGATGCCCTCGGCGGCCGGCCCAAAGTGCGGTACGCAGGTGGCGTAACGCTGGCGAAAGCTGGCCACCGCCAGGGCGCAATCGACGTAGCCGACCGCCTCAAAGACCGTCCGAATCGCGGGCGCGTACTGCTGCACGACCACCCGGCAGCGGGCATACACCAGCATGTCGAGCAGCAGCAGCATCTTGAGCAGTTCCAGCAACCAGTTGTCTTCCACCTGAAAGAACGCTACTTGCCGCACGACAGCCCCCAGCCGGGCCAGGGGCGCTGCCAGCAGCTGAAGCGGCCGCAGGGGCAGGGCCGCTCGCTGCAGCGCCTGGCCCGCCCGACGCAAGCGGCCCAGTTGCAGCAGCGGGCGAACACAGTGCTTAATCCACTGGAGCTGCCGGAAATGAAACACCGCATTGGTGAAGGCAAACGCCATCGTACCCCACCAGAGCACGGGTAGCCAAAAGCCCCCGAGCAACGTGGCCAACAGCCCCAGCGCGAGCAGCGGCGCGAAGCGAGCGCCGGGCAACGTGGGCAGGGACTGCCCCTGAAGCAAATCGACCAGGTAGTACGCTTCTTGGGCAGTCAGCTGGTCGAGGGCGAGCAAGGCTTGCCCGCGGGCCACGGGTTGCTGCGCCAGCAGGGTCGCGGCAGCATCAAACTCGTGCAAGGTGGCCTCGTCGGCGAGTGGGCTGCATAAACGGTAGTACAGGCACTGCTGACCTACCCGGCTCACCGTAGCATCAAGCAGTTCGAAGAGTAATTCGCCGTTTAGGTCCGTCCAGGTTTGGTCAGGTAGGCGGTGGTACGCGGGCTCGTGCTGCACGTGGTCGTAATAGCGGGCCACCAGGGGGAAGTGGGGCGAGCGCGCAGCCGGCTGGTGCCAGGCCGCCTCCAGGCGGCGTAAGCGCGTGCGGGAAGAAGTCCACATGAAAAGCAGGGGCAGCTACCAGGGCATATGCGGTGAGGGGGTACCACTGGTACTTATAACTGGTACTTATAAGTAGCGCGAAAGGTAGCCAAATGACACTTATCAAGGAAGGTACCACGTCAGCAGCAACCTGCGCCAAAGCCTAGCGCCGGTACTATTCCGGGACGCGTCCGACAAAGGCTGCTATAGTTAAAAATCTCTTCCTAAAAAAAGAAGGGGAAACTGCCTTCCCCCACTACTCCAAATTGCTATTCTTGGCGGTTCCCCGATGGGGAGGGGGCTCAGGGGTGGGGTTCACAGGCGGCGAGCAAGTGTACCCTGACGACAAAACCACTCCAACGCGACACCTCATCCACCCCCAGCGCCCTACTCCACGCACAGCCGCCGCGTGGCAGTGGTACCATCAGCGGCGATGGCCTGCACCAGATACAGGCCGGGGGCGAGGCCGCGCAGGTCAAGCGTATGGGTGCGCTGGAGGGGCCGGCCGACCGGAGTTTCGCGCACGGCGCGGCCGGTCAGGTCAAGTACCCGCAGGCGGGTAGGCTGGGCAGTTTCGGCGGTGGCGGTGGCGGTGGCCGGGTTGGGGTAGAGGCTCAGGGCCAGCGCCGCACCGGCGCCTGCGGCGGGCCGGGCGGCGAGCACCGTGCGGCCCCGCCCGCCCAAAAAACTCTGGACGCCGCCGGCCTGGGTGCCCAGGTATAGCTCCGGGGTGCCGTCCTGGTTGAGGTCGGCGGCGGCGGGGCCGAAGTGCAGAATGCTACCCCGGCCCAGGCGAGCGGGCTCGTAAAACCCGCTGAATGAGTTGAAAAACAGCTCGGTACGGCCCACGAAAGCACCGGCTTGGGCCCGGAAGTCGGGGTAGAGCGTGAGGGTACCCTGGCCGTCGGCGGTGAGCAGGTCGGGGCGGCCGTCGCCGTCGAAATCGGCCACGGCGGGCGCCAGGTTGGGCGGGCGGTTGGCGGCGGCGCGCAGGCGGCCGTAGTCGGCATCGACCAGGGCGAAGGCGTTGTCGAGGGCCGGGCCGGGGTTGGCCGCGCCCCGGTGGCGGAAGTAGCGCAGGCTGCCGCTGCCGGGCTGGCCGGCGGTGTTGGTGCCGAGCAGCAAATCGGGGTAGCCGTCGCCGTCCACGTCAAAAAAGCAGGGCGAGTCGCCGACATCCGTGCCCGAAGCCACCACCTGGCCCGAGGTGCCCGGCAGCTGCAGGTAGCGCACGGCGGCCGGCTCGAAGCGGGCTGGCTGCCCGGCCGTCGCCGCGTTGAGCAGGTAGGCCAGGCGAATGTTTTTGCCGTCATAAACCGAATACACCAAATCAAGGGCCCCGTCGCGGTTCAGGTCCACGAGCACCGGCCGCAGGGCCTCGCTGCGCACCGTAGCGGCGGCGGCTGCCGCGCCCAGGCCGAGGTAGTCGTCGGTGGCGAGCCGAAACACGGGCCGCGCCGCGCTGCCCACGTTGCGATACAGCCAGAGGCTGGCCCGGTAGTAGCCGCCGACCAGGTCGCCACCGTTGCCGACGAGCATATCCGGCAGCCCGTCGCCGTCGAGGTCGCCGAAGGTGGGGGCAGCCGCCTCGCTCACGTCGAGCATTTCACCCTGCAAAAACACGTTGTTGGCCAGGCTCAGTTGGGGCACGGCCGCGCCGCTGGCGGCGGCATTTTGGTAGAGGCGGACGCTCTGGCGCTGGCTCACCCGGTCGGCCACGTTGTCACTCATGTTGGAGGCCACCAGCAGGTCGGGCACCCCATCGAAGGTGGCGTCGAGCCAGTAGGCGGCCGGAAACACGGGCAGGCTGACCGGGGCCGCCGCCGACGGAAACGCGCTGCTGGCCCCGCTGGCCGGCAGCAGCGCCTGCGCCGACGACGCCCCCGCATTGAGCAAGCGCGTGAGCTGCGGGCAGTTGTCGCGCCCGTCGAGCAAGTCGAGGCGGCCGTCGCCGTTGAGGTCAAGCAGCAGCACGCTGTGGCCCGAGCTGTGCAGCGGCTGGAACGCCTGCCCCAGCGCCCGCAGAAACACCTGGCAGGGCGCGCCGCCCGGCAGGTCAAACGCGGCGCATTCGCTGGCGCAGGCTTGCAGCTGGCCCCAGTAGTTGCTGGCCTGCGTAAAGTCGCCGACCCCACCGCAGGGGCCGGGGCTGGTATTGAGGTAGAGGCTGAGCAGCGTCGAGCCCACAAAATCGTAGCACAGAATATCGAGCCGCCCGTCGCCGTTCACGTCCTGAATGGCAGGCAGGTTGTACACGCCCGCGTTGATATTGCTGACAACGTCCTTGCTAACGAGGTAAGTCAGCTGGTTGGAAATGAGCGCGAACGCCGGCCGCCCGCCCGCGCCCGCCGCGTTGCGAAACACCCGGATATCGCCGCCCGGCGCAAAGGTGAACAAGTCGGGCCGGCCGTCGCAGTCGTAGTCGCGCAGCAAAGCCCAGTACTGCAAATCAGCCGGAAACAGCGCCTCGTACTGGGGCGCATACAGCCAGCGCCGGCCCGGCCCGCCGCCCACGGCGGCCGCGTTCAAAAACGTGTAGACGCGCTGGGTCTGCCGGTCGAAGGCAAACAGGTCGGCCCGGCCGTCGCCATCCAGGTCGAGGGAGCTGAACTGGGGCGAGTTCAGGCCGCCGGCCCAGGCTTGGGCCAGCGTATCGGAGCCCTGCACGAGCCGGGCCACGCCGCCGGCCGCGAAGCCAAAGTTCGCGCCGGGGGTCTGGGCCCGGGCCGGGGCGGCGGTCAGGGCCAGCGCCAGGCTCAAAGTCAGGCTCAGCAACAGGTAGAAGCAAGCGCGCATAGTTTCAGCAAGGTACGGGCCGGAGCAGCCGCGTGCGAAAAGCAACCGCCACCAGCGGTGGCCGGTTCCCAGCGGCCCCGGCGGCCGGGCCGCTACTAGCCTGGCTTGGCAAAACCTGTGCGTCAGTCGTCAGCTTGCTGCATGAACTGCCCGGCTCACTGGTTGGTGCTGCTGCTGCTGCTGCTGCTGCTGGCTGGGGCCGGCGCGCCCATGCGGGCCCTGGCCCAGCGGCAGCGCATCGGCGTGGGTACCGACCGGGGCGTTGGAGCTGGTCAATGCCTGCCTGGTGCAGCTCTCGCCCGAGCTGCTGCCCGATTCGGCCGCCAACCCCGCGCAGCTCCGAGCCACGCGGCTCAATCGGCGGCTACGGCGAGCTTGACTTTGTAGCGAAAAATGCCCTGGAATTCCTCCGCTTCCTTGAGCAGCTCGTGGGTTTTCTGGTCGAGCCAAAAGCGTGTAGTGCTGCCGTGGCCGCGGTAGCTCAGCACCCAGCAGGCGCGGGGCTGGCCATTGGCGCCGGTCAGGGTTTCGGTGCCGGTCACGGTGTACGGCTCCCAGCTCGGGCTTTCAAAGCCAGGGTCGTAGAAGGGAATCAGGAATGTGGTGCCGGCGCGGTAGGGCAGTAGCGGGAACAGCGTCAGGTCGGTGTGCCAATTGAGAAAATAACGTGTGCGGGCCTGCTCGAAGCCACGCTGCGCTTTCTGCCGCACCGAATCGGGGACGGGGCTGCCGGCGTAGCGAACGGTATGCTGGTCGAAGTCGAACTCACTGGTGGCCGTCACTTTGCCGCGTTTCCAGAACGTGCGATGCCAACGCGTGGTCAGGTCTTTGGCCCTCAGCACGGTGCGCGCCGCGTGGATGACCGTGTCCTTGTCCCATTGCTGAGTCACGACAATAGCGGGTTGGCCCTGATAGGTTTCGCGGGCAACGGTGGTGTTCACCAGGATGTGGGCCGCGCTGGGGCCATCGGGCCGCCGCTTAAGGTAAATCAGGTAGTTGTGGCGGCCGAGCTGGAGGTAGTTGAGCTGCAGGGTTTGGGCGCTGACGCGCACCGTGTCGGCGGGCGGGCTGGCAAAACGGGCGGCAGCCGGGGCCGCTGCTACCGGGCCGGCGAGTCCGGCCAAGCTAGTCAAGCTACTGGCCAGGCTACTGAGGAGCAAGGCGGGCAGGGAAGTCAAAAACAAAGCCATGAGCAGCGGGGAAAAAGTGAATGGATGCCGCAAAGGAACCGCCCGCCCACGCTGTCAAAAGCGGGTTTTCGACGGTTGGCGGCGTTTATTCGACACCTCGGCCAGAACCGACGGCGGGTGGGTCGGCGAGGGCTTGCCGGGGCGGGCGCGAGCTGGCCAGATGGGGTGGCGTACCGGGCCAGAGTGGGCTAGGATGGGCGGCCGGGCAGCGGTTTTGGGCGAGGGCGAATACCTTGCGGGGCCGCGTCGTCTCAAGCGGCGCTTCTATGAAGGTGAAAGCGTTTTTCAGCTCCCGGCGCGTGTTGTGGCTGCACCTGGCTTTCTGGGGAGCCTACGGCTCGCTGGGCTGGTACCAGTTTCAGTTTCAGGCCGGCTACTCGGGGCGGCAGGTGGCGGCCTCGGTGCTGGTGCCGCTGGCCGGCTACTGGCTGCTGGCCTACTTCAACTACTTCGTGCTGCTGCCGCGCTGGCTGGCTCACCAGCGGCTGGGGCGCTACGCGCTCGAATTCGCGGGGCCTTTCGGGCTGGTAGTGGCCGGTCGGGTGCTGTTGCTGCGCGAGCTGCTGGGCCACGACCAGGGCCGGTTTTATTACCTCAACCAGCCGGCCTACTGGGTGCTGGTGGCCGCGTCCACGTTCTTCCTGGTTTTATTCGTGGGGCTGTTGCGCTTTGCCCTGGGCTGGTTTGAGCTGGAAGCCCGCACTAAGACTCTTGAAAATGCCCGCCTGGCCGCCGAGCTGGAGTTTCTCAAAGGACAGATTAACCCGCATTTCCTGTTCAACACGCTCAACAACCTCTATTACCTGGCTTACACCAACTCGCCGCACACGCCGGAAGTGGTAGCCCGGCTGGCGCACATGATGCGCTACCTGCTCGACGAAGCCGGCCGCCGCTGGGTGCCGCTGAGCCAGGAAATTGCCTACCTGGAAAGCTACATCAGCCTCGAAAAGCTGCGCCTCAACCACCCCGTGCCCATCGGCCTGACCGTGGCCGGCGGCCCGACCGAAACCGTGCAAATCGCGCCGCTAATGCTCATTACCCTGCTCGAAAACGCTTTTAAGCACGGCATCCATCCCCACGCTCCCCAGGCCGGTTGGGTGGAGGTGCGCATCGCCCTCGGCCCCGACACCTGCACCTGCATCGTGGAAAACAGCCGGTTGCCCGACCAGCCTGACCAGCCTGGCCGGGTTGCCCCAGCCAGCTCAGCCAGCATGGTCGCCCCGGCCGGCCGGGGCCTGCCCAACCTGCGCCGCCGCCTCGCTCTGAGCTATCCCGGCCGCCATACGCTCGCCATCGACGACCTGCCCGACCGCTTCCGGGTCAGCCTCACCCTGCAAGCGCGCCCGCTATGAGCCTGCCTTACACCTGCCTGATTGTGGATGATGAGCCGCTGGCCCGCGACCTGCTGCGCGACTACGTGGCGAAGGTCCCGTTTCTGCGGCTTTACGCCGCCTGCGCCAGCTCGCTCGAAGCTCTCGACTTACTGCGCCAACACCCGATTGACGTGTTGCTGCTCGACGTGCAGATGCCCGAGCTGACCGGCCTGGCCCTGCTGCGGGCTTTGCCGCGCCCCCCGCTGGTCGTGCTCACGACCGCCCATTCGAGCTACGCGCTGGCCGGCTACGAGCTTGACGTGGTGGACTACCTGCTCAAACCCATCACCCTCGACCGGTTTTTGCGAGCCGCCGACAAAGTGCGCGAGCGCCTGCGAGCCGCCCTCCCCGCCCTCGCCGCCGTGCCCGCGCCCGTGCCGGAGTTTTTATTCGTCAAGGATGGCCCCCGGCTGGTCAACATTCGGTTGGCCGACCTGCTCTACATCGAGGGCCTGCGCGACTACGTGGCCCTACACACGCGCCAGCAGCGCACCGTGAGCCTGCAACGGCTCAAGACGCTGGCGGCGCAACTGCCGGCCGGGCAGTTCGTGCGCATCCACCAGTCGTACATCGTGGCCCTGGCCGGCATTGAGGCCGTGTTTAAGGACCGGGTGCAGGTAGTCGGCGGCCGGCTCTTGCCTCTGAGCGACACCTACCGGCCGCTGTTTCGGGCATTTATCGAGCGCCACCACCTGGGGCCGGAGTAAGCCGCAGTGCGCATTGTTTGGGCCTTCCCTAAAGGCACCGCATGACCGTTCAGGCAGCATTTTGTCGCGCGTCGGCCCCACCTCATTTCGCTGCCTACTGGCGTAGCTCAATCTTGGGTGTGGCGGGCTTGCAGGCTGCGGTGAGTGGCCTGGGCCTCGGCGAAAAAGTAACCGGTCAGCGACAACGACAGGCAGGCGCCGGCTGAGCCGCACCGTATTTTGCGGCGCAACCGCCCAGTTCTGGCCGCCGACCATCCTATCCCATGCCCACCCTCTACGACCACTACCTCGCCGCCCAGGGACTCGTCAGCACCGACTCGCGGCAGCCCCAGCCGGGCACGCTTTTCTTCGCCCTGAACGGCCCCAGCTTTCGCGGCGCGGGTTTCGCCGCCCAAGCTCTGGAGCGAGGGGCCAGCCACGCCGTAGTGGACGATGCCGCCCTGGCCCAAGCCGACCCCGCCCGCTACACCCACGCCCCCGACCCGCTGCTGGCGCTGCAAGCGCTGGCCCTGGAGCATCGCCGCCGGTTCGCGGGGCCGGTGCTGGCCATCACCGGCTCGAACGGCAAAACCACGACGAAAGAGCTGCTGACTGGGGTTTTAGCCCAGAAATACCGCGTGCTGGCTACCGTCGGCAACCTCAATAACCACATCGGGGTGCCGCTCACGTTGCTGCGCCTGCGGCCGCAGGAGCATGAAATAGCCGTGGTGGAGATGGGGGCCAACCACCAGGGTGAAATCGGTAGCTACTGCCAGTACGCCGAGCCGACCCACGGCCTGATTACCAACATCGGTAAGGCCCATTTGGAAGGCTTCGGCGGGCAGGAAGGCATCGCCAAGGGCAAGGGCGAATTGTTCGATTACCTCGCGGCCAACGGGGGCACCTTGTTCGTGAACACGGACGACGCGCGTCTGCCTGGCCTCGCCGCCCGCGCGGTGGCCGCTAACCAAGCCGGCCCCGCGCCGGTGCCCAGCACCTACCCCGGCCCGGCCGATACCTACCCGGCCGAGCTACTCGCCGCTGGGGCCAACGGCTTGCGCCTGCGCCTCTGGGACGGCACCGAAACCCTGACCCAGCTCACGGGCGACTACAACTTCGCCAACCTGGCCGCCGCCGCCGCCGTGGGGGCATACTTCGGCGTGAGCGGCCCGCAAGTGGCCGCCGCGCTGGCCGCGTATACACCGGACAACAACCGCTCGCAGCGCGTGCGCACGGCCCAAGGCAACGACCTCGTGCTCGATGCCTACAACGCCAACCCAAGTAGCATGGGTGCCGCGCTGCGCAGCTTCGCCGCCGCGCCGGGCGGCCCCAAACTGGTTATCCTGGGCGACATGTTCGAGCTGGGCGACGAGAGTACCCGGGAACATGCTGACCTCGGCCATCTGCTGGCCGACCTGTCAATTGAGTCGGTCGTATTGATTGGCCCAGAAATGCGCCTGGCACACGCAACAAACATGGGTACGCACTATTTCCCAACCAAGGCTGAGGCGGCTGCATGGCTGCGGACCCACCCCGTGCGCGGCCAGCAAGTGCTGGTAAAGGGCAGTCGCGGCATGGCCCTGGAAACGCTGGTGGAGCTGTTGTAAGCCCTATATTATTTATCAGCTGCCCAAGCGAGTGTTGAGTGTCAAATGTTGAATGCCTTAAAACGGATTGTCCAGCGCGCTCAACAAAGGCAGCACCGCATCTTTAGATGACACCAACGCCTCGCCTGCCAGGCCCCAGGCAATGCCCAGGGCGGGGTCGTCCCAGCGCAGACCACCTTCACTGGCCGGCGTGTAGTAGTCGGAACATTTGTAGATGAACAATGTGTCGTCTTCCAGCGCCGCGAAACCGTGGGCGAAGCCCTCGGGCACGTAGAGCACATTGCCGAGCGCGGCGCTCAGCTCCACGCTCGCGTGCTGGCCGAAGGTGGGCGAGGCGGCCCGTAAGTCCACTACCACGTCGAGGGCGAGGCCCTGGGCCACCCGCACGAGCTTGGCCTGGCAGTGGGGCGGGCGCTGAAAGTGCAGCCCGCGCAGGGTGCCCGCCACCGACACGCTCTGGTTGTCCTGCACCCAGGCGTGGGGCGGCAGGCCGAGCGCCTCCATCGTGCGGGCGCTGAAGGTTTCGAAAAAAGCGCCGCGCGCGTCGCCGAAAATGCGGGGCCGGAATTCGAGTAAGCCGGGAAGCGCGTGAGTGATGAGCTGCATGGGAAAGCAAGTTGAACAGGTGAGCGGGGAGCAAAATAAGGTTTTTATGGAGCTGAGCGCAGGGTTTTTCAGCGGCTTACGGCCTCGTCAATAGCTGTTAAATAGGCACTCAATACCAAGTTTTCGTCGAACCTGCGCTCGGCCAGAGCCCGGCTGGCCCGGCCCATCGCGGCCAGCTCGGCGGGCGGCAGCTCGGCGAGCGTCCGCATTTTGGCTGCCAGGTCGGCCGCGTCACGAGGGCGGCAGCGGTAGCCGTTGCGGCCGTCGTGGCCGTCGTCGGGCACGGTGTCGCGGCAGCCGGGCACGTCGGTCGTGACGAGCGGCTTGCCGCAGGCGGCGGCTTCGAGCAGCGTTTTGGGGGTGCCTTCGCGGTAGCTGGGCAGCACCACGGCGTCGGCCCGGTGCAGGTGCGGGGCCACGTCGTCACTCGTGCCCAGGTACTCGACCGCGCCCGCCGATTCGGCCAGCCACTGCTCGAACGTGGCGCGCGGCACGCCCACGCCGCCGGCCTCGTCCAGGCCGCCCAGCAGCTGGCAGCGCACCCGGTCCGCGCCCAACTCGGCCCGCAGCTGGCGCGCCGCCGCGAAGTATTCGACAATACCTTTTTCGTAGAGAATGCGCGCCACCATCAGAAATACGAACGGCGCGCCGGCCGCCTTAATGGCCGTGGGCTGGGGCCGGAAGCGGGCCAAATCCACGCCCGAGCCGGGCAGCAGGCCGGTGCGGACGGCCGCCACCAGGCCCAGGTCGATAAACAGTTGCTGGTCGTCGGCATTCTGAAAAAATACCTTCTTCGGATAGCGAAACGCCACCCGGTACAACCCGCGCGCCACCCGGCTCACTAGGTTTTCGACCAGAAAAACCGTGCCCAGCCCGCTCACGTTGTTGAGGCTGGGCACGCCCGCCAGCCGCGCGGCCAGCGTACCGTAGATGTTGGGCTTGATGGTGAAGTGCAGCACCACGGCCGGCCGCTCGCGCCGGTAGATGGCCAACAGCGCACGGGTCAGGCGCAAGTCGTTGAGCGGGTTAGCGCCCTTGTTTTCCATCAGCACCGGCACGTAGCGGCAGCCCAGCTCGGTTTCGAGTCGGGCCGAGTAGGCATCGGGCGGAGCCACGGCCAGCACCTCGTGGCCGGCGGCTTGCAAAGCGCCCACCAGCCCGCGCCGAAAATTCCAGATGTTCCAGGAGGTGTTGATAACCAGGGCGATGCGCACAGAGTGAATGAGTGAATGAGTGAATGAGCGAAGTTTGTTATTGCGAGGAGTACCGATAGACTTCACTCATTCGCTCATTTACTCATTCACTCCTCGCCGCAAAGTTCGCGCTTTTCGCCGGGCGGGGCTACTTTCGGCGGGCATTCGGGTTTACGTGGCAGTCATGAAAAAAATACCGTTTGTATGGGCCGCGCTGGGGTTGGCCCTGCTACCCTGGCGCTCAGCCCAGGCCGCTACCGGGCCGGGCGAGGCCCTGTTCGTGACGCACTGCGCCCCCTGCCACGGCCGCGACGGCCGCCTGGGCCGCAACGGGGCGCACAACCTGACCCAGAGTAACCTTACCGCGTTCGGCCGCAGCTACCTCGTGCAGAATGGCCTGGGCAAGATGCCCGCCTTCAAAAAGCAGCTTTCGCCCCTGGCTATTGAGCAAGTGGTGCAGTATTCGTTGACGCTGAAGTAGGCGGCCTGCCGGATTTATGGGGTTTTGACGAGGGTACGCCACGGGCAGGCGGCGCAAAGCCATCCGCCTGCTTTAGCTTAGGGGCAACCTTCGGCGGCCGGGCCGCATCCTTCCCCAAGCTGGGCCTTGCCTGGAGCGGACCCGCTGGCTTTCTTTACGCTAAATTTCTGGCTATTACCTTTTCGCATCCACATTCCCACCCAATTTCTCATGGCAAATTTTTCTTGTGCGCGCCGGGTGCTGGCCGCGCTGCTGAGCCTGGCCGCCGGCCCGGCCCTGGCCCAAACCGCGCCCCGAACCGCTGCACCAGCCGCGCCTGCCCTGCCGGCGGGCGTGAGCCGGGTGACCTCGGTGGAGGGCATCACCGAGTATCAGCTCAAAAACGGGTTGCGGGTGCTGCTTTTCCCCGACCAGAGCAAGCCCACGGCGACGGTGAACGTGACCTATTTGGTGGGCTCGCGGCACGAAGGCTACGGCGAAAGCGGCATGGCGCACCTGCTGGAGCACATGGTGTTCAAGGGCTCGACCAAGCACCCGAATATTCCGCAGGAGCTGACCGAGCACGGGGCCTCGCCCAATGGCTCGACCTGGTACGACCGCACGAATTACTTCGAGACGTTTTCGGCCACCGACGAAAACCTGAAGTGGGCGCTCGACCTGGAAAGCGACCGCATGGTGAACTCATTCATCAAAAAAGAAGACCTGGCCAGCGAGTTCAGCGTGGTGCGCAACGAGTTTGAGGCGGGCGAAAACCGGCCCAGCGGCGTGCTCATGGAGCGGGTGCTGAGCACGGCCTACCTCTGGCACAACTACGGCAAGAGCACCATTGGCTCGAAAGAGGACATCGAGCGGGTGCCGATTCC
>JANXNW010000047.1 GCA_025353905.1 Hymenobacter sp.
ACCTGGAACCTGGCCGCCACGTGGGCCGAGGTAGCGCCCGCCACGGCGTAGGCCGCTGCCACGCGCTCGCGCAAATCATCTGAGTAAGCTTGCATGCTCAAAGATACATCGCCTGTTACACGAACCTGAGAACCGCTCTAAATAGGGTTATGGGCCGTAAATAATTATCTCTGCGAACCTCCGCGTTTTTCCTCTGCGCGCCTCTGCGGGAAATTTTTATAAAAAGCCTTCGGACGGTTAACTCATCAAATCCCGCGAAGCCAACAGCCCCGCCGGCACCTCCAACCGCCCGGTGTGAAAGTCGATGATGCCGTTGCGCTCGTCCTCGATGTTGGTGGCCTGGGTATAGACATCGCCCGCGATGGGGCGCTTGCGGAGTTCCTCCTTGAAAGCGCGAATGTCGTTGGTGCGCGATTCCGAATCGGCCGGGCCGCCGTAGTTCTCGAAGCCGAAGCCGCCCCACTCGCTCACCAGCAGCGGGGCCTGCCCACGGTAGAAGAACGGGTCGCCGACGACGAGCGGGAAGGCGGCCGTGCCGTCCAGCTCGCCGGCCACGAGGCGGTCGAGCAGCTCGCGCCAGCGTGCAATATCCGGCGTGTAGAGGTGGGCCGTGAGCAGGTCCGACTTCAGGCGGCCGGTGAAGGAAATATGCTGCCAGCCGTCGTTGTCCACCACCAGAAATTGCGGGTGCGCAATCTGCATGTAGTGGTAGGCGTAGATGATGTACTCGCGGGTGGCCGGGTTGGTGGCGATGTCCTGGCAGCCCCAGTCTTCGTTGTAGAGGCTCCAGATGACGATGCTGGGGTGGGTTTCGATGAGCGAGAGCATCCGCAGCAGCTCGGCGTGGTGGTTGAGGCGGCTCTGCTCGGTGCTGGCGTGGGGGCTGGGCACTTCCACCCAAAGCAGTAAACCCAGCTCGTCGGCCAGATTATACAGGCGCGGGTCGATGCCGGCGATGTGCACCCGCACCAGGTTACAGCCCAGCTCCTTCATGGCCTGAAAGTGCCGCCGGATTTCGGAGTACGTCGCCGTGCCGGGCTGGTAGAGAATGCCGTCAATATAAATCGGCTCGTTGTTCAAATAAATCCGTCGGCCGCGGGCCTCGATTTTGCGCACCCCGAAGTGGGCCTCAATCTGGGCCGCGTAGTCGTTTGGGTCGATGAGCTGGGCCACGAGGCGGTAGCGGTGCGGGTTGGCCGGGCACCACAGCTCGGCCCCCGGCACTTCGAGCACCAGCCGCTGCTCGTGCTGCCCGGCGGCGAGGCTCATCGGAAAATCGGAGGTCGCCAGCGGCATTTCATCGGCCGGTGCGTCCAGCTCGCTCACGCTCAGACGGACCACGTAGTCGCCCGCGTCGTGGATGCGCAGGCTCAGGTTGAAGCGCACGAGCCGGTCCTCGACCACCGAATGCACCCCCACCCGCGAGCGCAGGCGGTTGCGCTCCACGGGCTCCAGCCAGACCGAGCGCACGGCCCCGGTCTGGGTCTGGTACCAAATGCCGCCGCGCTTGTACACGTGCGACTCCTGCTTGCCGCGGGTCGTGTCGGCATCCATCGTGTCGGCGATGCGCACCGTGAGGCGGTTGTTGGCCTGCAATAACTCGTCGGGCAGCTCGTAGGTGAAGGACGTGTACTCGCCGTAATGCACGTCTTCGCCCTCAATCGTGCTCAGCAGCACCCCGTTGAGCCAGACCCGCGTCTCGTAGCCGCAGGCCCCGAACGTGAGCTGAATCAGCGAGCTGACTTTGCGCGAGAGGGCCGGCCGCACGAACTCGCGCTCGTACCAGGCTACCACTTGGTCTTGCCAGCCCGCCGGGCTGCTATCGGCGGCGGCCAGGTGGGCCTGGGCCAGGTGGTCTTCGATGGAGCCGGGCCACTGGGCCGTGCGCCCGTAGTCGTGGCCGGCGGCCCAGTTCTCGCTCAGCCCGACATCCTGCAAGTCGAGGGCGAAGCGCCAGGTGCCGTCGAGCAAAATATGCGAGCCGGGCCGCAGCACGGCCCGTGGCAGCGAGTCGTCGAGCAGGGCAGGGGTAATAACTTCCGGCGAGGTGGACAAGCCGTAGTTGGTGGGCGTTTCTTCCATCAGAAAAAGGGGTAGGGCAGGGCGGCCCGGCAAATAACGCACCAGTGTCGCTGCTATCGGCTAGACATGAGATTTTGGGAAGTGAGACATGAGACTTCTCAGGCAAGAGTCTCACGTCTCATGTCTCACTTCCCAAAGTCCCACGTCTCACATCTCGCCCGCCGCTACTTTTGCGCCATGCCCGCTGCTGCCCACGATTCCGCCGTCGCCGCCACCTACGACGTGCTGCTCGTGGGGGCCGGCCCGGCGGGCGCGGCCTGTGCGCTGGCCTTGCGCGGCAGCGGCTTGCGGGTGGCGCTGCTGGATAAAGCCACTTTCCCGCGGGATAAGATTTGCGGCGATGCCGTGCCCGGCGCAGCCCTCAAAGCGCTGGCCCGCCTCGACCCTACTTACCGCGTCGCCCTCAGCAACTTGCGGCCCCAAAGCCCCGCCCGCCATAGCCGTCTGGTGGCCCCCGGCGGCCGTAGCCTGGAGCTGCACTGGCAGCTGCCAGCATTCAACTCGCCCCGGCTTGACTTTGATGCCGCGTTGCTAAAGCTGGTGCGGGAGCACACAGACACGGTTATTTTGGAAAATACCGCGTTGCGCGCCGTGGCCGAAATCGGCGCGGCCGGTGTGCGGCTGAGCACGAGCCGGGGTGAATTGCGGGGCCGCGTCGTGGTGGGCTGCGACGGGGCCAACTCGCTCGTGCGCCGTCACGTGCTGCCCGGCCCCGCCCGGCCCCAGCCCTGCGTGGGGGTGCGGGCGTACTTCGAGAACGTGGCCGAGCTGCCCGCCGACACGACTGAGTTTTATTTCAGCCGTGACCAGTTGGCGGGCTACTGCTGGGTGTTTCCGGTAGGGGAGGGCCGCTGCAATGTCGGCTTAGGTTTGCTCACCGAAGTGGTGTCGGCCCAAAAAATCGACCTGAAAAAATTGCTCGCCGACTGGCTCGCCCGTCACCCCGCCCTGGCCGGCCGCTTCGCCCACGCGCAGCAGCTCGGCCCCACCCGGGGCTGGGGCCTGCCGCTGGGCGGCGCGCCCGGCCCGGCCCAACCCGTGGCCGGCACCGGCTGGCTGCTGTGTGGCGACGCGGCCGCCCTCATCGACCCGCTGCAAGGCCACGGCATCGACACGGCCGTGCTCAGCGGCATTATGGCCGCCGCCCAAATCCGCCGCTGTTTCGAGCAGCAGCAGTTCAGCGCCGAGTTCATGCAGCCCTACGCCGCGGAAATCAACCAGAAAATCGGCCGCAACTTGCGCCGCTCGTACCGCATCATGCGCCTGGCCAGCGCCCGTCCGTGGCTGGTTGAAGCGGCGGTAGCGGTGGCGCAGGTGCCGTGGTTGCGGCGCGGGTTGCAGCGGATTATCAGCTGAGTTGTAATTGGTGACCGCCCCAACCGCAACTTGTAAAACAGAAACGGCGGCACTGCCTTAGCATTCGCCACCATCTCTGGCCGCGACGATATGATTCACCTGCTGCCCAAAGCTGAAGTCGATTTCAGCACCACCGGCCGCTGCGCCCTGACGGCTCTGCATTTGGCTAGGCAACAAGCAGTGATGAGGTGTGGAGGTTGCTGAGGGGGAGAGCAAGAAAACTCAGTGCTTTGAGGGCAGTGCGTACCCTACCGTCAGGAGCAGAACGTGTGCCTGCGCCTGCAAGGGATATACCTGCCCCCGATAGGTGAAAGAGCGCACCAGCGGTGTCAGGCCGTAGCTGAAGCGCGCTTCCAGATTAATGACGTTTGCTAGCCCCCAGTACCCCACAGCCCCGATGGCTTGGTAAGAGACGCGCTCGGGGGCCTGATTCAACTGTTCGCACAATTCCTTGCCGAAAGCAGTCGGCTGGTCAGCCCGGTAGGCCGCACCAGCCACGCGGCGGCTTACCCCTGGCCCAGCCAGCGCGTACCAGTGTCGGCCCGCGCCGACGGAAAAGCCCGTCAAGACATTTACGGAAAGACGACCGACCTCAAAATTGTGATTCTGCGCGTTGCCGATAAAGCTGGAGCTTAAACTAGTGGGCGGCGGCTGATAGCTGATGGGGGAGGATAGAATATACGTGTAGCCCACTTCGGGTTGTCCTATCCAGTGGCCCACCTGCCACCGGGCAAACAGAGAATAAGAGCTGCTTTCTTTTGGAGGCCCGTCCGAAAAAAAACCGGCCGTTCCCCGCGTTTGGACGTAGGCCGAGTTGTTGTCGAGGGTGACGAATTCGGGACTCATAGAGGTGAAAGGAACCCCTACCCCAACTGAAGCACCAACGTAGAGCCTCGACTTAGGCAAAGATTGCCCTTGCGTGGGTAAAATCGTGCCGCTAATAAGTAGCAGAACGCTGAAAAGTAGAATGCGCATAGTTCGAAAGGGATATTGCGCAAACCTACTCTGACCGAGTCAGCCGCCACAAGTCAAAAATGCCCCTTATCAGACTTCATAAGCTCGAATGTTTGTAGTGCTGTATGTGACAGTTATTGCAAACAGACCAAGCTAACGATGAATTACATTCGTATTTTAGTTCATAGTCAAAGACTTTTAAAATTTATCTCCATCGCCCAATTTCCCCAATATCTCCAACGCCGCGCGCGCTATCACCGTGCCTGGCCCGTAGATGCCCGCCACGCCGGCCGCGTAGAGGCGCTCGTAGTCCTGGGGCGGGATTACGCCGCCGGCGATGACGAGAATATCCGGGCGGCCTTCGGCCTTCAGTTCTTGGATGAGCTGGGGCAGCAGCGTGTTGTGGCCGGCAGCGAGGCTGCTCACGCCCACGACGTGGACATCGTTGTCCACGGCTTGGCGGGCGACTTCGGCGGGCGTTTGGAAGAGCGGGGCCAGGTCCACGTCGAAGCCGACATCGGCGAAGCTGGTGGCGATAATTTTCGCGCCCCGGTCGTGGCCGTCCTGGCCCATCTTGGCCACCAGCATCCGGGGGCGACGACCTTCGCGGGCGGCGAAATCCTGGGCGGCCTGCCGGGCGGCGGCGAAGTCGGCATTGTCGGTCATGCCCTGCTGGTAAATGCCCTGCACGGTGCGCGTCGTGGCCTGGTGGCGGCCCCAGGCGGCTTCGAGCGCGTCGGAGATTTCGCCCAGCGTGGCGCGGGCGCGGGCGGCGGTGATGGCCAGGGCGAGTAGGTTGGTGGGGTTGCCTGCCCGGCTCACCTCACCCCCTAGCCCCCTCTCCCGTGGAGAGGGGGGACTAGTCTCTAGCTCTAGTTCTAATTCCATATCTGATTTAAGACTAGAGCTAGTCCCCCCCTCTCTTTTGGAGAGGGGGGCTAGGGGGGTGAGGTGCCGTTGAGCGGCAACCGTCAAAGCGGATAAAGCGACTTGCACCGCCGCCTCGTCGCGCTCCGCCCGAATTTTCTTCAACCGCGCCACCTGGCTTTCGCGCACCGCGTCGTTGTCAATCTGCAACACGTCCAGCGGGGCATCGCCTTCCGGGGCCAGGTATTTATTTACCCCCACGATAATTTCCTGGCCGGCATCGATGCGCGACTGTTTGCGGGCGGCGGCTTCCTCAATGCGCAGCTTGGGCAGGCCCGTTTCGATGGCCGCCGCCATGCCGCCGAGGCTTTCGATTTCCTCCATCAGCGCCCAGGCTTGATTAGCGAGGTCGGCCGTTAGGCTCTCCACGTAGTACGAGCCGCCCCAGGGGTCCACCACGCGGGTGAGGTCGGTTTCGTGCTGCAGATAGAGCTGGGTGTTGCGGGCGATGCGGGCCGAAAAGTCGGTGGGCAGCGCCAGGGCTTCGTCCAGGGCGTTGGTGTGCAGGCTCTGGGTGCCGCCCAGCACGGCCGCCAGGGCCTCGACCGTGGTGCGGGCCACGTTGTTGAACGGGTCCTGGGCCGTGAGCGAGTAGCCCGAAGTCTGGCAATGCGTGCGCAGGGCCAGGCTTTTATCGCTCTTCGGATTGAACTGCTTAATCAATTTCGCCCACAACAAACGCCCGGCCCGCAGCTTGGCGATTTCGAGGAAGTGGTTCATGCCGATGCCCCAGAAAAAGGACAGGCGCGGGGCGAAGTCGTCAATCTTCAGGCCCACCGCCAGCCCGGCCCGCACGTATTCTAGCCCGTCGGCCAGGGTATAGGCCAGCTCCAATTCGGCCGTCGCGCCGGCCTCGTGCATGTGGTAGCCGGAGATGGAAATCGAGTTGAACTTGGGCATGTGCGCCGCCGTGTAGGCGAAGATGTCGGCAATGAGCCGCATACTCGGCCCCGGCGGGTAGATGTAGGTGTTGCGCACCATGAACTCCTTCAGAATGTCGTTCTGAATGGTGCCCGTGAGCTTTTCGGGCGGCACGCCCTGCTCCTCAGCCGCCACGATGAAAAAGGCCAGCACCGGCAGCACGGCCCCGTTCATGGTCATCGACACCGACATCTGGTCGAGCGGAATCTGGTCGAAGAGGATTTTCATATCCTCCACCGAGTCAATCGCCACGCCGGCCTTGCCCACGTCGCCCACCACGCGCGGGTGGTCCGAGTCGTAGCCGCGGTGCGTCGCCAGGTCGAAAGCCACGCTCAGCCCCTTCTGCCCGCCGGCCAGGTTGCGCCGGTAAAAGGCGTTGCTGGCCTCGGCCGTCGAAAAGCCCGCGTACTGGCGCACCGTCCAGGGGCTGACGGTGTACATGCTCGCATAAGGCCC
>JANXNW010000120.1 GCA_025353905.1 Hymenobacter sp.
CCGGCGCGTTCAGCAATGCCCAGCTCAGCCTCGACCTGACGCTGAGCGCCCGGCTGAGCGGGTTGCGGGCGGTGCTGGCGCTGGCCGTATTCTTGTACGCGGGCGCGCTCACAGCCGTGCTCTACGAGGCAGCGAGTTGGCTGCGACCATTGCTGGCGCGGCTGCCGCGCCGCCTGGCGCTAGCCGCTGGGCTGGTGTTGGTTGGGTGTTGGCTGCTGCTGAGTGCCCGCTGGCCGTTGGCCTTGCCGATTGAGCCGGGCCTGGTAGCGCTTTACTTGTGGCTGCTGCTGTTGGGGACTGCCGCAAACGAGACGAAGGGCATCAATGAAACAACTGCCCCGGCTGCTGGGTCGTCGCCCACTAAACCAATGACTGCCGGGGCCGCTTACGGCACGGGCTGGGCGGTGCTGGGCAGCCCGCGCGCCGTGCTGGCGCTGGGTTTGCTGCTGAGCGCGGCGCTGGGTGCGACGGCCCTTTACACCCAATTCGAGCGGCAGCTGGGCTTCAATAAGCAGCGACTGGCGAGTAATCTGCTCACCGACAACGACCTGCAAGGGGAGTTTTTGCTGGGCCAGCGGATGCGGCAGCTGGGCGAGGACCCGGCCGTGGCCCGGCTCTTCGCCAGCGCGCCGGTGCGGACCGACGCGCTGCGGCGGCGCGCCAGCCAGTACCTGCACCATTATTTCGACAAGTACGAGCAGGACATCGACCTGTTCGCGGCCGACGGGCGGGTGCTGGCGATGGACGACAACGACACGCTCAGCTTCGGGCGCACCCGCGAGCGGCTCTCGCAGACGGCGACGGCTACCGACCAGCCGGGCATTTATTTGCTCAAGTCCGATAACTCGTTCAGCTCGCGGCGCTACGTGGCCGTGGTGCCGGTGGGCCTGCCGCCGAGCGCCGGCATCGGGCCGCCCGCGCCGGTGGGCACCATCCTCATTACGCTGCGGCTGCGGCAACTGGCTTCCTACAGCGTGCTGCCCGAGCTGCTCGTGGACCAGAAGTTTTTCCAGCCCGGCCTGGCCACCGACCTTTCCTACGCGGGCTATGCCGACGGGCAGCTCGTGGTCAGCCAGGGCGATTTTGACTACGCCAACCAGCTGCCGCCGGGCTCCTTGCGCGACCCGCAGCTGTACATGACCGGGCTGCGGAGCGGCGGCTTTCATCATCTGGCCGTGCGCGAAGCCAGCGGGCACCGGGTGGTGGTCGTCACGACCGACCCGTACTCGGCGGGCGACTGGTTTGCCAATTTCTCGTTTTTGCTGCTGCTGCAAGCGCTGGGCTGGGCCCTGGCGCTGAGCGCGTGGCGGCTGGCGCGGCGCACCAGCCGGCGGCGGCTCACGTTCGGAGGCCGGGTGCAACTGCTGCTCAACGTGGGCATTCTGGTGCCGCTGCTGGTGGTGAGCGCGGCCGTGGCCAGCCAGGTGGTGGCGGGCTACCAGCGCGACCTGCGCCGCACCTACGAGCGGCGGGGCCGGGTGGCGCTCGAAAGCCTGAGCCGTTACCAGGCCGCCGCCCGCCGCCCGGTGCCCTTCGACACCACCGCCCGCCTGGCCCTGACCGTGCTCGTGGGCCGGGTAGCGGCCCTGACCGAAACCGACCTCGACCTCTACGATGCAGGCGGGCAGCTGCTGGCTTCTTCCCAGCCGTTTATTTTCGAGGCCGGCTTGCTCGGGCCGCTGCTCAATCCGCAGGCGCTGCTCGACTTGCGGCAGCGCGGGCTGAGCCGCAGCCTGCGCACCGAGCAGGCCGGCTCGCTCGCGTTCACGTCGCTCTATCTGCCGGTGCGCGCACCGGCCGCCACTGAGGGCGGGCCGCCGGGCGCGGTGCTGGGCTTCGTGGGCATTCCGTTTTTCGATTCGCAGAAAGAGCTGGACACCAAGCTCACGGAGCTGTTCACGACCATTCTGAGCATTTTCACGATGATGCTGGGCGGGTTTCTGGTGCTGGCGCTCTGGGCGACGCGCCGGCTAACGGCCCCGCTGCAAGTACTGACCCAGCGCCTGACCCGCACCACGCTCACCGGCCAGAACGAGGCCTTGCTCGACTACGGCGGCTCGCAGCAGGACGAGATTGGCTTGCTCGTGGGCGAGTACAACGCCATGCTCGGCAAGCTGGCCGCCAGTCGCCGGGCGCTGGCCGCCCAGGAAAAAGAAGCCGCCTGGCGCGAAATGGCCCGGCAGGTGGCCCACGAAATCAAGAATCCGCTCACGCCCATGAAGCTGAGCCTGCAATACTTACAGAAAGCCATCGCCGAGCGCCGCCCCAACGCCGAGGAGCTGATAGCGCGCATCGCCCAAACCCTGCTCACCCAGATTGACGTGCTCGCCGACATCGCCACCAGCTTCAGCACCTTCACCAACCTGCCCGCCATGCGCCCCACCCGCCTCGACGTGGGCCAGGAGTTGCGCCAGTGCGCCGAGCTGTTCGGCGAAAACGCGTCCGACGATGCCGCGCCCAATCACCTCATCATCTCATTACCCAATCAACCCGTCATCGTTTTCGCCGATGAAAGCCTGCTCGTGCGCACCTTCAACAACCTGCTGCTCAACGCCCGGCAGGCCGTGCCAGCAGGCCGCGCGCCGCGCCTGAACGTGAGCCTGACCCAGGCCGATGGTCAGGCCCATATCCGCATCCAGGATAATGGCAGCGGCATTGCCGAAGTGGTGCGTGAGCGGGTGTTTCTGCCCAATTTTACGACTAAAGCTACCGGCTCGGGCATCGGGCTGGCCGTGGCCCGGCGTGGCATCGAGAGCGCCGGCGGCCGCTTGTGGTTCGAAACGGAGGAGGGCGTGGGCACCACGTTTTTCATCGAATTGCCGCTGGCGGGGTAAGGTGGCTGAAAATCAAGGAGTACCGCGCCACGCTCGCCAGCAGTGAGCGAAGACGGCATGGTGGACGTGCTCACGAGAGAAAACCTGGCCGAAGGGCGGGCGTAGCAGCCCCAGCCTCTCCGGTGGCGTACCTTGCTTTCGCAACCCGCCGCCGAGGCGGGTTGATTCCCTGCTTTCCCTTTCTCTCGATATGGCCTCATTCTATGCCGAACTGCGCGTGAGTGGCCACACCTACTTGGTGCGCGCCTGCGCGTACGACTTTACCCAGGCTACCGACGCGCGGGGCCGGGTAGTGGCCAAAGTGCGCCACGGCCGGGTGCAGCTCACGCTCGACGTGCCCGACGACGACGTACTGCTGGCCTGGGCCGCCGCGCCCCACAAGCCACTGGCCGGCTGCGTGGTCTTTTATCAGGACCAGGCCCGGCAGGCGCTCGAAACGCTGAGCTGGGAAGCGGGCCACTGCGTGGGCTACCAGGAGGAGTTTGTCAGCGGCGACGTGCTGGCGGGTGCTTATGTGTGCCACGTCACCATCGTAGCTCCCAAGCTCACGCTGCGCCCCGGTGGGCCGGGCACCTACGTGCCGCCCGCGCCGGGTGAGCACGGCTCGCCGGGCCAGGCAGCTTTTTTGGGTCAGCCCTCCATCGGGCCGGAGGTGCTCACGCCCTTCGTGCCCATCGCGGTGGATGCCATTATTACGGCCGCCGGTCCCGTGCTGGCCCCGCTCGTAGCCGCCGCTGCCGCTGGGGCCGGGGCGATTGCCGCCGTGCTGGGCCTGATTCTACTCACCACTACCCCCCGGCCCACGCCCCCGGCCGGCCGGTGCCGGTGGTGAGCCCCGACGAGCGGCGCCTACGCGAGTTGGTCGCCAAGCACGCGGCCGGTACACTCACCCCGGACGAGGAGGCCGAGCTGATTGCCCTGCTGGCCAAGGTCAAAGGGATTCACGTGCAGCGGCTGGAGGATTTGGTGGTTAATGGACCGCTTAAAGGCAATTTGATTCCATTACCAGGTTTTCACAACATATCCCTTACCTATGTCAAGCGTACAGACGTAGCACGCAAAGCTTTAAGGGATAAGTTTGATGCCAGCATACGTAAGAATTTTATCAAGCATTTGGGCAACGACCCGCAAATGAGAGCAAGACTGAAACAGTCAGGACTCACGGATGGAGAGATAGATGATATGGCGGATGGCATTAGACCTGATAACTATCAGGTGCATCACAAGTTGCCTTTGGACGATGGCGGAGATAATAGTTTTACTAACCTGCTTTTGATGAAGCACGACCCCTATCATAAGTCACTCACTAATTTGCAAATTGAACTAACCAGAGGGATGAAGCCCGGCGATACACGCGTTATTAAATGGCCTACTCAAACCGGGTCTGTTTATCCTTAAAAACATCTTGACATGAAGCAAAGCATCAATAGTTTATTGACAGAAATCGAACAGGAGCGTCAAAGTCGGCGGTACGCGGTACCGATGCAGCCTCCCGCCTCGGGTGAAAGATTACAAAGGCTTGTAAACCGTGCTTTAGAGGAGTTAAATTATCGCTTTCCAGCCGCCTATCTTGACGCATTAGGCATAGTGGACGGAATAGATTCCAATGGAATCGTTTTGTACGCTAGCGAGACTCAGCCGCTACTGGGCCAGCTAACTCGCTCAGATTACAACATTGAAGGCATTCTAGAAGCTAATATTCAGTGGCGAGACAACAAAGCCAATGAAAGATTCATGTTTTATGGCGAAGCAGGTGATGTAGTGTACTGCCACGACCTAACGACAAACAAATTTCAGTTTATGGACCGCGTTGCCCAGGATGTCGACAGCGAAAATGACGTATTTGATACCTGTGAGGAATTACTAAAAAAAATGTTCAATCACATGCTCGACCGTTACGGTGTAGTTGGGGAGGGAGAATAGCAAACGCCCTTCGTGCCCCGTGCGGCCGATGCCCTTGTCACGGCCGCCGCCGGGGTACTGGCCCCGCTCGTAGCCGCCGCTGCCGCTGGGGCCGGGGCGATTGCCGCCGTGCTGGGCCTGATTCTACTCACCACTACCCCGGCCCACGCCCCCGGCCGGCCGGTGCCGGTGGTGAGCCCCGACGAGCTGCGCCTGCGCGAGTTGGTCGCCAAGCACGCGGCCGGCACACTCACGCCGGACGAGGTAGCGGAGCTGATTGCCCTGCTGGCCAAGGTTAAGGGCATTCATGTGCAGAAGCTGGAAGATTTGGTGGTGCATGGGCCACTACGCGGTAACTCGGTCCAACTACCGGGATTTCATAATATTCAACTCCAATATACTAAGCGCACCAGTGCGGCTCGTGAAGCACTACGCAGAAAATTTGATTCCACTGAGCGCAAGAGTTTCATTAAATCTCTGGGCAATGATGCAGCTAAACGAGCGGCACTCAAAAAGTCTGGATTAACAGATGCCGAAATTGATGAGATGGGTAAAGGAGTTCGACCGAAAGGTTATCAGATTCATCATAAACTACCCTTAGATGATGGAGGAGACAACTCTTTCGATAATTTATTACTGATTAAAAATGACCCATATCATCTGGTGATTACCAATGTGCAAAACGCGGCAACGTCTGACATGAATGCTGGTGACACTCGCGTCGTACAATGGCCTATGTGCAATGGCTTTGTGTATCCTTAACGGCAAAAATCATGAATCAAACAATTTTAGACTTAGTTGAGGAAGTTCGTAATCTTCAATACCCATATAAAACTCAGGTTCCTGCATCATCTGAGGAAGTAGAAATGTTGAAGCAACAAGTAGTCAATGAGCTCTCTTATTCACTACCTAACCCCTATTTGGACTTGCTAAAAATCGCGGACGGCATAGACTGCAATGGCTTTCAGTTGTATTCGGGAAAGACACAGAAGATGCTAGGATTTGAGGACCGTGAGGGATACCTGATATTGAGCCTTGTAGAAGCAAACGCCATCTGGCGCGAGCACGAACCGAATAACCAGTATATATTTTTTGCTGAAAGCGGTGACGTGTTATATTGTCACAACTTGACTAACAACAGGTTTGAAATTGTGGACCGGCTCACAAAAGAGTTGACTTACGAGCCCTCTTCTTTCGAAACTTGTGATGAGTTGCTGCAGCAATTGCTCAATCATATGCTCGACCGCTACGGCGAGGAGATAGAGGAAGCCGAATAACTGGGGTGGTCGGGTAGAAACGGACACAGGACTAGTAACTTTCTTGTGTCATGGAAGAAGTCAAACCAGCCGTTTCGCGGCGCAAATATGACCCGGCGTTTCGGGCCGAAGCCGTGCGGCGCGTCGTCGAGCACGGCCAA
>JANXNW010000144.1 GCA_025353905.1 Hymenobacter sp.
GTGGACTGGGCCTTCAGCTACTTCAGCTCCGACCAAGCGTTGCGGCTCATTATCCGGCCGTTTTCGCGCAAGGACATGAAGGACGACCAGGGCAAGAAAGCCGCCGAGCACGCCACGGCCACGGCCAGCTACGTCGCGCCCCCGCCCGCCATTCAGGAGCCGGTGGCGGCGTAGCTTAGTTTTTCGTTTTTAGCAATGGGCATTATTCTTCTTGCACCATTTACGCTGGTTTTTTACCTGCTGGTGGCGTATTTTCTGTTGCGGCGGTATCGATACCGATGGGCTATCTGGCTATGGGGCTTAACATTCATTAGCCAGCTACCCCTATTTTTCAAGTGGAAGTGGCTGGAATATTTAGCTGTGTTTCTTGTAGCCTTCTTATTCGCCCCAGTCAGAGTTATAGAAGAAAGCTGGCGCGATGAACCGGCTGCCTCTTTGAAGTTATCGCTATTGCCCTCAGCATTTGCTCTGTTGGCTTTTTGGGTCCAGTATCGCCGCCTCACAAAGCCAAAAATTGCACCTACCCCTTACATCGCTCCGCCGCAGTGGGTTGTATTGACTTCGCTGCTTGTCTTTTTTACCTCGTTGCTGTCGCTGGTTTGGTGGTTAGCCAAAGTATAAGAAGGAGGACCGTTAAGCTACGCACGGACGCCTACAACACCGCGCTCAGCAACCCTGGCAACACGCCCAGCAACACCGTCAGGCCGGCCAATAGCGCCAGCGTGGCCGACTGAAAGCCATCCACGGCGATGGGGGCGGTGGCACCTGGCTCGGCGGGGCGCAGGTACATGGCGATGACGGGGCGCAGGTAATAGTAGATGCCAACCATGCTCATCAGTACCGCGAACACGACCAGGCCGATGGGAGCCTGGGCGGCGACGGCGGTGAAAATGAAGAACTTACCGAAGAAGCCGCCCGTGAGCGGGATGCCGGCCAGCGAGAGCAGGGCCACCGTGAGCACGAAAGCCAGCAGCGGGTTGGTACGGCCCAGGCCCGCCAGGCCGGCGTAGTCTTCGCGCTGGCGCTGGTCGGCGACGAGCTTGAGCACTCCGAAAGCGGCCACCGTGGCGATGGAATAAGCGAGGCTGTAGAAGAAGATGCTTTGGGCGGCGGGGCCGGCGAGCTGCCCACGGCCGGCTATGAGGCCGAGCAACAGGTAGCCGGCGTGGCTCACGCTGGAATACGCCAGCATTCGCTTGGCGCTGGTTTGGACGGTCGCGCCCACGTTGCCGAGCAGCAGCGTGAGCACGCACATGGCCGTGATGGTGGGCAGCCAGACCGCGCTAGCGGCGGGTAGGGCCACGACGAGCAGCTTGAGGAACGCCGCGAAACCGGCCGTTTTCACCACCGTGCTCATGAAAGCGGTGAAAAACGTGGGGGTGCCCTCGTACACGTCGGGCGTCCAGAAGTGAAATGGCGCGGCCGAGACTTTGAAGCCGATGCCGATGACCATCATCAGTACGCCTACATAGAGCAGGGGCCGCAGGTCGGCGTTGGCGGGGTTAGTGATGGCGGGCGCGATGCGGGCCAGCTCGAAGGTGCCGGTGGCCCCGTACACGAGCGCGATGCCGAAGAGCAGAATGCCCGTGGCAAAGGCCCCTTGCAGAAAATACTTGAGCGCGGCTTCATTCGAGCGCACGTTGCGCTTGTCGGAGCCGGCCAGGCAGTAGAGGCTGACGCTCAGGATTTCGATGCCCACGAAGAGCATCAGCAGGTGGTTGTAGCCGACCATCATCAAGGCCCCAACCAACGCAAACAGCAGCAGCGAGTAGTATTCGGCCAGGTTCGGCTCGTGGGCCGTGACGTAGGAGCGCGAGAAGGGTAGCAGCAACAGCGTAGTCAGCAGCACGATGCCCGAGAAGGCGACCGAGAAATTGTCCACGGTCAGCATTGGAGCCACGTAAGACGAGTCGAGCAGGCCGGGCACGGAGCTGGCGTGGTTCCAGTCGAGCAGGTTCACCCCGAAGACGAGGGCCAGCACCAGCAGGGCGTAGGGCAGCAGCCCGCGGTTGGAGCGCAGGAAACCCAGGAACAGGTTGATGATGCCGAAAACGGAAAGCAGAACGATGGAGAGCATAGGTCAGGCCCACGGGACCCCTTTGGGGCCGGCCCCCTCCCCTGCGGGGGAGGGGGAGCCGAGATAAGTGGACGTAGGTTAGTAAGATGTTCTTATAAGGTCCAATTGATACGATACGAATACGTCAGGCTCCCCCTCCCCCGCAGGGGAGGGGGCCGGGGGGTGGGGCTACTTGCCAACCGCCGACAAAATGCCGGACATGGTCGGCTCGGACAAATGCAGAAACGTGCCAGGGAACAAGCCCAGCCAGAAAACCAGGACGATGAGCGGCACGAACATACCCAGCTCGGCCGCGCTCAGGTCGGTGATGGTGTCGGAGTACGCGGAGTCCGGCCCAAGCATGGCGCGCTGGTACATGCGCAGCAGGTAAACGGCCGAGAAGATGATGGTGAGGCCGGCGATGGCTCCGGCCCAGGCGTTGAACTGATAGACGCCGGCCAGCAGCAGAAACTCGCCCACGAAGCCGCCCGTCAGGGGCAGGGCGACGGTGCTGAGCAGCATCACCAGAAAGCACACGCTCAGCAGCGGAGTGCGGCGGGTGAGGCCGCCCAGGTCGGGCAGCTGGCGCGAGCCGGTGCGCCGCTCAATGGCATCGGCCACGAGGAACATGCCGACCACGTTCACGCCGTGGGCCAGCATTTGGATGAGCGCGCCTTGCAGGCCAATGACTTGCAATGAAAACACGCCCGCTATCATCAGCCCCACGTGCGAGAGCGAGGAATAGGCGATGAGGCGCTTCATGTCGCGCTGGCGGATGGCGATGATGGCCCCGTACACGATGCCCACGATGGCGAGCACCATAATTAGGCCCCGCCATTGGCTCACGCCGAGCGGCACGACGGGCAGTAGCCAGCGCAGGCAGCCGTAGATACCCATTTTGAGCATGATGCCGGCCAGCAGCATTGTGGCCGGGGTCGGCGACTCGGTGTACGTGTCGGGTTGCCAGGTATGGAAGGGGAAGATGGGCATCTTCACGGCGAAGGCGGCGAAGATGAGCCAGAACAGCCACGACTGCTCAGCCGCACTCAGGCGCAGGCTCTCAAAAGCGGCCAGACTCGACGAGTGGGCGGCCACTGAGCCAGCCACTGAGCCAGCGGCCGGGCCGGTTTGCAAGTACAGATACACGAAGCCGGCCAGCATGAACAGTGAGCCGACGATGGTGTATAAGAAGAACTTAAACGTAATTTGGATGCGGCGCTCGCTGCGGCTCCAGGCCCCGGCCAGGAAATAAATCGGAATCAGGGCGACTTCCCAGAAGAAGTAGAACACAAACGCGTCGAGGGCGGTGAACACGCCCAACAGGCCGGTTTGCATGAACAAAACCAGGGCGTAGAACGCGCCGGGGTTCTCGTATTCCTCGTGCCGAAAGGCGGTGGCCAGGATAATGGGCACTAGAAACGTGGTAAGCAGC
>JANXNW010000172.1 GCA_025353905.1 Hymenobacter sp.
CGGGCGGCGGGTGCGGGTGGGGCCGTGAGTGAATGAGCGAATGAGTGAATGGGCGAGGGAGCGAGTATTTTTCTCATCTGTCGTGGCGCGAAAAATATTTACTCACCCATTCGCCCTTATAAACCGCCGAATGGCGACCGGTCGGGGCCGGCTGTCCCAAAACCCAAACCGAAACCAGCCGCCGGTAGCCCTCTCAGCTCCAGCGTCTTGCGCCACGAAACCCAGCGCCACGGCCACGGCTTGCGCCCGCGCGTTGTCGGCGAAGCAGCGCACGAGCAGCCGTTTGGCCCGCACCGTCGGCCCAAACCCGAACTCGACCATTGCACCCAGCGCCTCGCGGGCGTAGCCCTGCCCTTCGGCGGCCGGTGACAGGTAGTAACCAATTTCCGCCTGTCCGCCCGCCTGTGGCATCAGGCAGATGTCACCCAGATAATCAAGAGTTTGCTGGTGCCAGATGCCGAACACGTAGAAACGCCCCGTGCGCCAGTCGTCAGTAAAAAGCGCGAGCTGCTCGGCCACGGCCGCCCGGTCGGGTACAGCCCGCAAGCGGTCTGGAAACGAAGCCCGAAGCCGGTCGCGGCTTGCGTCGAGCACGGCGAAAAAATCGTCCGCGTCGGCCGGTTCGTAGGGGCGAAGCAGCAAGCGACTTGTCAGGACCGCTGATTTATCGGATTCGTCGGATTGCACGGATTTCGGTGATGTTGTTCTCTGTCCGTATTTCAGATACTTCGCATAGCGGAAAACCGGTAGCTTACCCACTCACGCTTGCCCCAACCACGCCCACCAAAATCCGACTAATCCGCTCAATCCGATAAATCCGCGGTCTAGACATACTGGCGCGGACTACCCAGCGCTTGCTGGGTGCGCATCACGTTCACCTGGCGGGCGGCCTCGTTGAAAAACTCCAGCCGCCGAATGAGCATTTCTTTCGTGAAAACCCGGCCCTCAGGCGTGCGCATGACCGACGTTTTATCGGCCAGCACCCGCTGCATGGCGGCGAGCGTCTGCTCCTCGTGCTTCATAAACTGCTGCTGAAACTCGGCCAGCCGCGCCACGCCGGTGGCGGTGAGCTGGAAGTGCTCGCCCGCGCCCTGGTTGAGCACCTCGCACAGCACGTAAACT
>JANXNW010000183.1 GCA_025353905.1 Hymenobacter sp.
GGCCTACTACGAAACGCGCGTGCCCACCGAAGGCACGCCGGCCATGACCCAGGCCATTTTCGCGCTGCTCTATTCGCGCCTCGGCAATGCGGATAAAGCCAAGCATTTCTTCCAGGATGCCTACGAGCCGAACCTGCTGCCGCCCTTCCGGGTGCTGGCCGAAACCAAGGGTGGCACCAACCCCTACTTTGCCACCGGCGCGGGCGGTGTGCTGCAAGCCGTGCTACTAGGTTTCGGCGGGCTGGACATCACGCCCACCGGCCTCACGAAAATCAAAACCACGCTGCCCGCCGGCTGGCAGTCGGTGCGCGTGACGGGCGTGGAGAAAAGCTTGAAAGCGACTCGGAGTAATGCCGCCGCCACCAGAGCCGCGAACGCCGAGTACGGCGGCGGGCAGTAGGGATGAGGGGCAGCGATTGAGTGCGTTTGTCATTCCTGCTCTTAATAACCGAACAAGAAACAAGCAACTAGAAACCAGAAACACATATGGCCGCTCCCGCTCCCGCTCTGGCTCCCGCGCCCGCCGCCACCCAGCTTGCCCGGCTGCCGTTCTGGCGCATCATCGGCATGAACGTGGGCTTCTTCGGCTTGCAGTACAGCTTCGGCTTGCAGCAGTCGAATATGAGTCCGATTTACTCTTACCTCGGGGCCGACCCCGACAAGCTCCCTTTTCTGTGGCTGGCCGGGCCGCTGACGGGTTTAATCGTGCAGCCCATTGTTGGAGCGATGAGCGACCGGACCACCAGCCGCTGGGGCCGCCGCACGCCGTATTTCATCACCGGGGCGCTCGTATGCAGCTTGTGTTTGTTGCTGATGCCGTTCAGCCAGGCAGTGTGGGCGGCGGCCAGCACGCTCTGGGTGCTCGATGCGGCTAATAACGTGACTCAGGAGCCGTACCGGGCCTTCGTCAGCGACCAGCTGCCGCCCGAGCAGTACAGCCTGGGCTTTCTGACCCAGAGCTTTTTCACCGGTTTGGGCCAGACGCTGTCCAACTTCACGCCCACCGTGCTCGTGGCGCTGGGGCTGCTCAGCGCCACGGCCCGCAGCTCGAACAACATCCCCTACACCACGTTCGTGGCCTTTTTCATCGGCGCGGCGGTGTCCATCGGGGCCATTCTGTATTCGGTGCTGACTACCAGCGAGCGGCCACTCACGGCTGCTGAAGTGGCGCACATTCGGGCCACGCCGGGCGGGTTGGGTGGGGCGCTGCGCGAAATTGGGGCCGCTCTGCGCGATATGCCCGTCCCGATGCGTCGTATGGCCCCAATGATGCTCTTCAGCTGGTACGCCATTTTCTGCTACTGGCAGTTCATCCCGTTGTGCCTGGCCCGCACCATTTTCCACACCGCTGACCCCAACTCGCCGGGCTTTGCGGCGGCCGGTTTGCTCACGGGGCAGCTCAACGGCGGCTACAACGTCTTCACATTTTGCAGCGCGTTCGGGCTGGCGCTGCTGGCTCGCCGGCTCGGCGCGCGCTGGGTGCACTTACTGAGCCTAGCCGTGGCCGGGGTGGGGCTGCTGCTGCTGCCCGGCTTCAGCCAAAAGTGGCTGCTCGTCATCCCGGCCATCGGGCTGGGCATCGGCTGGGCCTCCATGATGGGCACCACCTACGCCCTGCTCGCCGACTGCCTGCCGCGCGAGCGCACGGGCGTGTACATGGGCATCTTCAACCTATTCATCGTCATTCCAATGCTCTTGCAAACGGTCACGTTTTCCTGGATTTACACGCACCTGCTCGGCAGCCACCCCGAAAACGCCATTCGGCTGGCCGGGGCGCTGTTCGTGCTGGGCGCGGGCGCGGTGCTCTTCATCCGGCGCGAGCCGGTCGTTGCGCCAGCCACGGCGAGAATTTAATGGGAATTCTTGCCTCGCTTGCGTCATTCAGCTCTGCGTTTCTCTGCGGTTTGACCTCTGCGCGCTCTGCGTGAACTTCCCGAACGGTCTGCCCGCCGAGTAATTATCAATAGTAAGCCCAAACCGCGCATGGCCCCTCCTCTCGCCGACCCCGCCGAAGCTGCCCGCCAGGCACTGGCTCTGCTGCGGGCCGCCGCCACGCCGGCCGGCTTCGTGGCCAGCGTGCAGCCCACGGCTAACTACCAGCGCGTCTGGGCCCGCGACGGAGTCATCACCGGCCTGGCCGCGCTGCTTAGCGAGGACCAAGAGCTTATTCAAACGTTCCGCGCCACGCTCGTCACCGTGTTCGACCACCAGCACCCGACCGGGTTTTTCCCCTCGAACGTGGACCCCGCCACCGGTCGGGCCAGCTACGGCGGCAACTGCGGCCGGGTCGATAACGTGAGCTGGGCCGTTATCGGCCTGCTGCAATTCGCCGGGCTGACTGGTGACCAAACCTTCGCCGACCAGCGCCTGAGCCAGGTCGAGCGGGCCTGCGCCGTGCTCGATGCCTGGGAATTCAACGGCCGCCATCTCGTCTATGTACCCCAGAGCGGCGACTGGGCCGACGAGTACGTGCAGCACGGCTACGTGCTCTACGACCAGCTCTTGCGCGTCTGGGCGCTGGAGCTGGCCGGCCGCCATTTTGGTCGGGCTGAGTGGCTCGACAAAGCCGCCGCCATCCGGGCCGTGCTGGTGCGCAACTACTGGCCCGACCCAACCGCCGACCCGGCCACGCTGTATTCGCCCGCGCTGGCCCATCAGCTGCGCGCCGCGCCCAGGGGCCACTGGCTCATGGGCTTCAACCCGGCGCGGGTGTATCGGCAATTCGATTTGGCGGCCAACGCGCTGGCCTTGCTGCTAGAGTTGGGCGATGCGCGGCAGCGGGCGGCGCTGGTCGATACGCTGCGGCAGCGGCTGGCGACCACGCCCGGCCTGCTGCCCGCGTTTGACCCCGCCATCGGCCCCCAAGACCCGCTCATGGCCGAGCTGGCCGATAACTACGCCTACGAGTTCCGCAACCACCCCGGCGAGTTTCACAACGGTGGCAGTTGGCCGGTCTGGAACGGCTGGCTCGCCGCCGCCCTCGCCCAGCACGGAGCCGCCGCGCTCGCCGCCGACCTGCGCCAGCGCCTGGCTGTCGCCAATCGTCCGAACCTGCTTGACGCGGCCACCTGGGGCTTTTACGAAAACCTGCACGGCCAAACTCAGCAGCCCATTGGGGTGCCGTACTGCACCTGGAGCGCCGCCGGGCAGCTGTTGGCGGGGGCGTATGCCGAAGGGCGGTATTTAATCAGGTAGCGTTTTATTGACTCAGCTCATGGCCCTCGTCGCTCCTGACTCCCCTGCTTTGCCCCCCGCTGCGCCGGCCACCGGCGGCCTGCTGGCCATCGGCGAAGCTTTGCTCGATTTGCTCACGACCGACTTCGTGGACGACCTGGCCCAGGCTTCGACCCTGCACGCCGTGCCGGGTGGCAGTCCTGCCAACTTGTGCCGCTTTGTGCGGCTCAGCGGTGGGAAGGCCCGGCTGGTGGCTGCCGTGGGGCAGGACGGCCTCGGCGATTTATTGCTGCGCAGCCTCGTGGCGGCGGGCCTCGACACGGCCCACGTGCATCGCCTGCCCGACCGCGCTACGAGCCTCATCGTGGTGGGGCGCTCGCGCGGTATGCCCAGCTTCATCCCGTATCGGAGCGCCGACCGCTACCTGCCGCCCATCGCGCCGGCCCTCATCGCCGAGGCCACGGTGGTGCATACCACTGCCTTCGCCCTGAGCCGTCCGCCCGCCCAGCAACACATTCTGGCGGCCCTGCGCCTGGCTACAGCTCAGGGCATTGCCGTGTCGGCCGACTGGAACTACGCCGCCCCCATCTGGCGGCGCAATGACAACGGGCAGGCCGTGTGGCGGCAGCTGCTCACGCACCGCCCCTTGCTCAAGCTCAGCCTCGACGACGTGACCCGTTTCGCCGGCGTAGCCCCCGAAGCCGACGCGGCCAAGGCTTTCCTGGCCGACGTCCCCGTGCGGGCACTTTGCCTGACGTGCGGGGCGGCGGGAGTCTGGTTTCGGGCCGCCACCGGCCCCTGGCAGCACGCGCCCGCCGCCCCGCTCGCCGAGGCCGACGTGCTGGACGCGACCGGCGCGGGCGATGCCTTCTGGGCCGGCTTCCTCACCGCCTGGATGGAGGCCGCGCCTTTGGCCGCCTGCGTAGCGCGCGGCACGGCTACGGCCGCGCGGCGGTTGTGCGGGAAGCTGTGAGGTTTGTTGTTTGTTGTTTGAAACTTACAAGGTAGCGTCATTTTGGCTTTGCGAGACTTCGCGCTATCCCGTGCCCAAAAAACAACAAACAACAAACAACAAACCATGCGTCGCCTCCTGCTGCTACTGGTGCGCTTCTACCAGCTCTTTATTTCGCCGCTCACGCCGCCGAGCTGCCGCTTCGCGCCCACTTGCTCGGCCTACGCGACCGAGGCCATCACGCGCTACGGAGCCTGGCGCGGCGGCCGGCTGGCGCTACGCCGCATCGGCCGCTGCCACCCCTGGGGCGGCTCCGGCTATGACCCCGTGCCGGGAGTGAATGAGCGAATGAGCGAATGAATGACCGGTTCGGTTTGCTGAGTTCAATCACTCAGTTACTCAATCACTGATTTACCAACCGCCAGCACGGGCGCGGCGGCCGGAAAATCCAGCCCCAGACAGCGGGCTACCAAGCCGTCTAATTCTCCCTGAAAGTGTTGGGAGGGCGCGCCCGCCTCGCCGGTCGGGGCGATGCCCGGTCCCAGCGCGGCCAGCCAGGTCTGGCCTGAGCCGGGCAGCCAGCGGCCGTGCTGGCTCCAGGCCCAGCTGCGGCCCCGACCGTGGTCGGTGGTGACGAGCAGCGTGGTGCGGCCCCGGTATTGCGGCTGGCTTTGCAGATAGGCCCAGAGCTGGGCCAGGTAGCGGTCGGCGGCGTGGGCGGCGGCCAGGTAGCCGGCGTAATGGCCGAGGTGGGCCTCGGTGTCGGTGTTGCCAAAGGCTACAAACAACACTCGCGGCCGGGCGCGGGCCAGGTAGGCGCGGGCGGCGAGCCAGGTCAGCGAGTCGGCCCGCTCGTGGCCGTCGGGCCGGCCGGCATCGACGAGCAGGCCGCTACAGGCAGGGTTCAGAATGCGGCCGAACGCGGCCCAGGTGCTGAACGCGGCCACCCGCCCGGCCAGGCCAGGGGCGCGGTTGGCAGCTTCGAGCACGGTTTCGTTGGGGTTGAGCGGCGCGCGGTTGTTGAGCAGATGCGCATCGTCGGGCGCGCCGCTCAGCAGCTCGTTGTAGCCGGGGTAGGAGAGGCGGCTGCGGTTGCGCACGTCGAGGCGGCTGCCCAGGGCGCGGTTGCCGAGCAGCTGCCCGCGCCTGCTCGGCTCTCGTCCGGCCACGCTGTCCCACAAAAACGGCAGCAGCGCCCGCCGCCGCGCCGCCGCCGTGGCCGGCAGTCTGGCCCGCAGCCGACGCGGCAGCCGCGCCGGGTCGGCCCCACCAAATACTTCCTGCCAGCGCACCCCGTCGAGTGTCACCAGCACCACGTTGGCCGAATCGGGCGAAGCCAGTGGAGTTGGAAGTGTTGGTGAGGCCGCGTTCTGAGCTGCTTGCTGAGTGTTTTGGGCCGGATTTTGGGCGGAAGCCCCGCCGGCCGCCAACAGCCAAAAAGCGGCCAGCAGCCCCGGCAGCAGCGTGGCCCCGAAGCCACCCGCGCGCGCTGCCCGACCAGGTTTGGCGAAGCAACTCTTCATGCCGCAATGGTACGTAGCTGGCCGGCCGGCGGTCGTTGTCGTAGGGTTATGGTTTCATTATCAGTGAAATGAAAAATCTCTTGGAGAGCGGTTACTAAAAGTCAGCTGTGAAACCTGCTATCTGTCACCCCGACTTGTGTATTAGAATTTTTATACTATATTTGATGCACACGTTTTACCCCAGGTTTTATGAAAAATTCTCCCCCCCCCCCCCCGCACAACGGCTAGGCATTCTGGCTGGTCCAGTGCTGATGATATGTCTTGGGTTGTCGGCTTGCGAGCAACGAGCCCTCGTGCCGCAAGACCCCTACGGCGTGTCGCTTGAGCAAGCCCAGCAGGTAGCCGAACACCTATCCAACACGAACGTGGCCCCGACTACGGCTAAACTCAAAACAGTGAGTGGCCATTTTGTACTGAATGTTGGGCAGCAGCCGGCGCTCTACGTGTTTAATTACCGGGAAGGAGGTTTCAGCATTATTCCCGCTGACCGCCACTTGCTACCGGTGTTGGCTTACTCAACCACGAGCGGTTACGCCAATACCAACAAACCGGGTGGCCTGCTGCTGTGGGAGCAAAAAATGGCCCTTACCGTGGTAGATGCCAAAGCTGCCACCACGCCCGCCGCCAACGATATTATTCGGCGTGAGTGGCAAGCCGCACTTAACCCCAATGACCTGCACCGGCAAAGCTTGTCTGCCGAGGGTAACGCCACAGGTCAGCCGACAGTCAGTCCTAACCGCCTGGCCCCCCCCGTTGTGCCACCGCCGCCCTACACCCAAACCGTTATTGGGCCGTACCTGCCCGTTACCTGGGGGCAGGGCTGTACCTACAATGAGTTGTTTCCGGCCGGGGCTTATTGTAACACCCATACCCCATCGGGTTGCGTCATGACGGCCGTGGCTCAGGTGATGGCGTACTATCGCTACCCGACCACTTATAACTGGGCCGCGATGCCCACCGACCGAGGTGATGCCGAGGTGCAGCGGCTGATGCGGGACATTTCATTATCCCTCGCCCGGGTTGTTTACACGCCTACTTCCACGGGAGCTTACCCCTCGGAAGCCGCTGGGGGAAGCGTTCTTGGCGGGACAATGGGCTTTCGTAATCCGCGTTTTGGATATCGCTACTCCACCTTCGCGAATTATGACTTCAACACGGTGGTAAGCGAACTACAAACCTCACGGCTGGTCATTCTGTCGGGCTACAATGGTTCTGACGGGTCCGACGGACATTGCTGGGTTGCGGATGGCGTACAGACTGACTGTTATAATTTCGACCCGCCGACGAATGGTCAGGCGGGCGTTTGCTACCAATCCTTGCATATGAATTGGGGGTGGCACGAAGTAGGGTCCACCGTGGGCTACGGCGGCGATTACGCGGGCTGGTTTAGCGCCAACAACTGGAACATTCAGGGAGCAAACCTGAACTTTCAGTATTCGAAAGGTATGATTGTCAATATTCGTCCTTAATCCTGCTACTGATTATGAAAACCATACCCTTCCTCGCGTACGCACTTACCTTGCTGCTCACGCTGAGCTGCAAGAACCAGGACCCCGACCCTGGTTCGTACCCCTGCCAAACGGGAAATTGTAACACTACCATGCCACTTTTTTTTTATGTTATCGCTGACAATAAAGGTCAATCTTTGACGACTGCCGGAACGGATGGCGTGAGTGTCTCTTACCTGGAAAATGGCCAACTGACTAATAGCCCAACTGTGAGCTACCCGGTTGCCAGCTCAACCGGCGCAGCCATCGCGTACGTGATGAATGGTAGCTACATGGCTGACAAAAGTGAGGCAGCTAACATCAAAACATTTTATCTCTTCTTCCGTGGCAAGACTGACACTCTTGGGCTTGATATTCGGCGAGACCCTACCAATACCTCCACGGGTGGTCATACCGTGCCTATCGTAAGTTTCAATGGAAAATCCATGCAGCAAGTGGTGAGCAATCCTACTTATTACGTGCTGAAACGTCGGTAGCACTAAGAAAATCAAGAAGCAGATTTTGTAAAAGCTCCTGACTGCGTGGTCAGGAGCTTTTTTCGTAAACTCATCTAGCCCCCACGTCCCATGTCGCGTACAAAGCGCTCTATGACGACTCTGCATCCCCTGTGGCTGGCGGCCCTGCTCACAGCCGCCTGCTCGCCCGCTCCCGACCAATCGGGCCAACCCGACCAACAACTGGCCCCCGCCCAAACCGCGCCGGGCGCGCCCGCGTCCACCACCACGCGCCGCGTGGGCACCCTGGCGGCGGGCATCCTCGAAAGCTCCGGCCTGTGTCCGGCTCCGCAAGCGGGCACGTTTTTCACGTTTGGCGATGGCGGGCAGGCCCCGGCTATTTTTCGGGTCGATGCCGTCGGGCGGCAGCTGGGGCAGTTTACGCTGGGGGCCAAAAACCACGACTGGGAAAGCCTGAGCCGCGACGGGGCCGGCAACTACTACCTCGGAGACTGCGGCAACAACGACGCTGACCGTCAGAACCTGGCTATTATAAAGTTTCGGCCCGAAAACCCGGCACTGGTGGAGAAAATCAAATTTTCGTACCCCGACCAGACTGAGTTTCCGCCCGCCAAGAAGCAGCGTAATTTCGACTGCGAAGCCAGCCTCTGGCACGGCGGGCAAGTGTATCTGTTCACCAAAGACCGGGGCCAGCAAGCGACGTGCAAAGTTTATACCGTGCCCGACCAGCCCGGCACCTACGTGGCGAAGCTGGTAGCCAAAATCGCGTTGCCCGGCGAGGTAACCGACGCCGCCCTCTCGCCCGACGGCCGCCGCCTCGTGCTGTTGGCCCGGCAAGAGCTGTTCGTGTTGGATGGTAATTCTTGGGAAGAGCTGCTGCGCGCCACCCCGCGCCGCGTGGGCCTCGAAGGAGCCGGCCAAACGGAGGGAGTCGCGTTCAAGGACGCGCGGACGCTGCTCATCAGCACCGAGGAAGGCACCTTGTATGAGCTAGGGCTGTAGCGCGGGTCTCCGACCCGCTTCAGAGCGACGCGGGCGAAGCGCTGCTTGCCGTCACTGCTGGGTGCGGGTTGGAGACCCGCGCTACGCCTTCACCACTTCGGCCTCGGCCAAATCGCGCGGGGCATAGCCATACGGGTTTTTGGGGTCTTTGCCGGCGCGCAGCACCAACCATAACCCAATCAGGATGAACGGGATGCTCAGCAGCTGCCCGATATTGAGGTGGTATTGGGCGATGAGGCCGCCCTCCTGGCTCACCTGATTTTCCTTCAAAAACTCGACCCCGAGGCGAAACGAGAACAGCAGCGCCATGAACAGCCCGAGCAGCAGCCCGCGCGGGGTTCGCTCGCGGTATTTATTCCACAGCCCGTAAATCAGTATCAGCAGAAAAACGCAGAATAGTGACTCGTAAATCTGGGTTGGGTGGCGCGGCACGGCTATTTCGGTGCCGGCGGCTACGAGGCCGCTCACGGGCGTGAGGGTGTAGGTCGGCTCCTCCTGGCCGGTTACTTTGGTGCGCTGCACGGCCACTGAGCCGGCCGGCACGGGCTGGTCGGGCCGGGTGACTTGCAGGTGCTCCGTGTCGCGCGGAAACACGAACGCCCAGGGTACGTCGGTCGGCTTGCCCCCGATTTCGGAGTTCATCAGGTTGCCCAGCCGGATGCAGGCCCCGCCGATGGCCACCGTAATCACGATGCGGTCGAGCACCCAGATATAGTCGAACTTATTGCGGCGGCTGAACAAGTAACAAGCCAGCGGAATGGCAATCGTGGCCCCGTGCGAAGCCAGCCCACCGTGCCAGATTTTGAGGATTTCCAGCGGATGTTCCCGGTAGCTGGCCCAATCGTAGAAAAACACATGGCCCAGCCGCGCCCCGAGCACCGTGCCCACCACCATGTAGAGCGTGAGCACATCGACCCAGGCCGGGCTGACTTTTTCCTTCTGGAAGATGCGCGGCAGCACGAACGAGCCGATAATGAAGCCCAGCGCAAACAGCACCCCGTACCAGCGCAAGAGCACGGGGCCGATTTCGGCGATGATGGGCGAGGGGTTCCAGGTAATAAAAGCGAGCGGGCCGGTCATGCCGGCAAAGGTAGAACGCAGCACAGGCTGCGTCCCACGCGCAGACTCGCACAGGCTGCGTTCTACAGCGCCGCCAGCTCCTGCTGAAACCCGCCGCTCAAAATTGGAAACCGCAGCCAGGAGCGCGGGTCCACGTTGTAATCGTCGAGGTGGAAGCTCGGCGCGTAACGCTCGCGCTTCCACTGGTTGCGGCTCCAGAGCTGGTAGAAGCGCCGCACGTAGGCCTTCAGCTGCTCGTGGTCGAAGCCGGTGGCTTCCTGGTCGAGCTGAGCGAGCACCTGGCTAGGGCTGAGTCGGTCGTAGAAAGCGAGCCGCTCAATGCGGTTGAGCAGCGGGTACGGCATCAGGTCGCGCTCGTCGGTCTGCTGGTCGGCCAGCGGGCGCAGCTCGGCCGTGGGTTGCAGCGCGTTTACGTGGCGCAGGGCGCGGTAGCCCAGCTCGGTTTCAGCCCAGCGCAGCCACTGCTTCACGAACGCCTTGTCCACGCCCGCGATGGGCGAGATGGAGCCGGCCGTGTCGCCGTCCATCGTGCAGTAGCCCACGCTGGCTTCCGAGCGGTTGGAAGTCGTGAGCAGCAGGCAGTTCTGCACGTTGGCCAGCAGCCAGATGCCAGGGGCGCGCACCCGAGCCTGGATATTTTGCAGGGCCAGGTCGTCGGTTTGCCAGGTCAATTGCCGGCCCAGCGCGCCCTCGATTTTGGCGACGTAGCCTTCGACCTCTTCGTCAATCGTCCAGTCGAAAAACCGCGCCCCAAGGCTGTCGGCCAGCTCCTGGGCAGAGTGAAAGGTGTCGTCCGAGGAATTGACCGTGCCCTGGTAGGCGCAGGTGAGCAGGTGGTTTACTAAGGAGTTAAGAGTTAAGAGTTGAGAGTTAAGAGTTGAAACGTCAGATTCGTCAGAGCCTTCAGCGTAACTCTTAACTCCTAACTCTTCACTCTTAACTCTTCCCTGGCCGCCCGCGCCCGTTTGCACGACGGCCATCTTGGCTGCCTCAAACGCGCCGCTGCGGCGCTTGAATTCGGCCACGCCCAGCTCGGCCACGCCCAGGCGCACCATTTCGGCCACGCCCACGGCGCAGAAGCACGAGTCGGCCCCGCCGCTGAGGCTCAGCACGAAGCCCCGGCTTTTTGCTTTGCGCAAATAGTCGAACAAGCCCAGGCTCATGGCCTGATTCAGCTCCTTGTATTCGTCCGGCTCGGGCAGGGCCACGAGGGTTTCGGCCAGCGGCAAGTCGGCGCTGAAATCCACGTCTACCCACTCCATATCCACTTCCCGAAAGCTCAGCAGCTGATTGCGCCGCAGCAGGTGCCCGTTGCGGGCCACCAGAATCTCGCCGTCGTAGATGATGCGGCCGGCCTCGTTGCCGAGCAGGTTGGCGTAGAGGTAGGTGCAGGCGAAGTTGCGCGACGCGTTGAGCACCAGCTTATAGCGCAGGTCCGTTTTGCTCATGGCGAAGTGGCTGGCCGACGGATTCACAATCAAATCCACCCGCCCGCGCAGCCGGCAGGCGGGCCGCACGTCGTCGGGCCGCCAGGCATCCTCGCAAATCTCAAACCCGAAGCGCACGCTCCGATGCTCAAATACCAGGTCGCCCAGCGCCCAGCTTTCGCCCGCGAACTCCACCGTAGTCGTCGTCCCCGCCGGCCAGGGCGCGAAAAAGCGCGGCTCGTAGTGCACGCCGTCGTTGGCCAGAAACTGCTTGGCCGCGAAGCCCAGAATCTCGCCGTCGCGCAGCACCGCCGCCGTGTTGTAGGTGCGCCCCAGCAGCCGCACCGGCAGCCCGACGACCACGCAAATCCCCTGGGTCCAGGGCCGGATGGTTTGCAGATGCAGCAGCGCCGCCGCCGGCAACCACTCGCTCAGAAACAAGTCCTCGCAGCCGTAGCCCGTCAGGCACAGCTCCGGCAGGCAGAGCAATTCTACGCCTTGCGCCTTGGCCTGCTCGATGGCCGTCTGGATGTTGCGCAGGTTATTGTCCCAATCGAGCGGGGTTTGGTTGAGGGCAGCTCCGGCAAGGCGCATGGGTATTTTTCTGAGTTGAAACGTTCCATTTGGCGACCGTTCTTAAACGCTAAACGTGCATGAAAAAGCGACTTCCATCACTGCTTGTTTGCTTTTGCCTGTTTGCGCTGTCGGGAGCCGCCCAGAGCCGCAAGCCGCCGTTGGTCATCGCCAACCGGGCCGCTTTGTTTACGAAACTCATCGCCGACTTATCGCTAGATGAAGCGAATGAATTGTTTCGACGCTACCGACCCGACCTGAAGCTGGTTCGCGTCAGCCGCAATCGGCACGAGCCGGGCCTCCAAGACTCGTTGTTGCGCGTGAGCACCGCCGCCGACCAGCTTCAATTTTCCAAAAATCGCTACAAGGCCATGCTGCTCGGCGGCAAGTTCTCATCCACTAAAGTCAGCTTCGCTGGAATGCGGGTTGGCGTGGCCCAGGACGTGTTTTGTCGCACTCTCCGCCTCCAACCCGGGCACGATACGTACGTGGTGCGCGATGGCGAGGAAAACTTCCTGCAACTGACCTTCCGTTTCTCGGGTGGAAAGCTCAAGCAAGTGGAGTATGACATGCTTGTTCCTCTAGAATCAATAGACTGAGTTGTAACGCCAAGCTCCTGCTTGGTGAACGAGCGGCGAGCCTAGTTGAAAAGCCCGCCGCTCATTCACCAAGCAGGAGCTTGGCGTTACACCCCTAACGCCGCCAACGCCCGCTCGGCGGCCAGCTGCTCGGCTTGCTTTTTATTCAGGCCCATGCCCGTCGCCACCACCTCGTCGTCCAGCAGCACGGTGGCCGTGAATTCCATCGCGCCGCCGGGTCGCGGCTCGCCTCTGAGGTCGTAGCGCAGGGCCTTGCCCTGGCGCTGGGCCCACTCGATGAGCTTGCTCTTGTAGTTGGAAGTCGTCGTGGTGAGTTTGTTCACGTCTACGAACGGCTTAATCAAGCCCCGGAGCACGAACCTACGGGCTGCTTTATACCCCAAATCCAGGTACACGGCCCCGACGAGCGCTTCCAGCGCGTTGCCGTTCACCGAGCGCGAGCGGGCCACCCGGCTCTGCGTCGCGTCGAGTTGCACGAGCTGGTCGAGGCCCAGCTTCAGGGCCAGCGCGTTCAGGCTTTCTCGGTTTACGATGCGCGAGCGGGTTTCGGTCAGAAACCCCTCTTGCTCATACGGGTACTTCTGAAACAGGTACTCGGCCACGACCGCGCCCAGGATGGCATCGCCCAGAAACTCCAGCCGCTCATTGCTTTGGTGGCGGCCCGCCCCCGGCTCGGCCCGCACCAGCGACGAGTGCGTAAACGCGAGCCGATACAGCTGGGCATTGTCCGGCTCCTGCCCGATAACCGTCGCCACCGCCTGCCGAAACTGCCGGTCGGAGCCGATGAGGCGGCGGAATAAGCCAAATAGGGGTAAGGGCATTAGTTACTGGCCGTTGGCTGATAGCTGATAGCTGTTAGCTTCCATTTTCATTCGAAAAAAGCCATAAGCCAATAGCTAACAGCCAACAGCTAAATTTTCCGAAATATCACCGCCGTATTGTGCCCGCCGAACCCAAACGTGTTGCTCATGGCCACGCGCACGTCGCGGGCCTGGGCCACGTTGGGCGTGAGGTTCAGGGCGGGGTTGATGGTGGGGTCGGGGGTGTGGAAGTTGATGGTGGGCGGCACGAGGCCGTGCTGCATGGCCAGCAGGCAGGCCACGGCCTCAACCCCGCCGGCCCCGCCGAGCAGGTGCCCGGTCATGCTCTTTGTAGACGAGATGTTGAGCTGCAGCGCGTGCTCTCCGAACACTTCCTCGATGGCTTTCAGCTCGGCCCCGTCGCCGAGCGGGGTGCTCGTGCCGTGGGTGTTGATGTAGTCCACCTCGCCGGGGCCGATGCCGGCATCGCGCAGCGCGTTGCGCAGCATCAGCGTCACGCCGCCGCCAGTGGGGTCGGGGGCCGTGATGTGGTAGGCATCCGACGACATACCGCCGCCAATCAGCTCGGCGTAAATTTTCGCCCCGCGAGCTTTAGCGTGTTCGTAATCTTCGAGCACGAGCGCCCCAGAGCCTTCACCCAGCACGAAGCCGTCGCGGTCGCGGTCGTAAGGCCGCGACGCGCCGGCCGGGTCATCGTTGCGCTCACTCATGGCCTTCATCGCCGTGAAGCCGCCCACGCCCGGCTCGGTGATGGCCGCTTCGGAGCCGCCCGTCACGATGGCATCGGCCATGCCCAACCGGATGGCGTTGTAGGCCATGAAAATGGCATCGCTCGACGAGGCGCAGGCCGAGGTCGTGATGAAGTTCGGCCCCCGAAAGCGGTTTTTGATGGAGATGTTGCCCGAAGCCGAGTCGGAAATCATTTTCGGGATGAAGAACGGGTTGTAGCGCGGGGTGCCGTCGGAGCGCCCGAACTGCACCGACTCTTCGTGAAACGTGCGCAGCCCGCCGATGCCTGACCCCCAGATGACGCCTACCCGGTCGCGGTCCACGCCCCCGTTCAGCAAGCCCGCGTCGGCGATGGCCTCGTCCGCCGCAATCACGGCGAACTGGGTGAACGGGTCCATCTTACGCCCTTCCTTGCGGTCGAAATAATCGTCGGGCGAGTAGTTCTTAATCTCGCAGGCGAAGTGGGTTTTGAATTTCGCCGCGTCGAAGCGGGTGATGGGCGCGGCCCCGCTCACGCCGCTTTTCAAGCCTTCCCAGTAAGCCGGAGCGGTGTTGCCGAGGGGCGTGATGGCCCCGAGGCCGGTTACGACGACGCGTCTGATGGCGGACATAGGCAGGTATCGGCCGGGCGGCGGCGAGAAAAAAGCGGGAATTCAGAAGAAGGAAAAAACCACAAAACCGGCCAGCGGCGAGCCGGCCGGTTCAGGCATAAAAAACGAACGTCGGAAACCCAACCAGCCAAAAGAGTAAGCCAGCCGATTTAGCGGCGTCATCCGTTCAATCCGCTAAATCCGTTTGAAACGAAGTTCGGCGAAGCCAATCTGCGGTCTTTATTTAGCGTGCTCTTCGAGGTAGCTCACGGCCTGGCCTACGGTCTGGATATTTTCGGCCTGGTCGTCGGGAATGCTGACGTTGAATTCTTTCTCAAACTCCATAATCAGCTCCACGGTATCGAGCGAGTCGGCCCCGAGGTCGTTGGTGAAGCTGGCTTCCGGGGTTACTTCCGAGGCTTCGACACCCAGCTTATCGATGATGATGGCTTTTACTTTTTCGGCGATTTCAGACATTGCAGTCGGGATTAAAGGGGAAACTTGCCCGCAAAGTAACGCCACTTTTCTCAACTGCCCCGCGCCAGCGTCTTCGATGAGCGCGCTCGTTCGCGCGCCTTCGCCTTTCGCCGCCCGCACGGGCAACGTAGCTTTGCCCCCTCCCCCTGATTCCGTTGCCGCTGTCGTAGCTGCTGTTGCGGCCGCCCCCGTTGCCGACCCATGAAAATCCTGACCCTGGAGGCCGACGACGACTGCGATTACGCTCTGTTCGGGTTGGTTTCGAGTACCCGCGACTACACCCTGGCCTGGCACCTGAACCGGAGCCTGCGCCTGCGCCTCATCCGCCAGCCCGACTTTATCCTCAACCTGGTGCAGCAGGGCGCGCTGGCCTTCAGCTACTACCTCCACACCGGCGAAACCCTGGCCCTGCGCCTGCTGCGCAACCGCGCCGCCGCGCCCAGCCCCCTCACCAAGCCGTTTCTGGCCCCCGACATCCGCGAATACGACTACCTGCTGCACGTGCAGGGCGGCACCGACGAGCTGACCGGCACCGAGCTGCTCGACCGCCTCACCGCGTTGCCCGTAGTGCAGTACGCCAGCGAGTTTGCCCCGACCGAATTGAAATACCGCGAGAATCTGATTTTTTGACTGCCCGGTTGGCCCTGTCCGTCAGGGCGAGTATGCCCTTCATAACACGTTCGCAATGACAGAAGAGGCCGCTAAAATGAATTGCTCCTTGATAATTGCTCATTGCTAATTGAAACCACATGACGCCCGTCCCCACTTCCTTCAACAAGACCAAAATCATCGCCACGGTCGGCCCCGCGTCCAACACCTACGAGCGGCTCGGCATGCTCATCCGCGAGGGCGTGGACGTGTTTCGGCTCAATTTCTCGCACGGTGAGCACGAGCAGCACCTCGACGTGATTAACACCGTGCGGCGGCTCAACAAAGATTTACGCACCAACGTGGGCTTGCTGCAAGACTTGCAGGGGCCGAAAATTCGCCTCGGCGAAGTTGAGGGCGGCGGCGTCGAAATCAAGGCCGGCGATAAAATCAAGCTCGTGTGCGGCGAGAAGGAAATCAGCACCGCCACCCGCCTGAGCACGATTTACCTCGGCCTGGCGCGCGACGTGAAGCCCGGCGACCAGATTCTGATTGATGACGGTAAGATTGAGCTGCGGGTGCTGGCCACCGACCGCGACCAGGAAGTGGACGTGGAAGTCATTTACGGCGGCCTTGTCAAGCCGCGCAAGGGCATCAACCTACCCGACTCCGAGGTGTCGGCCCCGAGCATGACGGAGAAGGACATTGAGGACCTGAAGTTCGGCCTGGCCAACGACGTGGACTGGGTGGCGTTGAGCTTCGCCCGCAAGGCCGACGACATTCGCTTCATCAAAAACCTGATTGCCGAATCGGGCAAGACGGCCCGCGTCATCGCCAAAATCGAAACGCCCGACGGGTTGCGCAACATCGACGAAATCATCGCCCTGACCGATGCCGTGATGGTGGCCCGCGGCGACCTCGGCGTGGAAGTGAAGATGGAGGAAGTGCCGATGGCCCAGAAAATGATTATCGAGAAGTGCAACCGCGCCGGCAAGCCCGTCATCGTGGCCACCCAGATGATGGAGAGCATGATAACGGCCCCGCGGCCCACCCGCGCCGAAACCAGCGACGTGGCCAACGCCGTGCTCGACGGCACCGATGCCGTTATGCTCTCGGCCGAAACCGCCGTCGGTCAGTACCCCGCCGAAGTCATCCGCTCGATGGTGGGCACCATCCTGAGCGTGGAAAATCAAAGCCCCAAGAACTTCCACAAGTGGTGGCCCGTGGACCCGGCCGCGTCCACTTTCATGGTCGATTCGGTGCTGTCGGCCGCCTGCCACCTGGCCAAAAATACGGGTGCGAAAGTCATCACCGGCATGACTCACCGTGGCTACACGGCCTTTCAGCTGGCCAAGTACCGCCCGTCGGCTGCCATCTTCATCTTCACCGACAATCGCCCGCTGCTCACCGTGCTGAGCCTCGTCTGGGGCGTGCGCGGCTTCTACTACGACCGCTTCAACAGCACCGACAGCACCATCGCCGACACGCGCTACATCCTGCAGACCACGGGCCATTTGAAGGAGGGCGACGTATTCATCACCACCGGCTCGATGCCGATTGGCGAGCGCGGCCACGCCAACATGGTGAAGGTGAGCGTCTGCTAGACCGCAGATGCTAGAATGCAAACAGCCCCGCCTTTCAAAGGGCGGGGCTGTTTGGTTAAGAAGCGCGGGACCGAACGGTGGGGCGGCAAAGTCCGGCCCCGCTAAACTCGTCTCGCGCTAAAGCGCGTTGACGAGCTTTGTCAGCTTGCTTTTGTTATTAGCAGCTTTGTTTTTGTGGATGATGTTCTTTTTGGCCAGGCGGTCGAGCATCGAGCTTACCTTGCGCAACAGCTCCTCGGCGGCGGTTTTCTCGGTCAGGCTGCGCAGCTTTTTGATGGCCGTGCGGGTAGACTTGTGCTGGTAGCGGTTTAATACGCGCTTCGCTTCGTTGGAGCGGATGCGTTTGATAGCCGACTTATGATTTGCCATGACAAAAAAGAGATTCTATAACTGAAGCGGCCACAGGGCCGGGGTTTTCGCGTTTGGGAGTGCAAAGGTACGTAGCTGAGAAGTGTATTTGCAAGCGCGATGGAAAAACTTGTGTGAGGGGTTTATTACGGGCGTTTTTTCACCGCGGACGGCGCAGAAGGTGCGCAGAAGCTCTCGTACTCTGAAAATTAATCACTAATCACTGAACACTAATCATTAAAAAAAGATGCCGCTCATTTCTGATTCTGCTTATCAGTCGGTGCCGTGGCTAGCCAATGGGCATTTGCAGACCATCGCGGCGAGCACCTTACGGCAGGTGCCGGAGGTGCGCTACGAGCGCGAGCGGCTGGAGCTGCCCGACGGCGACTTCCTTGACCTAGACTGGAGCCGGGTGGAACCAGACCGGGCAGCTAAGCGGCTGACTATCATCTCGCACGGACTGGAAGGCAGCTCCGAGCGGCCCTATGTGCGGGGCATGGCGCGAGCCATGAACGCGGCCGGCTTCGACGCGCTGGCCTGGAACTATCGCGGCTGCGGCGGCGAACCGAACCGCCTGCTGCGCGCCTACCACCTCGGCGACACGGAGGACTTGCACACGGTTATCAGCCACGCGGTCAGCGAGAAAAATTACGGGGAGGTTTACCTGACGGGT
>JANXNW010000163.1 GCA_025353905.1 Hymenobacter sp.
ACCAGGTGGTGCAGGCCCTTGAGGCCCGTGTCGCCGATGTACATGCTGGGCCGCTTGCGCACGGCCTCCAACCCTTCGAGGACCTGAATGCTGTCGGCGGAATAGGCCGACTGCGCCATTTTTTCTTTCGTTTCGCTCATGAGGGCGGGGTTAAATCTGGACGTAAATCCGCCCCACGGGCGGCCAGGTACTGAACACTCAAAAGTACGTATTTAATCCCATTTTTAAGGAATTTTAGCGGTTTTTATCCCCGATATTTTTGCTTTGGCACGCCCCGGAAACCCGCCGGTTGCCGCCGCAGCAAGTTGCCGCCGACCGGCACAAAAAAAGGCCTTTCTCAGCGTGAGAAAGGCCTTTTTTGCCAAGCGCAAAAGCACGTTTAGTCAATCACAATCTTCTGGGTGGCCAGGCCGGCTTCCGTGCGGATTTGCAGGGTGTAGATGCCGGCTTTCTCGCCGCTCAGGTCCAGGTTGATTTTGCGCGAGCCCACGGCGGCCGCGTTGAGCGTCTGCGCCTTCACCTGACGGCCCAGGGCATCGGACACGAGGAGCTGGGCACCGGCCTTGAGCTCCGAGCCCAGGTCCACGCTGAACAGGCCCGAGCTGCTGGGGTTGGGGTACACGCTCAGGGCGCTTTGCAGGGCGGCGTTGCGGGTGGCCAACACGGGCTGGGCCGGGCCGGCGTACTTGTACACCCCGCCAAAGCCGTTGGTGTCGGTGTAAAGGCCGCCGTAGCCGGCCAGGGTGTTGGCCGCAGTGCCGGGCAGCAGGTCCATGCTCAGGAAGAAGCCCGGCGCACTCAGCACGCCGCGGGTGGTGATGTTGGTCCAGTTGATGCCGTCGGTGCTGTAGGAGGTGCCGCCGTCTTCGGGGGCCAGCGTCGTGGGCACGGGAAACCGCGAGCCGGTGCTGTAGTACGTGCCGCCAACGGCATCGATGGCAAAGCGGAAGAAGCTGCCGGTGGGCGTGTTCACGGGCGTGATGGCGCTCCAGGTCAGGCCGCCGTTGCTGGTGCGGGCCACGTTGATGGCCGTAACCGTGGCATTGGCCCCCGTGCCCGTGACGGTAGAACCGTAGGCGATGCCGTCGAGGTTGTTGCTTTTGAAGGCCAGTTGCGTGACCGCCCCGACAATGTTCGGGATGAGCGGCGAAACCGTCCAGGTCACGCCAAAGTCCGTGGTTTTCAGCACCCGCACCTGGTCGGTGGCGTTTTGCGAGGCCAGGCCGGTCCACAGCGTGCCCGGCGTGGAGGTGGAGGCGAAAAAGGACCGGGAATTACCGTACTCGGCAAGCAGCGGGGCCGGGAAGCCCGCCTGGAGGCGGGTCCAGGTCTCGCCCCCGTCGATGGTGCGCAGTATCTCAAAAACGCCGGGGTTGGTGGCCGTTTTGCCAGTGGGGTCGCCCAGGGACACCCCAATCAGGGGGTTGAACATGTGCACCCAGTTGCAGAACGAGCCTTCGCCGACGAACTTGCCCGCCGCTTTGTTGACCCAGGTGGTGCCGCCGTTGGTCGTCTTGCGGATTTCGCCGCCGTAGTCGAGCGCGTGGTTGGTGGGCTGCACGAAGACACTGGTCGGGTAGGCTGCCGCCACGGCAACGAGGGCATTGATGCCGGAAATGTTGCCCAGCGACGCGGAATGCGGCGTTGGCGTGGCCCCGTCGGTGGCCAGCGTAACCGAGTTGAAATCGAACTCGTCGCCCGCTGCGTTGTTCGTGCGGATGAACGTGGTGGGAATGGCGGCCGGTGCCCCCGCCGCTACCCGCTCCCCGGTAACGCCCCAGGCCACGGTGGGCGACAGCGTGTGCAGGTCGAGCACATTGTACTGGCCCAGAATGTTGCTGTTGGGGTTGTTGACCAAGGTCCAGGGGCCTTGGGCGTGGGCCTGGCTGGCCAGGCCCAGCAAGCCCAGGAAAAGTAATTGTTTTTTCATGACAACTGATGAGGTTAAGAGTGGGGAAGAAAAAAAAGAGAATCGACTGAGGGCGGACACCAGGAACCGGCGACCACCAATTATTGCGCAGCGAGGCTGCTATTCGGCCTCTAAGATAAGAATAGTTGTTGACTAGTGCCGAAAACAGCGGCGGCGGTTTTGCCCGGCGGGTCATTTTCATTTCCGAAAGCCCTGATTTGGGGGGCTTAGAATTACTTATTCGATTGCACCGCAATGCAAAAGGCCCTCCCCGCTACGGGGAGGGCCTTGTACCGTGGCCCCGTTTGGATTCGAACCAAAGACCGACTACTTAGAAGGTAGTTGCTCTATCCAGCTGAGCTACGGGGTCGAAACGGGGCAAAAAATGTCGGGGTGGCAGGATTCGAACCTACGACCTTCTGCTCCCAAAGCAGACGCGATACCGGGCTACGCTACACCCCGAATACATCTCATTGAGCCAATGGCCGGAGCTCCATGATGGTACAAATGTACGGCAGAAACCTGGATGCGCAACCCCTCACCAGCCACCACCCCGTGCATATCAAGCCAACCCATTAGTTACTAGCCCCATCTAGAATAAAAAACCGTACCGGCCCGCCTTATTCCCACATTTTAGCTACGAAAAAGCCCCAGAAACAGCCTAAACAGGCGTTTCCGGGGCTTTCTGTGGAGAGAGGGGGATTCGAACCCCCGGTAACCTTTAGAGCTACGGCAGTTTAGCAAACTACTGGTTTCAGCCACTCACCCATCTCTCCAATTGGCTGGCCACTTCCGTCTGAAGCGGATGCAAATATACGGGGCTGGTTGAAAAACCCGCGCCGCGGCACCAAAAAAATTATCTTT
>JANXNW010000225.1 GCA_025353905.1 Hymenobacter sp.
GACGGCACAGGCCTTGGGCAGATGAGCAGCAGGTAACCGCAGCTGGTCCTGGCGGCGCTGCTATTTTTGCCATCCAGTTGCTGCTTGCCCAAATCATTTATGATAATTCCCTTCCTGTCCTTTTCGCCCCAGCACGGCCCCATCCGCTCGGAAGTACTGGCGGCTATCGCCGATGTATACGACAAGCAGTGGTACGTGCTGGGGGAGCAGGTGAAGGCGTTTGAAGCGGAGTACAGCGCCTTCAACCGCGTTGCCCACACCGTTGGCGTAGCCAATGGCCTCGACGCGCTACACCTAGCCCTGGAGGCTCTGGGCGTGCAGGCCGGTGACGAGGTCATCGTGCCCAGCAACACGTACATTGCCACGTGGCTGGCCGTCTCCTTCGTGGGCGGCGTGCCCGTGCCCGTTGAGCCCGACCCCCGCACCTATAACCTCGACCCGGCCCGGCTGGAAGCGGCCATCACCCCCCGCACCAAGGGCATCATGCCGGTGCACCTCTACGGGCAGGCTTGCGAGATGGGCCCCATCCTGGCCGTTGCCCGCCGCCACGGCTTGTGGGTGGTGGAGGACAACGCCCAGGCCCAGGGTGCGGCCTGGGAAGGGGAGCTTACCGGCAGCTTCGGTGCGGTGAACGGTACGAGCTTTTACCCCGGCAAAAACCTGGGGGCCCTGGGCGATGCCGGGGCCGTGACGACCAACGATGAAACCCTAGCCGCAAAAATTCGTGCCCTGCGCAACTACGGCTCCCAGCAGAAATACTACAACGAGGTCATCGGCCACAACTCGCGCCTCGACGAGCTGCAAGCGGCCGTGCTGCGCGTAAAATTGCCTCAGCTGCCGGGCTGGACCGCTCAGCGTCAGGCGGTGGGGGCCCTCTACAACCAATACTTGGCCGGCCTGGGTGATTTGGTACCGCCGGCGGTGGCACCCGGGGCCACGCACGTGTACCACCTCTACGTGGTGCGCACCAACCGACGCGATGCCCTGCAAAACCACCTCACGGCGGCCGGCATCGGCACGCTGATCCATTACCCCGTACCGCCCCACCGGCAGCAGGCCTACGCGCACCTGAACCTGCCCGGGGCTTTTCCGCTGGCCGAAGAGCTGGCCGCCACCAGCCTGAGCCTGCCCATGTGGCCGGGCATGACCGAACAACACGTGGCCGCAGTAGCCGGGGCCGTGCGGGCCTTCTTCGCCGAATAACACCCGGCTATTGATTTGCTAGGCCTCGAATATTTTATGTATGCGCATTCCTTACCTGGTAGAGTTCTCTAAAATAGGCTCCCCCGAGTTGGGCTACATTTCGGTGGGCGAAAACAATGCTTTGCCCTTCCCAATACAGCGCGTGTACTGGACGTACCATACCCCCGAGTCGATCGTGCGGGGCAACCACGCGCACCACGAGCTGGAACAACTGATTTTTGCCACCAGCGGCCGGATTGAGTTCGTGCTTGAAGGACCCGACGGCAAGGCGCAGACCTTCGTGCTCGACGCCCCGCACCTGGGCTTGTACATTCCGCGCCGCTATTGGTGCACCATCAAGTTTTCGGCCAATGCAGTGTTAATGTGCCTCGCTTCCATGGAGTACCGTGAAGATGACTATATCCGGGATTATGACGAGTTTAAACTGCTTGCCTCGGGCATTCCCGCATCGACTTCTGCATCGAAAAATGTGACTTCGGCCGAGGGCCCTGAAAAGACCTTTTCAGGTAATGATGCAGGGCCCTCCAAATAGCCTGATCGGCTTGCGGTACCACGATTTGGTCCTGCGCTGTTTCAGGGCGAAATCCAGTTTGCTCTCACCACATATGCGTTCCAGTACCCGGCATCCCTTACTTTTGATGTTATTTGTAAAAGTTTCCCGTTTAAAATGCCGCCGCGTCAGCCACTGGTAAAGTATGCTGCTTGCTACCGTTTCGGCTTATAAGTAAAACTTCATGTCACAAATTATGAAACGTGCGATTGTTACCGGGGTCACCGGCCAGGACGGTGCCTACCTTGTTAAGCTGCTGCTGGATAAGGGTTACGAAGTGCACGGCATCAAACGCCGCTCGTCGCTCATCAACACCGAGCGCATCGACGCACTTTACCAGGACCCGCACGAAGAGCACGTGCGTTTCGTGCTGCACTACGGCGACCTCACCGACTCGACCAACCTAATTCGAATCGTGCAGCAGGTGCAACCCGACGAGATTTATAACCTCGGGGCCATGTCGCACGTGAAGGTGTCGTTCGATACCCCGGAGTACACGGCCGACGTGGACGGAATAGGCACGCTGCGCCTGCTGGAGGCCGTGCGCATCCTGGGCCTGGCCCACAAAACCCGCATCTACCAGGCCAGCACCTCGGAGCTGTACGGCCTGGTGCAGCAGGTGCCGCAGTCGGAAACCACGCCTTTCTACCCCCGCTCGCCCTACGCCGTGGCCAAGCTCTACGGCTACTGGATTACGGTGAACTACCGCGAGGCCTACGGCATGTATGCCTGCAACGGCATCCTTTTCAACCACGAAAGCCCGCTGCGCGGCGAAACTTTCGTGACGCGCAAAATTACCCGGGCCGCGTCGCGCATCGCGCTGGGCCTGCAGCAGAAGCTGTTTTTGGGCAACCTGGACGCCAAGCGCGACTGGGGCCATGCCAAAGATTACGTGGAGGCCATGTGGCGGATGCTACAGCAGGATGTCCCCGAGGACTACGTCATCGCCACGGGCGTAACCACCACCGTGCGCGAGTTTGTGCGGCTGGCGTTTGCCGAGCTGGGCGTGGAGGTAGCGTTCAGCGGCGAAGGCGTAGCCGAAACAGGCCGGGTAACGGCGTGCCACAACCCCGACTTTCAGCTGGCCGTGGGCAGCACCGTGGTACAGATCGACGAGCGCTATTTCCGCCCCACGGAAGTGGAGCTGCTCATCGGCGACCCCTCCAAAGCCAAGCGCCAGCTCGGCTGGGAACCTCACTACGACCTGCCGGCCCTGGTAAAGGAAATGGTGCAGGCCGACCTGGAGCTGTTCCGCCGCGACGCTTACCTGCAGGCCGGCGGCCACGTCATCACCAACGCTTACGAGTAGGGCCCCGGGCCGCGCCTGGCTTCGCACCGGCGGGGACGAGCGCGGCGCCGGTAGCGTGCGGGGGGAGCCGAACCTTGCGCAACGAAGCGGAATAAATGCTTCGGCTGAGCGGGCGCCGGATGAGCACGACGGCCAATTGATTTGCGGTACTGGTTGGGCAACGTTGCCTGGGTACGGTCAGTCGGGTAGCCTGGGGCGGATTGTGCTCGGGCGCCTCACCCCCAGCCCCTCTTCGAAAGGGAGGGGTGCGTTCAACGATTCAGGAGAAGATGGGAGATTTACTCTTTTGCTGCCCCTGCGCCACACGGGGCACCGGCCAGGGCCCTGGCTGGGAGGCAGCCGGGCATTGGACCCGAGCTCGCTGCCTCTCTACGGAGGAGAGTGCACCGGGGGCGTACGCGCTTCCGTGGGGCGAAGTGAGCGCGCGGACCGGGGAGGCGGTTTGGTGGCATCTTTGCGGCTTCATTAGGTGGGCTTTGGACTTTAAATAATTGTTATCAATGCAGCAAGACGCTAAAATATACGTGGCTGGCCACCGGGGTATGGTGGGGGCAGCCCTGGTGCGCCGCCTAGAAGGGGCGGGGTACCGTAACCTGGTGGTGCGCACCTCGCAGGAGCTGGACCTGCGCGACCAGGCCGCCGTGGCCGCCTTCTTCGCCCAGGAGCGACCCGAATACGTGCTACTGGCCGCTGCCAAGGTTGGCGGCATCGTAGCCAATAACACCTATCGGGCCGATTTCCTGTACGACAACCTGCTGATTCAGAACAACGTCATCGGCCAGAGCCACCTATACGACGTGCAGAAGCTGCTGTTCCTGGGCTCGTCGTGCATCTACCCCAAGCTGGCGCCGCAGCCCATCAAGGAGGACTACCTGCTCACGGGGCCCCTGGAGGCGACAAACGAGCCCTACGCCATTGCCAAAATCGCGGGTTTGAAGCTGTGCGAGGCGTACCGCGCGCAGTACGGCCGCCACTACATCAGCGCCATGCCCACGAACCTCTACGGCCCCGGCGACAACTACGACCTGCAAAACTCGCACGTGCTGCCGGCGCTGCTGCGCAAGTTCCACGAGGCCCGCGAGCAGGGCCGGCCCGAGGTAGAAATCTGGGGCACGGGCACGCCCTACCGCGAGTTCCTGCACGTCGACGACCTGGCAGATGCCTGCCTGCACCTGCTACTGCACTATGATGGAGCCGCCCCCGTCAACATCGGCACCGGCGAAGACCTGACCATTGGGGCCCTGGCCGAGCTGGTGCGCGACATCACCGGCTACCAGGGCAATATCGTGTTCGATACGTCGAAGCCCGATGGCACGCCCCGCAAGCTGCTCGACGTAAGACGCCTGCGTGACATGGGCTGGCAGGCTACTATTGGTCTGCGCGAGGGCATCACGGCGGTGTACAACGAGGTATTCGTGGTGGCCTGATAGCCAGCAAAACTACCGGGGCAACGGCCGAAACACTTAGTTTCGGAGCGGTTGTCGATTTGGCTTGGCGGCTACTGCAGAAGTCTGCAAAACCCGGCTTGCAGCGCGGGGCTCTTATTGTTACCAATCTTTAAATTTATGGTATTAGCTTATGGAACCCGAGCCGCATAAATTACCCATCCGGTTTTATGAAATTGATTTACTGCGATTAAGAGCCTGTTTAAATTTGCGGATAAGATGTCGGATGCTGGATAAAAAGACCGTTGCTTCGGCACTGCTGGTTTCGCATTCGTAGTCGCGGCTCAAGCGTCGGTCCACTTGCAACCAGCTGATGGAGCGCTCGACGACCCAGCGGGTGAGCACGGGGGTAAAACGGCCAACGCCCGTGAGCCCGGGGGCCGTTGCCAAGCGCCAGCCGCAGTGGTCTCGGGTCCACTGGGCCAGGGGCTGGCCGTCGCAGCCGGCACCGGCTAGTACCAGGTGAAGGCGCTCAACTCCCTGCTGGGCCAAGTTTTGCAGGGCGGCTTTGCCGCCGACCCGGTCGTTTTCGTGGGCCGGCCCGACACGGGCGGCCAGCAGCAAGCCGCCGGTGCCGACGCGGAGTTGGCGCTTGCGACCCTGAATTTTTTTGTGGCCGTCAACGCCTTTGTCCACCACGCCCCGCTCGCTGCCTTTGATGGATTGGGCGTCGAGCACCGCTGCGCTTGGGCTGGGCTGCCGCGACGGGGCCGCCCGCTGGCGGTGGCGCCGCACCAGGGCCTGGTTGCGCCGGGCCCAGCGTCCGTCGGCCTGCCAGCGCCGAAAATAGTAGTAGACCAGCGGAAAGGATGGAAACTCGCGCGGCAAGAGCCGCCACTGGCAGCCGCTCTTGGGTATATAAAGCAACGCGTTGACAATCAGGCGCAGCGAGTGCTTGCGGCGGCGCGTGTCGGGCAGTATTTCTTGGATAACTTGCCCCTGGAAATCAGTCAGGTCCGTTTCGTACCTCTTTGGTCGGATGAGGAAAAGGAAGTAACCTGGCTGATTTCTTTTGTCTACCAATTGCCTATAATTCTTAACAGGCTCTCATTGCGGCGATAAGCGTTGTTTTCTACCAATACACTTACCGGGGATATATTATCGGTAACTATATTCCCATCCCGTATTTGGGTATAGCGCGCATCACCAAATACGAGTTTTTAGGAGTTGAGCTGTTTTTTATAATCAGCGGCTACGTCGTGCTGCTCAGCGCGCAAGGGAAAACCGTTCGCCAGTTTTTGCTGTCCTGGGTTACCCGGTTGTACCCAGCGTTCTGGGTAGCATGTACGCTGACTTTTGTTGTGAAAATGAATCACATTTTATTTTTTGATTACACTGTTAATTAATAGCATACAAGTTAGAGCCTGTTAAAATTTTCGAATGAGGTGTCGAATACTGGACAAATACAAGGAGGCCTCGGCACTGCTGGTTTCGCATTCGTAGTCGCGGCTTAAGCGCCGGTCCCAGTGCAGCCAACTGATGGAACGCTCGACGACCCAGCGGGTGGGTTGCGGGGTAAAGCCGCCGCTGCCGCTCAGGCCAGGGGCCGTTTCCAGCCGCCAGCCGCAGTGGGCCTGGACCCATTCAGCCAGGGGCCGCCCGTCGT
>JANXNW010000229.1 GCA_025353905.1 Hymenobacter sp.
CCCCCCTCTCCAAAAGAGAGGGGGGAACTAGCTCTAGTTTTTAGTCCAACGTCTGTTCTAGAGCTAGAACTAGAGCTAGTTCCCCCCTCTCTTTTGGAGAGGGGGGCTAGGGGGGTGAGGTGCCGCCAGAGCGGCCTAATCCCCCTCCGCCACCGCCCGATACAGCCGCCCCACGCTGGCTTCCCAGGTGTGGGTTTGAGTGAAGGCGATGCGGGCGGCGCGGCGGGCGGGGTCGTGGTCGGCGAGAGCGGTTTCGAGCTGGATGAGCCATTCGGCCAGGCCGCTGGCCAGATAGACGTGCTCGGCGAACATGGTCATCGCCCCGGTCGCCGTCGCCACTACGGGCTGGCCCATAGCCAGGTATTCGTCAATCTTAAGTGGGTAGTTGCCGACGGTTATATCATTGAGCGTTTGGGGGTTGATGCACACATGCGAGTGTTGCAAGTAAGCGGCTAGCTCGGCGGGAGCCTTGCTGCCGAGGAAATGCACATTGGGTAGTCCGTGCAGCTCGCTCCGCTGAAAAGCCTCGTCCTCGGGGCCAATCAGCACCAGGTGCCAGGTGGGCCGCTGCCGGGCGATGTGCAGCAACAGCCCGATATCGAGCCGGATGGCCGTCAGGTAGCCGGTGTAGGTGAGGCGCGGGCCGGGCACGGCGGCCAGGTCGGCGGGCAGCGGGTGGTTCGTATCGGCCTGGTACTGACTCAGTACGCAGCCCTGGCCGATGTCGTAGCTGCGCGGGTTGTGCGGGCGGGCGTAGTCGCGCAGCCAGGCTGAGTTGGCCGTTACCAGGTCGGCCGTTGCCATCGTGGCCGCTTCGAGCCACGGCCCGTGTCGCCGGAAATAAGGCACGGCCAGCACGTAGTCGCGCAGGTTGTAGATAAACTGCCGGGGTCGTAACTGCCGCTTCAACTCCACGCCGGGGTAGATAAGCCCGTCCTGCAACAAGTAAAAAGAGTCAAACCCCACGGCCCGCGCCGCCCGCCGAATATCGTGGGCCAGCCACTTGGCATTGAGCCGGTTAAGCGCCCCGAACGCCGCGCGTGAAGCCAGCCAGTTGGCCGACAGCAGCAGCACCCGCGTCGTGCAGACCCACACGTTGGGCGCCACCGACACCAACCCCGGCTCCTGCCCGAGCAGCACCCGCAGCCGCTGCCGCACGCCCGGCTCCCGGCGCTCGCGCAGCACGGTATTCACGTCGAGCGGCATGTTCACGTACAGCACCCGGTTGTGGCGGGCAAATTCCAGGGCCATGTTGCGCGGGTTCGTGCCGATGGGCGTGTCCCAGTTCTGCTGCGCCAGGATGATAATGTTCTGGTTAGTCATTTTGAGGATTAAGGACTTAGGATTAGGGACACAGGACAAAGGACACAGGATTGGGGATGGGGTAACTTGGACATGAGAGCATTGACCATCCAAAGCATCCTGATTCGCTGTCCCTAATCCTGGGTCCTTAATCCTTAATCCTCACCCAGTTGCCGGTGGCAAAATCGTAGCGCTTGAGTATCCGGGCGGGGTTGCCGGCCACCACGGTATAGGCGGGCACGTCTTTGGTGACGACGCTGCCGCCGGCCACCACCGCGTGGCGACCGATGCGGACCCCGGCCGTGATGACGCAGTTGGCCCCAATCCAGACTTCGTCCTCGACCACGATTTCGGCCGTCGTGCAGGGCTGGTCGCGGATGGGCCGGCTCACGTCGAGGTAGCCGTGGTTAAGGCCCGAAAACACTACGTTCTGAGCGATAATTACGTCATTGCCAATGCGGAGCGGGCCGATGAGCACGTTGCCCAGCCCCACCAGCGTCCGCGCCCCGATGAACACGCCGCCCACCCCGTTATTGACCGTGGCAAAATCCTCCACAATAGACTCGTCGCCCAACTCAAACGGCTGAAACGGCACCACGTCGAGCCGGGTGCGCCGCCGCACCCGCGCCCGTCGCCCGTAGCGATGCACGAACGGATTGACCAGCCAGCGCACCCAGAGCCGCGGCCGCGCCTCGCCCGGCACCAGCATCAGCCGCAGCACGAGCTGCTTCAGGCGAGGGTTGTTTTTGACGCGGGCGGTGAGGGACATGGGAGTGGGTGGCAGGGAGTAGCTGGGTTTGCGTGGCCGTTCTGGCGTTCACCTCACCCCCCTAGCCCCCCTCTCCAAAAGAGAGGGGGGAACTAGCTCTAAATCTAGTCTTTAGCTCAACGTCTGATTTAGACCTAGAACTAGAGCTAGTTTCCCCCTCTCTTTTGGAGAGGGGGGCTAGGGGGGTGAGGTGACGTCAGGGCGGTCACATCAGCTCAAGCACTCAGTATGAATAACTTCCTCATAAATTCGCCGCACCTGCCGGGCCGTGGCGAGCCACGAAAAATGACCCACGCGCTCGAACCCGCGCTTGACGAGGGCGGCCCGTTCGGCGGGGTCGTTTTGCAGGTGCGCGATGGCGGCGGCCAGGGCTTCGGGCTGGCGCGGGTCCACGAGCAGGGCGGCCCCGCCGGCCACTTCGGGCATAGCCGACGTATCGCTCGTGATGACGGGCACCCCGCAGGCCATCGCCTCCAGAATCGGGATGCCAAAGCTCTCGCGCAGGGAGGGATACAGAAAAATCTCGGCCAGGTTGTAGAGCAGCGGCAGTTCCTGATTGGGCACGTAGCCGCAGAGGTGAATGTCAGTTCGCAGCTCGGGCGCGCCCAACTCGCGCAGCAGCGTCAGCAGGGCGGCCTCGTCGTAGTCGAGCATCACGAGCGGGGCCACCAGCGGCCCGCGCTGCCGCAGCAGCGCCAGCGCCTGAAGCACCCCGCGCAGGTTTTTCTTGGGGTCGGTGTTGGCCAGAAAGAACACGAACCGCGCTGGCAGCCGGTAGCGGGCGCGGGCGGCGGCCAGCGCCGCGGCATCGGTGATGGGCCGGAATTGCGCCCCGGCGCTGTTATACACCACCTCGACCGGGGCCGGGCCGGGCAACTGCTGCTCGATACGGGCGCGCTCGAAGGCCGACACCGTGAGCACCCGGGCGCAGTGCGGCACCACCCGCGGCACGTTCCAGCGCCGGTATAGGTTGCCCGCCCGCTGGTACCAGCTGCCGCGCCGTAAGTCCATCTTTTCGAGGTAAATGATGTCGTGCAGTGTCAGCACGAGCGGTACGCCCGGCCGCAGCGGGGCCGTGTTGCTGGTGCAGTGCAGCAGCTGCACGCCCGCCCGGCGCGCGGCGCGCGGCAGCAGCACCTGCTCCCAGTACGGGTACGGGCCGCCTGGCACTTCCACGAGGTGAAAATTGGGCGCGGCCGGTAGCACCGCCCGGTCGGTATCGGGCTTTACGAACACAAAATACTCGTTCACCTGGTCGAGCTGCATGAGGTGCTTTATCAGCTCCAGGGCCACGATGTCCATGCCGTGCTTGTGGGGCCGCAGCAGCCGCTGAGCCTCGATGCCGATGCGCAGCGGCGGCTGGGCGGCTGAGGCCGGCATAGAGACAGCAGCTTGTTTTCCAATAGCTTGCATAAGGACAGTCAAAAAAACCTAGCGTCGCTTGCTCGCCCGCAGTCCCTGCCGGAACCCGATGACAAGACTAATGAGAGCGGGCAGAAACAGAATTTCCCAGGGCATGGCGGTTGGGTAAGGAGGTGATTGGGTGAGGAGGTGATTAGGTGATTAGGTGAAAAGTTGGTCATTGCGAGCGAAGCGAAGCAATCGCATCTGTTAAGCGCGTCGGACGAGCTGAATGGCGAGCCGAGCGGGTGCGATTGCTTCGCTTCGCTC
>JANXNW010000232.1 GCA_025353905.1 Hymenobacter sp.
GGCGACGACGACAGCCGCTGGGCGCTCGGGCTGATTGGCTACGTGCAGCTGCCCAGCGGCGGCCTCGTCGGCGACGGCGGCTACGAGCCGGGCCTGACCATGCCCGTCGTGTACCAGGTGACGAAGGATTTCAGCCTCGGCGGGCAGCTGGCCGTGACGCGCTACTTCGACCGCGACACCAACCACCACTACACCCAGTACACGCCCACGCTCACCACTGATTACCAGTTCAATAAGCTCTTGCAGGCATTCGTGGAGCTGGTCGGCTACCGCGACGTGCGCCAGCCCGGCTGGTATAGCTCGGTGAACACGGGCCTGCAATTTGACGTGAGCGACAACGTGCAGCTTGATTGCGGTACTCATTTGCCCGTTACGCGGTCCGTGGACCGGGAGTATTTCGTGGGGATGAGCTTTCGGCGTTGAGGTGGTGAGTTAAGAGTTAAGAGTTAAGAGTTGGGAGTTGGGAGTTGGGAGTTAAGAGTTGGGAGTTGGGAGTTAAGAGTTGGGAGTTAAGAGTTAAGAGTTAAGGGAGCTTACACGCAAAAGCCCGCCATGCAAAATCCAGCACGGCGGGCTTTTTAACTCTTAACTCTTAACTCTTAACTCCTAACTCTTAACTCCTAACTCTTAACTCTTAACTCTCCCACCTTACTCCTTCGTAAACACGAAATTCCCGCCGCCCTGCTTCAGCGTAAATGTGGGCTTGGCGCTGTCGAAAGTCATCTCGACGCCGGCCTGCTCGAACTTGAACACCCCGGCGCTGACTGGCGTCAGGTCAAAAGCGGGTTGGCCGGTGGCCTCGGCCTGCAAGCTGCTGCCTTTGGCCGTGACGGTGATTTTAATCGGCATCTGAGCGCTGGCGTAGGAGCCGGCGTAGCGGGCGAGGTCGGCGGGGGCGGGTGCGTAGGCCGGGGCGGCCGATTTGGCCGTGAGGGCCACGCGCTGGTCGCGGTTGGCCACGGCCCAGGCGGTGTGGAAGATGAGGTGGTCGCGGCGGGCCATGGCCGGGAAGTCAATCAGGTCTACGTCGTCGGTGGGCTGGTGATACTGCGGGTGCAGCCCGCTGGTATAGAAGATAATCGGGATGTCGTGCTTGGCAAAGTTGTAGTGGTCGGAGCGGTAGTAGATGCGCTCCGGGTCGTTGGGGTCGTTGTATTTGTAGTCGAGCGCAATCGGGTTGTACACCGTGTTGGTGGCTTCGCTGAGCAGGTGCAGCTCCTGCGAAAGCTTGTCGGAACCCACCAAATACACGTAGTCGCCCTTGCCCTGGTGCAGGCTATCCACGCGGCCCACCATGTCGATGTTAAGGTCGGTCACGGTGTTGGCCAGCGGGAAAACCGGGTGGTCGGTGTAGTACTGCGAGCCGAGCAGACCCTCTTCCTCGCCCGTGTTGGCCAGGAATAAAATGCTGCGCCGTGGTCCGTGGCCCTCTTTCTTCGCCTGCGTAAACGCGCGCGCCATGGCCAGCACGCTCACTGTGCCCGAGCCGTCGTCGTCGGCCCCGTTGTACACCACGCCGTCCTTGAGGCCGAGGTGGTCGTAGTGGGCCGAAAGCACGAGCACTTCGTCCTTCTTGTCCGAGCCTTCGAGGTAGCCGAGCACGTTTTCGGTCACGAACGGCTCTTTTTTGAGCATGACCTGGGCCGTGGCCGTGGCCACCGGCTTGAAGGGCGAAGCCACCGGCTTGCCGGCTGCGCCCACGGCCGTGGCATACTTGGCCAGGCCCGTGGCGTTGGTGCCGAGCAGGGCCGCGCCCATGGCGGGCGACAGCAGCAGCGCCGTCGTGCCGCTGGGGGCCGAAGCCGCCGCGTCGGCGAAGGTCAGCCGTTCGCGGCCGAGCAGACGGGCGTAGTCTTTGGGGGCCTGGGCGAAGGCGGCCGCGTCGGGGGCGATGAAGATGGTAGTGCGCGGGGCGAGCTTGCGCAGGTCGGCGTTGCGGGCAAACATACCCGGCAGGCCCGGCGCGCCGTAGCGGCTAGGTTTGCCGCCCGGCCCGCTCACGGCCGCCAGGGGCTGGCCGGCTTTGGTTTTAGGCTCGCCGAGCAGCATGACAAGGTCGGCTTTCGGGCCGGCGGCAGCGGTGGCGGCCGTTAGCTCAGCGTAGCCCGTCGTTTCGATGCCGTAGCCCGCGAACGTGGGTTTGAGCGGGGTCGGGCCGGCGGCCAGCTCGCCGGCTTGCAGCACGTAAAAATCCTGCCCCAGCACGTACTTTTTATCCTTAATGGTGATGCCCGATGCCGGGTCCACGCTCGTGCGGTTCATCGTAAAATGCTGGATGTAGGGATTGTCCGAGTCCTTTACCGGCCCGGCCAGCCCATAAGCCGCAAACGCTTTGCTGATATATTCGGCGGCCATTTTCTGGCCTTTCTTGCCCGTTTCGCGGCCCTCGTACTCGTCCGAAGCCAGTATGCTCAGGTCGGCTTTGAGCGCCTCGGGCGTGATGGTGGCGGCGTAAGTCGTGCTCCAATCAACTGCCGGCGGCGCGGGTGGAGTGGGTACCGGCGCGGCGGCACCGGCGGCAGCGCGGCCGGACTTGGTTTTGACTTTGATTTTGCCGGGCGGCGCGGTTTGGGCGGCCACCAGGCCGGCGCTGAGCAGCAGCGCGGGCAGGAGCAAAGATTTATGCATGAGAGAGGAAGTAGAACGTAAAGGTGTGCCTGGTGCGTAGAAACGGCCAAAAGCAGCGAATGAGCAGGTGCCTTTTAGGCCAGGGCCGCAAGCTACGGCAGCCGGCCGGCTATTCCTTCTTAAAAACAAAGACCCCGCCGCCCTGCCGCAGGGTGAAGCTGGGCTTGGCCGAGCTGGCCGCGTCGAACTCGACCACGATACCGGCCGGCTCGAAGCGGAACACGCCCGCGCTCATCGCTTCCAGGGCGAACGCGGTCTGGCCGGTAGCCTGGCTGCGGAGCACGCTGCCCTTGCGGGTAAAGCTTATTTTGAGCGGCAGCTGGGCGCTGGCGTAGGTGCCCACGTAGCGGTCGAGGTCGGCGGTGGCGGGCACATAGGTGCTGGCACTGGGGCTGCCCACAAAGCTGGGTACTTTGTAGGGCTTGTTGAAGGCGAGGCTGAGCGCACCGATGAGCACGTCGTTGAGCGAGAACGTGCCCCCGCTGGTACACAGGGCCACGGCGAGCTGCTCGTCGGGAAAGTAATAAGCCCGCGAGGCAAACTGGTCGATGCCGCCGCCGTGGCCGAAGCCTTTTTTCGTGCCGAAGGGCACTTCCATCAATCCCTGGCCGTAGCCGTCGCGCAGGGTGCGCATGGTCGCCAGGCTGTTGGCCGACACGAGCTTACCATCAAAGAGGGCTGCCAGAAAGCGGTTCAGGTCGGCAGGCGTGGACACGAGCGCGCCCGCCCCGCCGGGAATGCTCATGTCGGTTTCGGACGAGAGCTTCCACTCGGTAGCCGTGCGCTCATACGAGAGCGACTCCTGCTTCTGGGGGTTGATTTTGCCGCCGTAATAGGTGCTCGTCAGTCCCGCCCGGCCGACGATGCGCTGCTGCACGGCCAGGGCATAGGGCATGATGGCGAGTTTTTCCACGATGAAGCCCAGCACCGCGTAGTTCGAATTGCTGTACGTGTACTTCGCCCCCGGCTTAAAATCCGGCTTGGTCTGGCCGATAATGGCCAGCAGCTCGGCCCGAGTTTTGGGTTTGGTCAGGTAGGTGGCGTACGCCGGGTCGTTGGTGAAGCTGTGCAGCCCGGAGCGGTGGCTCAGCAGCTGGTCGATGGTGATGGTGGCCGCGTTGGGCAGTTGCGGAAAAAACCGGCCCAGCGGCGCGTTCAGCGTCAGCTTCTTTTCGTCCACGAGTTGCATTATCATGGTCGCCGTGAACACCTTCGTGATGGAGCCGATGCGGTAGCGGGTGGCGGGCGTGGCGGCGGTTTTGCCCGCCACGTCGGCGTAGCCAAAAGCCCGGCTGTAGAGCGGCTGCCCGCCGCGGCTCAGGGCCAGGCTGCCCATGAGCTTGTTATTGGCCGCCAACCCGTTGAGCAGGCTGTCGAGCCGGGCGGCGTTGAAGGCGGGTTGCTGGGTCTGGGTCTGAGTCTGAGTCTGAGCTTGAGCCTGGGCGGGGAGGCCAGTCAGCAGCAGGCAGAGCAGAAGGAGTTGGCGCATGGGGAGGTGGGTAGGTTTGCGGGCGGCGAGCAGTAGAGGATGAGTCCATAAAAGTAGGCCGCCAGACCCACGTGCGAACTCGCAGAGTCCGCGCTACCCCGTTCAGCCGCCGGAGCCGCCGCTGCCCTGCGGGGCGCGCTCAAGCTTGCCTACTCGCCCAACCAGCGCAGCGCCTGGTCCTGGCCAGGGCCGAAGAAGAGCCGTAGCAGCTGCTCGGTCATCCTAGCGCCGTTGCTGCTGTTGGTCAAGAATACCAAACTTTCCTGTTGACCGGGCAGGGTCAGGAAAAACCCTTTGAAGTTGCCGTTGTCGCCCCATTGCCACTGGGCCAGGCCCCGGCGGGTAGTGGCCAGGCCCACGCCGGCGGCCCAGGCAATGGTTGCGTCAGCGGGCGTGACCGCGTGGCCGCAGCGCCGGGTCTGGCCCTGGGGCGTTAGCAGCAGCCGGGCCGTGGCGGGCCTCAGGCCCCGGCCCCGCAGCAAAGCCTGCAAAAAACGGCTGTAGTCGGCCGCCGTCGTGAGCAGGCTGAAAGCGCCGTAGGGAGCGGCAAAATGGCTGATGGGCTGGGGTCGGCTTTGGTCGTCGTGGCCGCTGGCGGCCTGGTCCGCCAGACTGGCTTGCCACGTAAAAGTGCTGTGCCGCAGGCCCAGGGGGCGAAAAACCTCTTCCTGGGCCAGCGTTTCGAACGACTTATGGGTCAGGTGCTCCAGGGTTTTTTGCAAAAAAGTAAAGCCTTCACCGGAGTAATTCCAGCAACTGTCGGGCGGGTAGCGCAGCGTCAGGGGCGAGGTTTCCCATTCTGGGCTGGTGGGGTTGGTTACCCAGTTGGGCAGCCCCGAGCGGTGCGTCAGCACCAGCCGGGCCGTGATGCGGGCGGCCTTAGAGTCTGCTTGGTCTGCCAGCAGCCGGGGGTAGGCGTAGTAAGTCAGCAGCGGCCGGTCGAGGTCGAACACTCCGCGGTCGAGCAGGCGCAGCGCCACGTAGGCCAGCATCGCCTTGCCCAGCGAAGCCCCCTCGAAGGTGGTTTGCGCCGTGACGGGCAGCGGACTACCCGCCTGCCGGACTCCCAGGCTATACACCTGAGTCGCCCCGCGCCGGGCATAAACCAGCTGCATCCCCGGCACGCCCGCCCGCCGCATCAGCGCGGCGAGCGTGTCAGGAGAAGGTAGGGCTTGCGCGCGTCCACAGAAAGCAACGAGCAGCAAGCCAATGGTGATGAGATAGCGCATGGCAACCTGTGCTTTATGAAGGGAAAAACCACTGATGATGTCGGAGAGCACTACGCTTTCTAACCGATAGGTGAGCCAGACTCATGCGCGGACTCGCAGCGTCCACGCTACTACCCGCCGAAGCCGCCGCCACCCTGCGGGGCGCTCTCAATCTTGCCGCTCTTGGCCTTGCTGGCCCCGATGAACCAAGTGAAGCCCAGCCAGCCGACGCGGGTTTCGGGCTTGGTGAAGTAGGTGGCGCGCAGGCCGGGCGCGTCCACGACGGCCTGGCGCACTTGCGTGTTGAAGATGTCGGACACGCGCAGCGTGAGCGCGGCGCGGCTGCCAAACAGGCGCTGGCGCAGGGCGATGTCCACGCCGCCCTGGGGCAGCTGGCGGCCCTGGGCGGTGAGCACCGTCGAGCGCACCGAGCCGGTGAGCTGCACGTCGAGCGTGGGCGTGGGCTGGAAGTTCTGGTTCAAGCGCGCGTCGGCGGCCCAGGCGGCGCGGGCGTTG
>JANXNW010000281.1 GCA_025353905.1 Hymenobacter sp.
CCTAAGTCATCTCTGCTACCTTGTATCCCGGAATCAATTCTTGATTTTTAATTGCTAATTTTTAATTCAACCCTCTGGCCCTGGCTGAGCCTGCTCGTGCCGCTGGCGCTTTATCTCTGGAACCGGCGGCCGGGCCGCGAGGTGGCGGTGGGCAGCCTGCGCTGGCTGGCAGCCGGGGCCAACCGCCGCCTGCGCCGGCTGCGGCCCGAGCAGCTCGCGTTGTTTCTGCTGCGGGCGGCGCTGCTGGCCGTGCTGGCGGGCGCACTGGCTGACCCGCAGTGGCGGGTGCCGCGCCCAGCCGGGCGCGGGCAGGTGCTCATCAGCCCCGCCCTGGCCGACGGGCGCACCCTGGCCGCGCTGCGCCCGGTGTTCGATTCGCTGCGCCGCCTCGGCTACGCGCGCCGCTGGCTGGCAGTGGGCCTGCCCGCCATCGACCCCGCCGATTGGGCGGCCGACTCGCTGGGTACAGCGCGTAAGCAACTGGCTGATAGCAGCTCATCAGGCAAATTTTACCCGGCACGGGTGCGGCTGGCGGCCGACTCGTTTCCGGGTCAGCCGCTGTTCGTGCTCACGCCGGGCGCGCTGCCGGGCTTCTCGGGCGGGCGCGAGGCGCTGCCGGCGCGCGTGAGCTGGCGCACCGTGCCGGGCCGCGCGCCGCGCACCTGGCTCTACGCCGCCACGGCTGGGTCTGGAGATGGGGCCGACAGCCTGCGCCTGCTGCTGGCTACGAGCGACGCGCGCCAAACGACGCTGCGAACGCGGCGCGTGGTGCGGCCCCGGCCGGGCGCGGAACTGGTAGTGGCGGGCCAGCGCCTGCGCTACGAAACCGCGAACAAGCTGGCGTACCTGCGGCCGGTGTTTACCGCCGATTCGGGCCGGCAGCTGGGCGCGGCGGCGGTGCCCGTGGGGCCAGGCAGGCTCCGCGTCTGGGTGTGCGTGGGGCCGGGCCGGGCCGCCGAAGCCCGCTACCTGAGCGCCGCGCTGCGGGCGGCCGCGCTGGGTTTGCCCGGTCGGCTGGTGCTCACCGTCAGCCCAAACGCACCGCCTGCTGACCCGCCCGGCGGCCTAGCTGCTAACTTGGCCACTGGTGTAGCTGCTGACCCAGCCGCCGGCCCGGCTACCGTGCCCGACTGGCTGTTTTGGCTGCGCGATGAGCCGGTGCCCGCTGCCTGGCGCAGGCAGGTGCGGCAGGGGCTGCGGCTGTGGCAGGAAGCCGCCGGGCCGGGCCAAGCCGACACGGCCGCGCTCGCCGGGTCGGTCGGTGTGGGCGGCGGACCAGGTGAAGCTGTTGTCATCAGCCGGCGCGGGGCGGTGGTTTCAGAGTCAGCGGTCACTGAAAAACTAGCGGGCCAGTCGGCTGAAAATTCGGCAGCTCTCGCTGAAACAGTCTGGGCCGATGCGCGCGGCCGGGCCGTCTTGAGCCGTCAGACGGTGGGTGCGGGTGCCCGCTATTTTCTTCATACCCGCTTCGACCCGGCCTGGAGCAGCCTGACAGACAGCCCCGACCTGCCCGCGCGGCTGCTCGACGTGCTGGCTCCCGTGCCCGAAATCGACCCCAGCCTGGCCGCGCCCGACCAACGGCAACTCGACCCGGCCCAACTGCCGGGCCAATTAACATTGGGGTTGGCAACCGGTGCGGCGCGGCCCGCCCAGCCTTTGCCGCCGACCTGGCAGACCCATGACTTGCGGCCCTGGCTGGTGCTGCTGGCAACGCTGCTCTTCGGCCTGGAGCGGGCGCTCGCCGGCCGGCAAGCGGCGCGCGCCTCGTTTCTTGCGGCCTCATGAGCCAGGCCGTTGCCATTTACCCGGATGAAGTGCTGCTCGCGGCCCGCTCGCGGCTGCTGGCCCTGGCGCGGCGGCAGCAGTGGCTGCTGCTGGCCCGCGTTGGCGCGCCCGCGCTGGCCGCGTGGGGACTGTTGGTGGCCGGGGCGCACCGCTACCCGGCAGTCGGGCCGGTGCTGCTGGCAGTGGGGCTGGTATGCCTGGCCGGGCTGGCTTTTTTGTTAAGAATCAATCGACTGCCCGGCTGGGTCTGGTCTACGCCCGCCGCCGTGGCGCGGCAGCTCAACCGACTTCACCCCGCGCTGGAGGACAGCGCTGGCCTGCTGCTGCAACCCGCCGAGCGGCTGCCGCTGCTAGGCCAGCTTCAACAGGGGCGCGTGGCCGGGCGGCTGGCAGCGCTGGCTGACGCGCCCGCGCCGCTGCTGCCAACGCGCTGGCGCGGCACGGGCTGGCTCACGGCGGGCTTGCTGGCGGCCGGGGCGCTGCTGTGGTGGGTGCCGATGCGTCGGGCTGCCATCGAGGGGCCGGGCGTGGCGTTGAAATTTTCCGCTGAAAAACCCCGGCCCGGCCAGCCGGCCGCGCCACGCCTGGGGCGGCTGCGGCTGCTGGTTACGCCCCCGGCCTACACCCGGCTGGCGGCTTTCGCGCCGCCGGCCGCTTCTTTTGCTTGCCCGCAAGGGGCGTGGGTGCGCTGGCGGGTGCCGGTGAGCGGGCCGGCGGCGGGCGCGCCCGAGCTGGAAATCGGTGGGCAGCGGCGGGCCATGCGGCCGGTTTCCGCGCCTGGCTCGGGCACGACGAGCGAGTTTGAAATCAGCCTGACGCTCAACGCCTCAGCTTTGTACCGGCTGCGCTACGCGGGGCAGGTGTCGGAGGACTACGCCATTGAAGCGCGGCCCGACCAAGTGCCCATCATTCAAATTCAAAGTCCTAAGTCGTACACGCTTATCACGGCGTGCGGTGTGCCGCCAGTCGTACCGCTGCGGGCCGTGCTGCGCGACGACTACGGCCTGACCCGCGCCGAGCTGGTGCTGACCCTGGCCCAGGGGCAGGGCGAGGCGGTGAAGTTTCGGGAGTTGCGCCGCGACTTGAGCCCTGCGCTGGCCGGGCAGCCGCGCCAGACGACCGTTGCCAGCTCGCTCGACTTGCGCGCCCTGGGCCTGGCCCCTGGTGACGAGCTCTACGCCTACCTCACGGCCCAGGACAACCACGGCCAGACCACCCGCTCCGACACCTACCTCGTGCAGTGGCAGGACACGGCCGCCGCCACCATGGCCCTGTCGATGGGCCTCGGCGTGAGCACCGCCCCGGCGTATTTTAGAAGTCAGCGCCAGCTGATTATCGACACCGAAAAGCTGCTGGCTGAGCGTCCGAAGCTGAGTGCCGCCGATTTCGCGCGCCGAGCCAACGAGCTGGGGCAGGACCAACAAACGCTGCGGCTGCGTTACGGCAAGTTTCTGGGTGAAGAAGCCGAAAAGGGCCTTGGGGCCGCGCCCACAGGCCGCGCTTCGGCCCCGCCTTCGCCCATTGCCGAAGACGACGCGCCGGCCGGCCCCGCGCCCGTGGCGGCCGACGACCACGACGAGCACGGTCCCGACGACCACGACCACGAGCACGATGAGCACGACCACGGCGCGCCGCCCGCTTCCATCCGCCGGGCCTCGCCCACGGCCGAAACCGACGCGCTCACCGAACCCTACACGCACAAGCACGACGATGCCGAAACGGCCGATTTCCTGGAGCCGGCCGTCAAGGTCAAGCTCCACGCCGTGCTCGACGAGATGTGGGCCGCCGAGCTGCGCCTGCGCACCGGCCAGCCCGCCGCCGCCCGCCCTTACGAGTACCGCGCGTTGCGCCTGCTCAAGGAAGTGCAGCAGCAAACCCGCGCTTACGTGCGCAAAGCGGGCATCGTGCTCGCGCCCCCGCCCGAAGCCGGCCTGCGCCTGAGCGGCGACCTGACGGGCGCAGCCGCCCCGCGTCGGCAAGCGACCGTGCCGGTGCCGGCCGACCAGCCAGCCGTGCGGGCTGCGCTGCGCGCGCTGGCCGGGCCGACTAGCGCGCCGGCCGGCGAGTCCGTGGCGCGCGCCCTCGACGGGGCCGCGCCCGCGTTGGCCGCTGCCGCGCTGGCTCGCCCCGCCTCGTATTTGCCGGCCCTGGCGGCCCTGCGTCGGCTCGGCACCGCCGTCCGTGCCGGCTCGCCGTCCCGTCCCACCGACCTGATGCTCACGCAACGCGCGCTCACGGACTTGCTGCCGCTGCCCGCGCCCGCCGCACCTGCTTCCACTGCCCCCGACCGTCTCGCCCGCCGGTATTGGCAAGAGCTGGCGCGGTGAGTTGGTGAGATGGTAAGCTATGCGGAGCACAGCGAAGCATCTCGCCCGCTCTATTGCTGATGAATGAGGCTACTGCACCATGCGAGCTGCTCCGCTGTGCTCTGCATGACAAAGACCCCCCAATACCCAATACCCAGCGTGAGCTTACCCACCCTTCTTTACCCGCCGCTGCTGCTAGCCGCCTGCCTGCTACTGGCGCTGGGCCTGCTGCTGGCCGCCGCACGGCGGGCCGACCGGCAGCGGCTGCTAGTGCGGCTGTTGGCCAGTGCGTTGGCTCCGCTGGCGCTCTGGCTGACGGCGTACCCGCCGACGCGGGCGGTGCGGGCGACGGGCGGCGCAGTGCTCGTGCTCACGCCCGGCTATTCGCCCGACACGCTGCGGGTGCTCCGCCAACGGCTGGGGCCGGGCACTCCGACGTGGGCTTACGGCGTGCCCGCGCCGGCCGGGGCACGGCCGCTGGGCAGCCTGCTGGCGCTGGCCGAGCAGCGGCCCGCTTTGCGGCAAATGCACCTGCTGGGCGCGGGCGTGGCAGCCGCCGCGCTGCCCGCGCTGGGCGAGGTGCCGGTAGTAGCTCACCTGGGCCGGTCCTTCGTGGGCATCGCGACGGCTGATTGGAGCCGGCAACTCACGTTAGGTCAGCAGTTTTGGGTAGAAGGCCAGGTGAGCGCCGCCTCGGTCGACGGGCCGACCTGGCTGAATTTATGGGCCGACGGCGCGGGGCGCGACTCGGTGCGGCTGCCAGTGGGCGGCGGGCCATTTCGGCTGCGCTACCGGCCCCGCGCGGCGGGCCTGGCCGGCTACGAGCTACGCCTGCGCCCGGCCGTCGGCCCGCTGCTGGCCCGGGAGCCGCTGCCCATTGAAATAACCGAGCCCGCCCGCCCGCCGGTGCTGCTGTTGGCCGCCGCGCCGGGCTTTGAGCTGAAATTTCTTAAAAACAGCCTGGCCGCTACGGGCCGGGCCGTGGCGGCGCGCACTGGCTTAAGCAAAGGTTTAATGGCCAGTGAGTTTTTGAACCATCCGGCTCAGGTGCTTGACCGCCTCACGCCTGCGGCCCTGGCCCGCTACGGTGTAGTGGTGGCCGATGCCGACGCACTGGTCGCGCTGCCCGCTACTGATGCCCGCGCGCTGGCTGCGGCCCTGCGCCAGGGCCGGCTGGGGCTGCTGGTGCTCGCCGACGCAAGTGCCGCCCGCCCCGGCAGCTCGCTCCCGACCGTGCTAGGGCGCGCGCGGGCGGCGTTCATGGTGCGGGCGCGGGTGGGCGCGGCGGCTACACTCGCTCAGCCGCTGAGCTGGGCCGACGCGCCCGGCCCGGCCAAAGCCCGCCTGCCGGCCGAGCTCCGACCCGCCCCCGGCTGGCGGTCGCTGCTCACCGGGCCGGGCGGGGTGCTGTTGGCGGCCAGCCAGCGCGTGGGCCTGGGCACGGTGGTGGTGTCGGTGATGCCCGAAACTTTTCCGTTGGCCTTGAGCGGGCAAACGGCAGTTTACGCTTCGTTGTGGAGCGCGCTGCTCACGGCCGCGCAGCCGCCACCCCCCGCTGCGCCCACCTGGCAGCTGCTCACGGCCTGGCCGCGCCCCGGCCAACCGCTAACGCTGCGTCTGGTCGGCGGTATGGTCCGGCCCGCCGACCAGGCCGACCAGGACAACCAAGCCGACCAGGCCGACCAGGTGCCGCCCGTCGTGCGCGGGCTATCACGGCCATTATTTGATAGCCAGGGGCCTTCCGCGCGCTTGGGCCTGGCCCAGGACCCGCGCCTGCCCGAGTGGCGCACCGCACCCTACTGGCCCGCCGTGTCGGGCTGGCATGAGGTACGCGGCCCCGGCGTGGCCGTCCGCCACTTCTACGTTTTCGATTCCGCCGCCTGGGCTGGCCCTGAGCAGACCGTTCGGCAGCAGGCGCTGGCCGCCCGCGCTGCCCGGCTGCGGCAGGGCGTAGCCTCTCGGTCCGACGCGCTGGAAACGGTGCGGCAACCGTGGCCAGTGGGCTGGTTTTTCGGGCTTTTTCTGCTGGCGGCAGGATTCCTGTGGCTCGAAGAGAAGCTGTGATATGCCGTCCAAGGAGGCTTCTTCGCTTGATTTTACTAAGACCTGAGACGTTGGACATGAGACGCTCGCCAGACGCTCGCCGAGAAAGTCTCAGGTTTAACGTCTCAGGTTTTAGTAAAATCAAGCGACTTTTCCGCTACTTCACCACCTCGCCGGATGGCCGCGTCCAGGGCCAGCACCTGGGGCAGCACGAGCTGCGAGTCGTCGTTGTAAACGACATACGTGGCGCGGCGCACCTTTTCGTCGTCATCGAGCTGCCGGGCCATGATGGCTTGCACGTCGGCGGCTGAGCGCTGCGGGTCGCGGCGCAGCACCCGCGCCTGCCTCATTGCCGCCGGGGCCCACACCGTGATGACGGCATCCAGGCCCCGGTCGATGTTGGCTTCGAAAAGCAAAGCGGCCTCTTTGAGTACGTACGGCTGGCCGGCGGCCGCCTGTTGGCTCGCCCAGGCGGCAAAGTCCGCGCCTACTCGCGGATGCACCAGCTCGTTGAGCCAGGCCAGCTGGGTGGGATTGTTGAAAGCGACCCGCGCCAGATAAGCCCGGTCGAGCTGCCCGGCCGCATCATACGTTGCCAGCCCAAATGCGGCCGTGAGCTGTTCGCGCAGGGCCGGGTCGTGGGCCATGAGCCACTTGGCCCGGCTGTCCGAATCATACACCGGCACCCCAAGCGCGGCAAATACCCGCGCCACCACGCTCTTGCCCGAGCCAATGCCGCCAGTGATGCCGATGAGAAGCATAGTGTTAGTGATTAGTGATTAATGATTAGTGATTAATGGTCATATGACTTACGCAACGCGTCCGTCATTGCGAGCGCAGCGAAGCAATCGCCCCTGTCAAGCATGTTCGACGAGCCGAACAACGAGCCGAATAGGTGTAATTGCTTCGCTACGCTCGCAATGACGAACGAGAAATTGACCACTAACCACTAACCATTAATCACTTACTGAGTCGGCTGGCGGGGTGCCCGGGCCGGGCGTCAGGTAGAACGAGGCGGAGTCGTCGGGCAGGCTTAGCAGGCGTACGCCGCCCAGAGCGCGGCGCAACGGGGGCCGCAGCGGCGAGCGTAGCGGCGGGGTGCCGGGCAGGCGCAGGTGCACTTCGGCCGGGGGCAGGTGCAGACCCAGCGCCCGGCTCAGCAGTCGCCAGCCCGCGCCGCGCACCTGCACCAGCACGGTGGGCGGCAGCGGCCGGGCGGGGTGGTAGCGTTGGGCGTTGTAGCGCCAGCTCACCGGATATTCGAGCGGCGCGGTGTAGCTCCGGCTCAGGGCGTGCAGCAGCCACAGCGTACTGGCGATGAGCAGGCAAATGCCCACGGCCCGGTAGTAGCTTGGGGTTCGCCCAACAAGCGGCCGCAGCAGGCGGCGCAGCAGCGCGCCGCCAGTAGTTCGGGCGGGCCTCACGCTGCTACGAGCCGCTGCTAAGCGTGGCGCTGGTGCCGCTGTCGGCCGCCGCCGGCGAGCCGGCCGTGCGGGCAATCGCGCTCCGGTCGAAGCGCAGCCGCTGGCCCCGCTCCACTTCGAGCAGCACCGTTTCGGGGCCAATTTCCACCACTAGCCCGTGCAAGCCGCCGATGGTCACCACCCGGCTGCCCTTCACCAGCGACTCGCGGAAGGCTTTCGCGTCGGCCGTTTTGCGCTGCTGCGGCCGAATCATGAAGAAATACAGCACCAGCCCGATTGCCACCGGAAACACGAACTGCATAATGCTGGCCCCCGGCGCGGCCTGGAGCAAAAGCGAGAGGAACATCGTCGTCATGGAGCAGGAGTGGGAGTGGGAGCGGGGATAGTCGGGGCAGCCAGAATGACGCCTTTGATAACGAGGACAGTAGTGGCCGGCTGCGTATTGGCTCGCACACTCACCGACTTGTTGATAATGCCTTCTTTGCCGCGGCTGTCGAAGCGCACTTCCAGCCGGCCCCGGCCGCCGGGCGGCACGGGGTCTTTGGTCCAACTCGGCGTGGTGCAGCCGCACGAGGCCGTCGCGTCGGCGATAAGCAGCGCCGACTTGCCGGTGTTGGTGAAGCTAAACGTGTGGCCCACCACGCTGTCGGGCGCGATGCGGCCGAAATCGAACTGCTGCTCGGCAAAGGTCAGCACCGGCGCGTTGGGGTTCACGGCTTCGGTTTCGGCGGCTACGTTGGGGTTGTCGATGGTCGGGTTGGCCTTCGCGTCGGCATCGGCCTGGGCAGCGGCCGCGTTCATGCCTTGCGCGCCGGCTTCGGGTCGGTCGCGGTTGCAGGCCGCCAGCCCCAGCGCGGCGGCCAGCAGCCAATAATTCAAGTGGTTAAAGTAGAGGCGCACGGTCGTTACAGCTTACTAATAATGTGCTGCGTAAACTCCTGGGTCGAGGCCCGGCCGCCGAGGTCGCCGGTGCACTCCTGCTGGTTTTGCAGCGTCGCATCCAGCGCCTGCTCGATGCGCGTGGCGTACGCTTTTTCGCCCAGGTGCTCCAGCATCAGCAGGCCCGAGCGCAGCAGCGCGGTCGGGTTGGCCTTGCCCTGGCCGGCAATGTCGGGGGCCGAGCCGTGGACGGCCTCAAAAATGGCCATGTCGTCGCCGATGTTAGCCCCCGCCACCACACCCAGCCCGCCCACCAGCCCGGCGCATAGGTCCGAAAGGATATCGCCGAATAAATTAGTCGTCACAATCACGTCGAACTGCTCGGGCCGCGTTACGAGCTGCATGCACATGTTGTCGATGATTTTGTCCTCGTACACCACACCCGGAAACTCGGCCGCCGCTTCCTTGCCCGCGTTGAGCATGAGCGTACCGGCCATCTTCAGAATATTGGCCTTGTGGGCCAGCGTCACCTTTTTGCGACCGTGCTTGGCGGCGTAGGCAAACGCGGCCCGGCAAATGTGCCGGCAGCCGGCCACCGAAATCCGGTTGAACGAGTCGGCAATGCCGTGGTGCTCGTCGTACACTTCCAGCCCCGAATATAGCCCCTCGGTATTCTCCCGAAACAGCACCAAATCAATGTTTTCGTAGCGGGTGTGAATGCCGGGATTCGACTTGGCCGGTCGCAGGTTCTGGTACAGGTCGTACTTCTGGCGCAGCGCCACGTTCACGCTCCGAAAGCCGTGCCCGACGGGCGTCGTAACGGGGCCTTTCAGCCCGACGCGGGTGCGCTCCAACGAGTCAAACAGCCGTTGCGGCAGCAGCTCGCCGGTCTGGTCGAAAGCCGTCTGGCCGGCCGGGTGCTCGTCCCATTGCACCGGCACTTGGGCGGCGGCAAAAATAGCCAGCACAGCGCGGGTGATTTCCGGCCCGATGCCGTCGCCGGGAATAAGGGTAATCTGATGCATTTGGGTCAATGGGTGAATGGGTGAGTGAGTGAATAGGTGAATGAGCGGAACCGGCTAAGCCCTTCATCCATTCACCCCTTCAGCCATTCACCCATTGGCTCTGCGCGAGTTGATTTGGTTGATGAGCTGGTCCACGTCGCCCAGCAGCTGTTCAGCTTTGTTCTTCGCGTCGTCGATTACGCGCTGGCCCTCGGTTTTGGCCGACGAGGGCGCGTTGTCGCGGCTCGTCACGAGTCCTTCGGTGAGGTCGGCGAGCAGCGAGCGGTATTTTTCGAGCTGGTAGCTAATCCAGGAGCGGGTTTCGCGGCCCGTTTCGGGCGCGTAGAGCAAGCCCAGGACCGCCCCCGTCAGGGCACCCGTCGTGAAGCACAATACACCGGTGGTGGTTTTACTAGCCATTGTTCAGGTGGTGAAATAGTGAGATGGTGAGATGGTGAATGAGCAAGTGAACAGGCAAGTAAAAACTCACCACCTCACCAGTTCACTATCTCACTGATTGTCCATCAAGCCGCGGCCCGACTTGCGAATCTCGCCGCTGGCGGCCAAATCCTGGGCCAATTTATCGAGGATACCGTTTACGAACTGCTTGCTCTTGGGGGTGCTGTACACTTTGCTGATTTCGATGTACTCGTTGATGGTCACCTTAACCGGGATGCCGCGGAAAAGCTGCATCTCGGTGAGGGCCATTTTCAGGATGATTTTATCCAGCAAAGCTACCCGCTCCACGTCCCAGTTCTCGGTCGAGTCGGCGATGAGCTTTTCGGCTTTGGCGTCGTCTTCGAGGGTTTGCTTGTAGAGCGTTTCGGCAAACTCGCGGTCGTCGTCCCAGTTGGCGCTCAGGTTCATCAGCTCCTGTTTCTCGGTAGCCTCGAAGGGCAGCATTTTCAGGGTTTTGAGTACCAGGTTGCGCACGATGGGGCGGTTTTCCTCCCAGTTCACATCCGAGCTTTCTAGCCAGCGCGGCAGGGCCTCGCCCCGAAACACGAACTCCTTGTAAAGATGCCGCAGCAGCTCCAGGTCCGTCTCGTAGTCGGTCGCGTCGAGGTTGGTGTTGCGGCCCGCCAGGTACGCCTGCACGGTTTCGTCGGGCTTGATTTCCTTTTGCCACGCCTCGCGCAGCGCCTCCCGCTCCTCGGCATCGGTCCATTGCAGCTTGCGCCGGATGGTGCTCTGCTGCAGCTGCTCGTTGCCCAGGAGCTTAGCCACGGCCGCGTTGCCAAACAGCCGCGCCGTCGCCGCCGCCTCGAAGCGCGGGCCGGTGAAGCGCCGCGCCTCGCGCTCGTTGTCCTCGGTGATGACCTCAAGTAGCGCCGCCGGCATATTCAGCAGGTGCAGATACTGGTCGTGAATGCTCTCGGCCCCGTGCAGCAGCTGCCCGGCGTGAAACGTGGTTTCCTTCTGCACCAGCTTCTGGTAGTAATCGGCCGCGTCGCGCACAGCTTCGGCCACGGCCCGGTCCTCCGCCTCGTCGCCACTGGTTTCGGGCAGCTCGCCCGTGCGGTGCCACTCACGCAATTGCGCCTCGCCGAGCTTGCGCTGCCCTTCCAGCAAACGCCGGTCAGGCGCGACATCGGCCCGCAAATCCGGCTCAAACGCCGCCGCGATGCGGTCCTGCGCCAGCAGCAAATCGGCCGCTACCGCCTGCTGGTAGCCATAAAGCGCCTGCATGACCTTGATGCGAAGAAGACGACGGTTGAGCATGGTTTCAGTTGTTAGTTGCCAGTTGTCAGTTGTTAGTTGCCAGTTGTTAGTTATTTTGTGTTGTTAGCTCTTGTTTAGTGAAAGCGAAAATCTGACAACTGACAACCAACAACTGACAACTAAAAAGTGGCTTTGACCTTGCCAATCGCGGCGATGCGCTCCTGGGCTTGCCGGATGGCGGCGGCCTGGGGGTGGCTGCCGTCCTGCTCGGCGCGGTCGAGCACTTGCAGGGTGTAGTCGTAGATTTTTTCGGTTTGGGTGAGCGCGCCCTCGCGGCTGGAGCCGGTTACCTCAGCGTAGACGTTGATGAGGCCGCCCGCGTTAATGAGAAAATCCGGCGCGTAGACGATGCCGCGGCGCACCAGCTCGGGGCCGTGCTCGTTCTCGTTTTCGAGCTGATTGTTGGCGCAGCCCGCGATGACGCGGCACTTGAGCCGCCGGATAGTGTCGTCGTTAAGCGTCGCGCCCAGCGCGCAGGGCGAGTAAATGTCCACGTCCTGGTCGTAAATCTCGTCCAGGCCCACGGCCACGGCCCCGAAGCGCGAGGCGGCGGCGTAGGCCCGCTCCTCGTAATAATCGGTCAGCACGAGCTTGGCACCCTCTTTTTGCAGGTGCTCCAGCAAGTAGGTGCCGACGTGGCCCACGCCCTGCACGGCCACCCGGCGGCCGGCGAGCGAGTCGGTGCCGAACGCTTTTTTGGCCGCCGCCTTCATGCCCATGTACGTGCCGTAGGCCGTCACCGGCGACGGGTCGCCGCTGCCGCCCATGCTTTCGGGCAGACCGGCTACGTGCTTGGTTTCCATGCGGATGTACTCCATGTCCTTGGTGGTCATGTTCACGTCCTCGGCCGTGATGTACTTGCCGTTCAGGTTGTTCACGAAGCGCCCGAACTTGCGTAGCAGCGCCTCACTCTTGATTTTGCGCGCGTCGCCGATGATGACGGCCTTGCCACCGCCCAGGTTCAGGCCCGAGATGGCGGCCTTGTAGGTCATGCCCCGGCTCAGGCGCAGCACGTCGTGCAGGGCTTCGGCCTCGGTAGCGTAGTGCCACATGCGGGTGCCGCCCAAGGCTGGCCCGAGCACCGTGTTGTGAATGCCGATGATGGCCCGCAGGCCGGTTTCGTGGTCGTGGCAGTACACCACTTGCTCGTGCTGAAATTCGGCGACCTGCTCGAAAACCGGAGCCGGCACCTGGAGGGGCGCGTCAAGTACCATAAGTTTGAAAACGGAAAAAGTGGGTGGGAAGGGGAGGATGGGTAGGGCGTAACTTTGTTGAAGCGGTGAGACATGGGACTGTGCGAAGTGAGACTATGAGATTTTCGTTTAAAGAATTTCTCGTCTCATGTCTCACCTCTCACAGTCCCATGTCCCGTTAATCCAACGTCGTTACGGGCCACAAAGGTACCCGATTCTCTGGCCCCCGGCCCCGCCCCTGCCCTTCTTCCGCCCATGCCCACCCGCGCCCTCGCTGCCGTCAATCCGCACATTTACCGCTACAAGTGGCACTTTCTCGGTGGCGTTTTATTCGTGATTCTGAGCACCTTGCTCACCATCTTCCCGGCCCAGCTCGTGCGCTACGCCTTCGACCTCGTGAGTGAAGGCATCGACCTCTACAAGCTCTACGCCGGCACTCAGGCCCAGAGCGGCGTGTACGAGCTGTTCGGGCGCAACGTGCTGTTCTACGGCGTGTTGATTATTCTGCTGGCCCTGTTGCGGGGCATTTTTCTGTTCTTCATGCGCCAGACGCTCATCGTCATGTCGCGGCTAATTGAGAACGACCAGAAAAATCAAATCTATAAGCATTACCAGTCCCTGCCACTGAGCTTCTACCGCCGCCATTCCACGGGCGACCTCATGTCGCGCATCTCCGAGGACGTGGGCCGAGTGCGGATGTACCTCGGGCCGGCCATCATGTACTTTTTGCAGCTCGTGCTCATGTTCGTGCTCGTGCTGCCGCTCATGCTCGTCGTCAATGTCAAACTGACCTTGCTCACGCTCTTGCCGCTGCCGATTCTCTCGGTCAGCATCTTCTATGTCAATAACTTAATCGAGCGTAAGTCCGACGAGATTCAGAAGGCGCTGGCCGCTATGACGACCTTTACGCAAGAAGCGTTTTCGGGCATTCGGGTGCTCAAATCGTTCGTGCGGCAGCAGGACTCGGCCCAGCGCTTCGAGGCCGCCAGCGACGAGTACAAGGACAAGTCGCTGAGCCTGAACTTCGTCAATTCGCTGTTTTTCCCGCTCATCCTGTTTCTCATCGGGCTGAGCACGATTACCACCGTCTGGATTGGCGGTCAGGAAGTTATTCGGGGCACCATCACCACGGGCAGCATCGCCGAGTTCATCATCTACGTGAACCTGCTCACCTGGCCCGTCACGGCCCTGGGCTGGACCAGCTCGCTCGTGCAGCGGGCCGAAGCCTCGCAGGCCCGCATCAACGAGTTTCTGGACGAGAAAACCGACATCGTCTCGCGCCAAAACGTCGAGCGCGTCATCGAAGGCGACATCGTGTTCGACAACGTGACTTTCACTTATCCAGACACCGGTATTCAGGCCTTGCGCGACGTCAGCTTTCGCGTGCGACCGGGGCAGACGCTGGCCGTCATCGGCAACACCGGCTCGGGCAAGAGTACCATCGCCGCGCTGCTCTGCCGGCTCTACGACGTGACGAGCGGCGCCATCAGCGTGGACGGCGTGGACGTGCGTGACTACGCTTTAACGTCTCTGCGTGAGCAGATTGGCTACGTGCCGCAGGACGTGTTTTTGTTTTCCGACACCATCCGCCAAAACATCAACTTTGGCCTCGACCAGCCCGACGAGGCACGCATGGCCCAGGCCGCCCGCGACGCGGACGTGTACGACAACATCGAGCGCTTCCCGGAGGGGTTCGACACCAAAGTGGGCGAGCGCGGCATCACGCTCTCGGGCGGGCAGAAGCAGCGCGTGAGCATGGCCCGCGCGCTGGTCAAAGAACCCAAAATCCTGATTCTCGACGACTCGCTCTCGGCCGTGGACACCAAAACCGAGAACGCCATCCTCGGCGCGCTGCAGCGCGTGATGCTCAACCGCACCAGCCTCATCATCTCGCACCGCGTCTCGTCGGTCAAGCTCGCCGACGAAATCCTGGTCCTCGACGACGGCCAAATCGTGCAGCACGGCACCCACGCCGCCCTGCTCGCCGACCAGAACGGCCTGTACCGGGCGCTGTATGAGCGGCAGTTGCAAGCCGAACCGGTTATCAATGAACAATGAGCAATTATCAATGAACAATGCCTACCAACACCTCCTCTGCAATTGCTCATTGCTCATTGATAATTGCTCACTGACCTAAAGCTGCACCAGTTTCATGCCTTTTTTCTCGCCGGCGATGCAGCGCACCACGTAGGGGCCGGGCGGCAGCGAGGCTACGTTGAGCACGACCGGGTAGGTGCCGGTCATCTGGTTTTTGGTGAGCACCGGGCGGCCCTGCTGGTCGTTGATTTCGTAGCGGGTGGGGCCGGGCGCGTCGCAGCGCACGGTGAGGGTCTGGGCGATGGGGTTCAGCTCCGCTTTGATTTTGAGCGCGTTAGGACTGGGTGCGGGCGTGACGGGCGCGCGGGCGATGGGTGCCAGCGCGGGCGGAGCCCCGTCGGCTGGCTTGGCGTCCGTGGCGGCGGTCGTGGCCTTGGCGGGTAAGGTTTTAGTGGCCTTTGGCGCAGCTTTAGCCGTCTTGGGGGCACTGTGCGCGGACTTGGCTTTGGCGGCAGTTTTGGTGGCGGGCCGAGCCTGGGCCAGCAGCAGCAGCGGGGTCAGCAGGGCCGGTAGTACGAATAAAAAACGACGAAACATAGGTAGATAAGCTAGGCGAAGAATTGGTAAAGGTACTGCGCCGGGTGGGGGCGTCACGGACGGACGGGGCAGATGAGACGAGGTTCTTCGAACGAAAAAAACGACTTTTTTGGTGCGTTAGGCCGAAAAAGCGCCGCCTGCCTTGCGGAAGTCCGGCCGGTCGGCGTACCTTTGCAGTCCCAATTTTCCTCGGGGTGTAGCGTAGCCTGGTATCGCGCCAGCATGGGGTGCTGGAGGTCGTAGGTTCGAATCCTGCCACTCCGACCGAGGGAACCGGCCACTTTTGGTGGTCCTGACCAAGCCCCCGACCTTCGGGCCGGGGGCTTTTTCGGGCCGCCAGTAAAGGGGTTGCCGGCCGCTTCAAGTTAGGTTTCCCGCCGCGGTGCCGCCGACCCTGTCCCGGGTGGTCCGCTTATTTTTTCGGGGTGTAGCGCAGCCCGGTAGCGCGCGTCGTTCGGGACGACGAGGCCGTAGGTTCGAATCCTGCCACCCCGACCAGTTGCTGCGAGCCGGCTCTTTCCTCGCGAAAGAGCCGGCTTTTTGCTGACTCAATTTGTTGGTCCAATGGCGCTTGGCCAGGTTCGAGGCAGGACGATTGGGCCCACGAAAAAGCTTTCGCCCGCGGCGGCAAGGCGGTCTGCCCAGGTTAGCTGAGTGGGCGCTAGCGCGCTGATTCTGAGTTTTATCCTGGCCTCACGAGAGCGGCACTTTGACGCGCGCTTTGTCGCTGACGGCTATCTTAGCCGCCCCTAACTGCTATCATGGTTCTCTCGTGCTCGACCTGGCGGCGCGTTTCCGCGTAGAAAGCCGCTGAAAGCTGGCCTGCGCTAACCCATAAGCGTGGTTGTTGTCTTCCCTCACGAGCCGGCACGACGCGGCTTCCTTTTGTAAATCATGATGAAACTCGTATTCCTTTTGGCCGGGCTTGGACTAACTACGGCCCACGCGGCCGCCCAAACCATCTCACCTGCCGTCGCTACCGCGCCCGCCGCCGCGGCTGCGGGCCTGCCCTGCGGCAACTACAGCGGTTTCGTGGCCAGCGGCAGCAAGCCCGTGGCGGGGGCCAACATCGGGGTGCAGGGCACCAATCTGGTGCTCATCACCAACGAAGAAGGCTTTTTCACGCTGCCCGCCCAGGTTATCGAGCTGCCGACGCTGAGCGTGAGCGCCGCCGGCTACTCCTCGCAAACCCTGACGATGAGCGCCTGCGACCCGGCCCGTATCGAGCTGCAGCTCTTGCCCAACGCCCGCATCAAGCGCCGGGGCAAACGCCGGGGGCAGCTCATCGTGAAGCCGGCCGCGCCGGTCTTTGCGCCCCCGGCCCCACGCGCCGCCGAATAGGGCAGCTCAGCATTGTCAGGTAATCGTTGGCAGCTGTTGGCCTGAAACCGACGCTCTCACCAGTCTGGATAATAGGGCGGGCTGTCCGCTCACCCTCAGAAGCTGTTTGAGTCAGCTGTTTCCGCCGTTTTCAGGTCAGACTTAGAACCTAAAACCTAGAGCTTGCTGGCTCAAATCAGCCACCTTACTGTGAGTCTAAGCTCTCAGTTTTAAGCTCTAAAATCTAACTCAAACAGCTTCTCAATCAGCTCAGCACTGGCCGCCGGTGCCGCCAAGGGCGGGCTTGCTCCAGCTGCCCGGCCAGCCGAAACAGCACGTCTTCGGCCCCGAGCGGAGCGATGAATTGTACGCCGCAGGGCAGGCCGTCGGCGGTCCAGTGCAGGGGCACCGACATGGCGGGCTGCCCGGTGAGGTTGGCGAGCTGGGTGTAGGGCGTTTTTTCAAGGCTTTGCTCGGCCAGCTTATCCACGAGGCCCGAGCGGCGGACGAAGCCGCCGAGGCTAAAGGTGTTCACGATTTTGAGCAGCGTTTGCTCGCTGGGTTTGGGTTGCAGCTCGCCCACGCGCACCGGCGGCGCGGCCAGGGTGGGGGTCAGCAGCAGGTCGTGGGTGAGGTGGAAGCGGCCCATTTGGCGGGCAAAGTCATTCCAGGCGTGGCGGGCGGCGGCAAAATCGGCGGCCGAATACGTGCGGCCCAGCAGGCCCAGCAGCCAGGTAGTGGGCTCCACGTCGGCGGGCCGGGCGGGGCGGCCCAGGTGCCGGGCCAGGTCGGCGATGCTGGCCCCGGTTTCGCCAAAATACAGCATCAGAAAAGACTGCGCCACGGCCCGGCCATCAAAGGGCAGCGGCACTTCCTCGACCTCGTGGCCCAGGCTTTCGAGTAGCTGGGCCGCATCGCGCACGGCCGTGGCGCATTCCGGGTGCAGGGCCGAGCCGAGCGGGTGGCCCAGGCTGAAGGCCACGCGCAGCAGGCCGGGCTCGCGGCCAACTTCCTCCAGATACGGCCGAGCGGGAGCGGGCAAAAAGTAGGGCGCGCCGGGGTCGGGGCCGAGGGTAGCATCGAGGGCGGCGGCCGAGTCGCGCACCGAGCGGGTGAGCACGTGCTCGACGGCCGCGCCCTGCCACTTCTCGCCCTGTTCGGGGCCGGTGGGCACCCGCCCGCGGCTGGGTTTCAGCCCAAACAGCCCGCAGCAGGCGGCCGGAATGCGGATGGAGCCGCCGCCGTCGCCGGCCCCGGCCAGCGGCACGATGCCCGCCGCGACGGCCGCCGCCGCCCCGCCGCTGCTGCCGCCGGGCGTGTGGGCCAGGCTCCAGGGGTTGCGGCAGGCACCGAACAGCACCGGCTCGGTTACGCCCAGCAGAGCAAACTCGGGGGTGTTGGTTTTGCCCAGGATGTTGAGGCCCGCCGCCTGCCAGCGCCGCACCAGCTCGGCATCCTCCCCCGGCACGAAACCGCGCAGCGCCCGGCTGCCCGAAGCCTGCGGCGCGCCGGCATAAAAGGCGCCGAAATCCTTCAGCAAGAATGGCACCCCGCCGAATGGTCCCGGCGGCAGCCCGGCCGCTGCCCGCGCGCGGGCCGGCTCGTAGAGCGGCGTAACGATGGCGTTGATAAGCGGATTGACGGCTTCGGCGCGGGCCACGGCGGCGGCGCACAGCTCGGCGGCCGTGAGCTGGCCGCTGCGCACGAGCGCGGCCTGAGCGAGGCCGTCGAGCTGGTCGTATTCAGAAGGGGAAAGCATGGGCGCAAGGTAGCTCGGTGGCAACTGGCCCACTCGCTACCTTCGGACTCGTTTTCTTTCGATTTCGGTTCACAAAATCATCCCGTCACCGTGGCCGCTACTGCCGTTCTGTGGGCGGCGCATTCATCGTAGCAGTGGCTCGAACTGAACTACAACTTTTTTGTTGCACTTTTGCCCACCCGTTTACGTTTTGGCTTTTCGTCGTTCACCACCCACTCTACCCGAAGTCGAGGGTTTTCTCCGGCGTTTACACGCCTTCATGGGTGTTGAGAAGCCATTTATTCTCATAAAAGACCGGGTGGAGAACAAGCAAGGTTTACTTGATTTGAAACTTGATAGAGACCCAAGCCAACGCATTTCGTACATAGCGGCGCTCCGGCCAACGTATGCTTGTCAGTTGTTGCAATCCGACGATGCGGAAGAAGCAGCCGCTGGTCGTCATCTGTGGGTGTTCGGCATTTTGGTAGGCAAAGCGAGCAAGACTCAGCGTCCAGCCTACGTAAAAATTCAACTGGGCCAAACTGTTGCCGACCCCATTTGCCTCTCGTTCCACGTCGCGCGCTTCCCCCTCACTTTCCTGTTTCCTTCCCCATACGCCGTCGCGTTCAAAACAGCTTTTGAAGCTTACCATGCGTAGTCCAAACACCGGTAGTCCCATGCGTCTCGTGGAGAATGAACCCGCCCCCTACACGCTGCGCGGTGAAGAATTCGCCGTAGGTGGCCCCACGTGGGAGTGTCCCGACACGGGCGAGCGTTACCTGAGTCCTGAGCAAGTGGATGAGTTTTTTCGCCTCGTCCATGCCGCTTGGCGTGCGCGTCACGGCATCGGCAAAGACGCGCTCAGGCAGCGGCGCAAGGCCTTGGGCCTGTCAGCGGCGCAATCCTCAGCCCTGTTGGGGTTTGGCGTGAATCAATACCGAACTTACGAAAACACCGACAAGCTACCCAGCAAGTCAAACGCCGTACTACTGAAACTGTGGCTCGACGACGACGCACTGGCCGCGCTGCTGGAGGCGGCCGAAGGGACGCTCACTAAGGTAACCCGAGGTAAGCTGGGGGCCTACCTCGCTCAGTTGGCTATACCTTCGATTCCGTTAAGGGCCATACCGACTAGCGACGCGTTAGGAGCCGACTGGTCGGGTGGCGCTACCGCTGTGCCCGCTGCGCCAACCGACTACAAAGCCACGCTTTCTGCCGAGGAATATTCCTACGCAATGGCTGCCTAGCTTATGAATGCTCCCCTCAATTTGGCCCACATTCACCCGGAGGGTTTCGCCGTCACCGAGTTTGATGTGAAGGGCTCGCGGACGCTGGCCGCCGTGCTGGCTGAACGCCCGCAAGCCACCCTTGACCTGAGCCAGCACGCGCAGGTGCAGTTCAACGCGGCCAGTAACAAGGTGGTAGTGGCGTTGCATATTATTACGCAGGTGCAGGAGGCCGGTACCCTGATTTACAAGGCACCCAGTGGCCGGTTTGAGTTGCATTTTCACTTTTTGGTGGAAAAACTATCTGACTTGGTAATCCCCGCAACCGAGACAGCTGCTCCTAATTTACCCTCGCAGCTTTTGCTTACCCTGACGGGGTTGGCCTACTCCACCGCCCGCGGCTTGCTTTGGGCGCGGCTGCCCGGCACGGCGCTAGAAGGCGTTACGCTGCCCGTCATTGACCCCCGCCAGTTGTTTGAATTCGGTCCCAGCGATACAGCCCCTGCCGTTCAAGCGCTCACTGACTCGCCGCTCAAGGCGCGCAAGCCACGCGCTCGAAAAAGTTAGCGCCCTCTTGTTCGTGGCGTTTACCCGTCCGCATCGCTATAAAATTCCACTAACATCTCTCTTACAATCGCACTTCCGCCACCACGGCCGTGCTGCCGCCCGCGTCGTCGTCCGTAACCAGCAGTAGCTCATACCAGCCGGCCCCTAATTGCTGGCGTATGGCCAACCCCTCGACCTTGCCCAGGTACGCCCGGCCGTCGGGCCAGGTGAGGCGCGTCAGCTCCGCCTGACCGGTGGTCAGGTCCACTTGCCCGACGTAGGAGCCGAGCACGGGGCCGTCGAGCACGGCATCGGCAGTGGCCTCGACGGAGGCCGTTACCAGCAGCTGATTATCCATTATTTGCGCACCCGAAAAGCCGGCCGCGTAGCCGTCCAGCGTGGGCAAGGCCACGGGCAGCGCCCGCGTGAGCGCCGGCACCGGCTGGGCCGGCTGCCAGAGGTAAGCTGCCACGTCAGCCAGATTCAACCCAAACACCACGGCCGGCCCGCCGCCCACCGGCCGCTGCAACAGCAGCAGCTCGGTGGCGCCAGTGGCGGCAGCTTCGAGGTTGAGCACGGTCCCGGCCGGCAGCGCGGCGCGGAGCTGGGCGTAAAGCGCGGCCAGATTGATGGTTTGAACGGGTTGCCCCGGCGTGAGCGGCACAAAATACCCTACCTCGCGCACCGGCCGTGCCCCGGAGCCGAGCAGCAGCAGGCCCAGCGCGCCGTCGGGGCCGGGCAGCAGCGTCATTGCTTCGAGGTCGGGCTTGAGAGCCTTCGGGATGCGGCCGGTGGTGAAATCGGTAGGGTCGAAAAGCGGCACCTGGCCCGCCGGGGCCAGGGTTTGCGCGTCGAGCAGGTAGAGAAAGGGCGCGTCGTCGCTCACCACGTAGGCCATGGGGCCCACGATTTCGATGCCCGATGCGGAAGGCAGGTTGGGCAAGGAGGTTTCGGAGTGGAGGTGGATAAGCATAAGCGCCCCAACTCACGCCAGCTTGCGGTACCGCACCCGCTTGGGGGCCACGTCGCCCAGCCTTTTCCGTTTCGCTTCCTCGTAGTCGGAGAAATTACCCTCGAACCAGACCACTTCCGAATCGCCTTCGAAAGCCAGGATGTGGGTGGCCAGGCGGTCGAGAAACCAGCGGTCGTGGGAGATGATGACGGCACAGCCGGCGAAATTTTCGAGCGCGTCTTCCAGGGCGCGGATGGCGTTCACATCGAGGTCGTTGGTCGGCTCGTCGAGCAAGAGCAGGTTGGCGCCCTGCTTGAGCGTCATGGCCAGGTGAACCCGGTTTTTTTCACCACCACTCAGGCTGCCGACCTTCTTTTCCTGGTCGCCGCCGCCGAAGTTGAATTTGCTCACGTAGGCCCGCGAATTGACCGGGCGGCCGGCGAGCAGCATCGTTTCGGTGCCGCCCGTGATGGTGTCGAACACGCTCTTAGCGGGGTCGAGCGTGTCGTGCTGCTGGTCGACGTAGGCTGTGAGCACCGTGGGGCCGACCTCGAACGTGCCGGCATCCGGCTGGAGCTGGTCGGTTATCATCCGAAACAGCGTCGTCTTGCCCGCCCCGTTCGGCCCGATGATGCCCACAATGCCGCCCTGGGGCAGGGCAAAGCTCAGGTTGTCGAACAAGAGCTTGTCGCCAAACGCCTTGCGAAGGCCTTCAGCCTCAATGACTTGCGCGCCCAGGCGCGGACCGTCGGGAATGAATAGCTCCAGCTTCTGCTCCTTGTCTTTGGCTTCCTCGCTCACGAGCTTGTCGTAGTTGGCCAGCCGGGCTTTGCCCTTGCTTTGGCGGGCTTTGGGCGACATGCGTACCCAATCCAGCTCGCGCTGCAAGGTCTTGGCGCGCTTGCTTTCCGAATTTTCCTCCTTGGCGAGGCGGTCGGTTTTCTGCTCCAGCCACGAGCTGTAATTACCCTTCCACGGAATGCCCTGGCCGCGGTCGAGCTCCAGAATCCAGCCGGCCACGTTGTCGAGAAAATAGCGGTCGTGGGTCACGGCGATGACCGTGCCCTTGTACTGCTGCAAGTGCTGCTCCAGCCAGAGTACCGACTCGGCGTCGAGGTGATTGGTGGGCTCGTCGAGCAGCAGCACGTCGGGCTCTTGCAGTAGCAGCCGACACAGGGCCACGCGGCGCTGCTCGCCGCCGCTGAGCGTGCCCACGATGGCTTCCTGCGGCGGAGTGCGCAGCGCGTCCATGGCCCGCTCCAATTTGCTGTCCAGGTTCCAGGCGTCGAGTTGGTCGAGCCGTTCCTGCACCGCGCCCTGGCGTTCGAGCAGCTTGTCGAAATCGGCGTCCTCGGCCCCGAAGGCCTCGTTAATTTCGTCGTACTCTTTCAGCAAAGCCACCGTTTCGGCCACGCCTTCCTCGACTACTTCGCGCACGGTTTTGGCCGGGTCCAGGCGGGGCTCCTGCTCCAGGTAGCCGACTGAGTAGCCGGCCGAAAACACGACCTCGCCCTGAAACTGCTTGTCTACCCCGGCAATGATTTTAAGCAGGCTCGACTTGCCCGAGCCGTTGAGGCCGAGCACGCCGATTTTGGCCCCGTAAAAAAACGAGAGGTAGATATTCTTGAGCACTTGCTTCTGGGGCGGGTAAATCTTACTCACCCCGGCCATGCTGAAAATGATGGTGGGCTGCTGGTCGGACATAGGAGTTTCTTGTTTTTGGTTTTTTGTTTCTGGTTGGCAAAGGTCGCTTGCCCAAACAAAAAACAAGAAACGAGAAACCAATCAGCGATTTTTCAGAGAAAAACCATTTCATCCGTAAACTTGTAGCAGCTTGTCCTGTTGCGCCCGGCTGCCACGGTCGGGCTTACCTAGCCAATTCTCTCTGCCACAACACCTACTCTTTCACTTTCCTCATGGAAATTTCCGACCACCCGCTCACGGAAGCCCGTCGCTACGGCTACGTAGAGGACGGGGGCGTTTGGCTGCGCCCGACCCTGGGCCAGCCGGCCCGCCGCATCGGCCAGGTAAAAGACACCGAAGACGACGCGCTACGCTATTTTGCCCACCGCTATGAAGCCTTCCGGGCCAAGATTGACGAGCTGCTGACTCGTCTGCAAGCCGCCGACAACCAGGGCTCGTATTTGATGAAGCTGCTGCACTTGCAGGACCAAGCCAAGCTGCACGACGGCCTCGGCGACTACGCCGCCTTGCACGAGCGCCTGCGCGCGGCCGAAGCCCAGCTCAACGAGTCGGTGGTGCGCAACCGGGCCCGCAACCTGGCCACCAAGCGCAGCCTGGTGGAGCAGGCCGAAGCCCTGCGCGACACCGTGGAGTGGCTTTCGGCCAGCGAAACGGTGAAGGAGCTGCGCCAGGCCTGGCTCAAAACCGGCCCCGTGGACCGCGAGCTGACCGAGGAGCTGGAAATGAATTTCCAGCGGGCCGTGCAGCATTTTTTCGACCGCCGCAAGCAGTTTCAGGCCGACCGTAAAGTGCTGGCCCGTCGCACCGTGGAGCGCTACCGCGAGCTGGTGGCGCAGGCCGACGCGCTCAAAAACTCCGACCAGTTCGAGACGACCTCGCGCCAGCTCAAGCAGCTGCAAACAGCCTGGCGCGAGGTGAACGGCTCGCTGCCCAAAAAGCAGGCCGCCGAGCTCTGGACTAAGTTTCGGGCCGCCAACAACCATTTTTTCGAGCGCCTTAAAAAGCACATCGAAAGCCAGCGCCTGTTGGAAGGTGAAGCCCGACCGGGCGGCCTGCCCACCACGCCCGAAGAAAGCCTGGCCCGCAAGCGGGCGCTGGCCGGCCGCGCCGAGGCGCTGCTGGAGCTGCCCTCGAACCAGGGCATCACCCAGGCCAAAACCCTGCAAGCCGAGTGGAAGCAGAGCGGCACCGTGCGCGGCCCCGAGTCCGACGCGCTCTGGCAGCGCTTCATGTTGGCCTGCGACAAGGTGTTTGAGCTGAGTGCACTCGACTATTACCTGCGCAAGCGGCAGGCCGAAGGGGCCGCTCCGCTGGCCCCGGCCGAGCGTGCTGAAGCCGCCATGACGGCCCTGCGCAAGTTTGTGGAAAGCGACCGGCAGGAGCTGGCCGTGCTGCAGGATAACCTGGGCCGGCTCAGCCAGACGGTCGCCAACGACTCGTTCCGGCAGCTCTTGCAAGGAAAAATTCGCACCTTTGAGCGTAAGATTCAAACCAAAACCGACCTGCTAAACCTCTTCGACCAGGGTAGCCTGCGGTAGGTTTTTTGGTTTATTGTTTTTGGTTGGTTGTTTTTGGTCGCTGGCGGCCAAGCGCTTTCAGCCGGAAATTATCCGCTTACTTGCCCAAAACTTTCGTTGCGGTGTGGCGTTAGCCGCCGAAGGGCTTACTTTTAGCCAGCATTTTTCTTCCGCCTCTTCACCCCCCTTTTTTACCATGTACTGGACTCTCGAACTGGCCTCTTACCTGGAAGACGCCCCCTGGCCCGCCACCAAAGACGAACTCATTGACTTCTCCATCCGCTCGGGCGCGCCGATGGAAGTGGTCGAAAACCTGCAAGGACTCGAAGACGACGGCCAACCCTACGAAAGCATCGAGGAGGTCTGGCCCGACTACCCAACCAAGGAGGACTTCATGTTTAACGAAGACGAATACTAAGGTCAATGAGCAATTATTAATGAACAATGCTCATCAGCCGTAACAGGTAATTGTTCATTGATAATTGCTCATTGAAAATCAGTCGCGGGGCACCCTGGTTGGGGGTTGCCCCGCGACTTTTTGTTGGCCCTGCTGCTGCCGTAACTTGCTGGGCATGGTCCGGTTTGTGAGCTATTGTTCTGGTTTTTATTGCTTCTCGCATGGCTGCAACCCCGCTTCGTGCCGATGAGTCTGCGCTGTGGCCCCGGCTCGCGGCGCTCGACCTCGACGGTAGCGACGCACTGTCGTTTTCCGGGCGACTGGCCCGCGACAACGGGTGGGCACCCGGTTTTGCCCGGCGCGTGGTGCTCGAATACAAGCGCTTCGTGTTTTTAGCCGCCACCTGCGGCCACCCCGTTACGCCCTCCGACGAGGTGGACCAGGCCTGGCACTTGCACTTGGTTTACACCCGCTCGTACTGGGATGAGCTCTGCGGGCAGGTACTGGGTTTTCCACTGCACCACGGCCCCACGAAGGGCGGCGCGGCCGAGGGCGGCAAATTTGCCGACTGGTATGCGGCCACGCTGGCTTCGTACCGCGCGGCATTTGGCGCGGAGCCGCCGGCTGATATCTGGCCCCCGGCGGCGGTGCGCTTCGGCGAGGCCCCGTTTTTCCGGCGAATAAACGTGCGGCGGTATTGGCTGCTGCCGCGGTCGGGCTGGTCGGGGTGGGGGCTGAGCTTACGTCAGCGACTGGGCCGGCACCTGAGCCACTGCCGGGGCTGGGGCCGGGCGCTGGGGCAAATGCTGAGGCGGGTGCTGAGGCGGCCGGCGGCGGGGCGCTGGGCCGGGGCGGGGGCGCTGCTGCTATTGTTCGGACTGGCGCTGGTCGGCTGCACGGCCCGCACCCCGCTCAACCCGCTGGACTGGTACGGCCCCGAGTTTCTGACCCTGTTTTGGGTGCTGCTGGTGGGCGGGCTGGGCGGGGCTGAATGGGCGCGCGCCCGGGACCGGGGGCCGGCCGAGGACTACTCCGGGCCACCGTTGAACACCTACGCCCTGGCCCGCCTCGCCGACCGGGGCCAGCGCCTGGCCGACAGCGCCTTAGCCGCGCTGGCCCACAGCGGCCACCTGGAGCTGCTGGGCGAGCAAAAAGTGCGGCGCACGGATGCCGCTCCGCCTACCGACCTCTACGAGCGAGCCGTTTGGAACCTGGTCATTCCGACGGGCTGGTCGAAGCTGGCCGAAGTGCGTGAACAGGCAGCGCTGCCCCAGATTGGGGCCGTGCAACAACTTGATACGGAGCTGGAAGCACGAGACCTGCTGCTAGTACCCTCCGAGCGTCGCCGCCTCAATGGGTACGTGCTCTGGGTGGGGCTGGCGCTGGGGGTGCTGGGCTTGGCTAAGGTGATGGTCGGCTCGATGCGGGGCCGGCCGGTGGGCTTGCTAGTGCTCTCGCTGCTGGCGCTGGCCGGCATCGTAGCTTACTGCTACCACGCGCACGGGGCCTGGGCTACTGGCCGCGGCGCGCGCCTGCTGCGCGAGCTGGCTGCCGGCGTGCGCCAGCGCCGCCACGCCGCCGGCCCGCCGGCCGCCGACACTGTGGCCCTGACGGTCGCCCTGTTCGGGTTAAGCGACCTCAACGGCTTGGGTTTAGGCGAGTTGGGTAAGCGCCTCGCCCCGCCGCCCAGCACCGACGGTGGCGGCGGCGATGGCGGCTCGGGCTGCGGCGGGGGCGGTTGCGGCGGGGGTGGCTGCGGGGGCTGCGGCAGTTGAGCGGCCGCCAACGGCTCGGGTCACGGGGCGGCTCATTCACCCAAGTCCAGTTTTTGGGGTTTTTGGCCACCATAGCAGCGGGCTAGTTTGTTCGGCCGTGCGCCGTGCAGCCCGGATGAACGTCGAATTATGGGTGAGCTTAGCGCGGTGGCGCGGAGCCAGACAGCCGGGGCGCAGCGCGGCGGAACAGCGTGCCACCCTCATTTTACCCTGGCCGGAGTAAGCGAAAAGACGGCCCCAAACGCGCTCACCAACGGCACCATTTAATCCGGGATAAATCCATAAGTAGTGGATTATCAGTCCTTGGGCGAACCAAGTATTCGCCGCCAGGTGGGCAAAACAAAAATTTAATATGCCACCGGAGTTGTTTTTTAACCGTTGCGGCGGGCGGGTTTATCCGATGATGCGCCGGGCCACGGGGCGCACCGCCGGCTGGCCAGCGCGCGGCCGCGTGTTATTTATCCGCCCGGCGGTTGCGCGCCAAGCGCTATCAATGGTCGAGCCAACTAGTTAGCGTGGGTTTGAGCCGGCTCGGGCTTACAGGCTGGGCCGATACATTTGCCCATGCCTGCCGGCTACCGCCCGCCAGACCTGGGCCTCAAAACCAGCCCTGGCCCGGCATGACCGCCGCGCCTTGGGCGCGGGGCCGGCCCCAACGGCCCCCACCACCGCTGTGCTTACCGTGCCCCGCCGCCGGGCGGGCCGCTTGCTTTTTCCCCACTCATTTTTTCCACCCACGCTCATGAAGATTTCTTCCTTTTTGCTCGTTCTTAGCTTGCTTATGGGGGGGCTGCTGCCGCGGCGCGGCCTGGCCCAGGGCAGCATCCCGTTCACCATCAACAACACCTCGCCCTTCGCCGATGCCGACCTTTACGTGGCCATCGTGGGCCTCGACCCGGCCGGCAACCACGTCTGGGTAAACGCGGCCAACTCCCAGGTGCTACCCATGAGCCCGGGCTACAACACCGTAACCGGCCCCACCATCAACGGCAACACCGGGCCGGGCCAGAACTCGAAGTACGCGGCCTGCTTCACCCGGCTCAGCAGCATTCCGAACCGCACCTTTACGCTGCCGCTTATCGCGGGCTGCCGGGTGTACATCTCGCGCGGGCAGCAGCTCTACTTCTACTTTTTTGGGGCTACCGGCGCGCCCTCGGGCTACACGGCCCCCAACCCGCAGAGCCCCACCGACCCCAACCTAGGCATCGTGTACGAAACAATTGAGCTGACCAACAACAACCTGGGCTTTTTCGGCAACACTACCCGCGTGGATGCCTTTGCCTACCCGATGGGCCTGGAGCTGTACGGCAACGGCTACTACAAAAAAACCGGCGAGCTCAAAACCGCCGCCGACATCGTGGCCGCCTACAAGGCCAACGTGCCGGCCGAGTTTCAGGGCACCGTCAATAACGCCACCGGCGTTATCTCCTTTCCTTCCAAAACTCCCGCTTTTTACGACGGCACCAACGGCACCGCGGCCGGACCCTACGGCAACTACTTCAAGCCCTACCTCGATGCCATCTGGGCTAAGTATCGTAATGAGGACCTGATATTTAATGCCGGCAACGCGGGCGTGTTCAAGGGCCGCGTGGGCAGCGACAACCGCCTGGTAGTGGTGGGGCAGTCGGGCGGCTTCGCGGGCCGCACGGGCATCGTGGCGCGCCAGCCCACCACCCAGGAGGCCTTTGAGGGCAAGGGCGTGCTGGCCACCGGCGTGGGCGACGTGACCTGCGACCTCGTGGTGCAGGCCCAGCTCACGGCCGCCATCAACCGCCACGCCGTGAACACGACCACCGCCAACCCCGGCCTGCAGAACTGGTACGACAAAAACACCTACTACCAGGCCGCGCCCATGAACTACTACGCCCGCTTCTGGCACCTGCCGGGCATCAGCGTGGACAACCTCTCCTACGGCTTCGCCTACGACGACGTAGCCGACCAGTCTTCGACGCTGCAAACGCCGCAGCCCACGAAAGTGGTGGCCACTTTTGGCGGCTTTGCGGGCCAGACCACGGCGACACCAAAAGCCATTCCGGGCAAGATTGAGGCCGAAGCCTTCACCACGCAGTCGGGCACGCTCACCGAAACCACCACCGACGCGGGCGGCGGGCTGAACGTGGACTACTTCGAAACCAACGACTACCTCGACTATTCGGTGAACGTGGCCACGGCCGGCTCCTACACCGTGGGCTTCCGCGTGGCCAGCGCCAACGGCGGGGCCACGCTGCAATTGCGCAACGGCAGCGGCGCGGTGCTGGGCAGCGTGAACGTGGGCAACACCGGCGGCTGGCAGTCGTGGCAGACCATCAACACCACCGTAAACCTGGCCGCGGGCACCCAAACCCTGCGCCTGTTTGCCGCCGCCTCCACGGGCTGCAACGTAAACTACCTCACCTTTGCTACGGCTACTGTCTCTTTCAGCCGGCAGCTGGAGGCCGAGGCGGCCAACGTGAACAACGGCATGGTGGTGGAAGCCTGCACCGATGCCGGCGGCGGCCAGGACATGGGCTACATTGACCCCGGCGACTACCTGGTGTGGAACGGGGTAAACATCCCCATCAGTGGCACTTACCTGCTCGAATACCGGGTGGCCAGCGGGGCCGGCGGCGGTACCATCTCGGCCGATTTGAATGCCGGGACCACGCAGCTGGGCAACACGAGCATTCCCGGCACCGGCGGCTGGCAGAGCTGGACCACCGTTTCGAAGACGGTTACCCTCAATGCCGGCACCTACAATTTCGGCATCTACGCCCAGACCGGCGGCTACAACCTCAACTGGGTGCGCATTAGCCAGGTGGGCGCGGCCCGCCTGAGCGCCAACCCGGCCGCCGCGCTGCTCGCCACGCCCGACGCCCACCCCACCGACCAGCTCAGCCTCTACCCCAACCCCGTCGCCGACCAGCTGCGCCTGGACCTAGTGCCCGAGCTGGCCGGCAGCAGCTACCGCCTGCTCAATGCCGTAGGGCAGGCCGTGGGCCAGGGCACCCTGAGCCAGACCCCGGACCAAGCGCTGGGCCAGACTCTGGACGTGCGGGCGCTCAGCGCCGGCCTCTACCTGCTGCAAGTCACGACCCCGGACCGGCAAACCCTGAGCCGGCGCTTTACCAAGCTGTAAGTGGCCGGCGCTGGGCAGTCGTGGCGGCGGCCGCGACTGCCCAACTGCCGGCAGACTAGCCGTAGGGTCTTTTTCACCTCTTCCATCATTTCCATGAAAAACCTACTTCCCCTCCGCCTGCTGCTCGGCGCGGCCACCTTCGGCCTGCTGAGCACCGCCCCCGCCCCGGCGCAAACTTACCAGCAAGTATGGGCCGACGAATTTGACAACGGCCTCAGCCCCAGCTGGAAGTTTGAAACCGGCGGGGGCGGCTGGGGCAACAACGAAAAGCAATTTTACCAGGCCGCCAACGCCACGGTGGCGGGCGGCGAGCTGCGCATCACGGCCCGGCGCGAAAACGTGGGCGGGATGCCTTACACCTCGGCCCGCCTCAAAACCGAGGGCCTGAAGGAGTTTACTTACGGCAAGGTGGAGGCCCGCATCAAGATGCCCCTCGGGCAGGGCCTGTGGCCCGCCTTCTGGATGTTGGGCAGCAACATCGGCGCGGTGGGCTGGCCCAAATGCGGCGAGATTGACGTGATGGAGCATATCAACGCCGAAAACAAGGTGTACGGCACCATCCACTGGGACAGCAACGGCCACGCCCAGTACGGCGGCAACACAACGACCACGCCGGCCGACTACCACATCTACAGCGTCGAGTGGACCCCGACCTTTATCAAGTGGTTTGTGGATGGCAACCAGTACCACGTGGTGGACATTACCAACGGGGTAGGCGGCACGGAGGAGTTTCAGCGGCCGTTTTTTTTGTTGCTCAACCTGGCCGTGGCCGGCGACTGGCCCGGGCCGGCGGTGGACGAGAGCACCCTGCCCGCCACCCTGTTCGTGGACTACGTGCGGGTCTATCAACTCACGAGCACCCCGCCGCCCCCGCCCGCTACCGGCGGGGTGGCGACGGTGTACCGCGACTGCAACTACGGCGGGGCGGCCGTGAGCCTGCCGGTGGGCGACTACCCCCTGAGCCAACTGCTGGCTAAGGGTGTGCTCAACGATGACATCTCCTCCCTGCGGGTGAGCGCCGGCTACGAAGTGCAGCTCTTCACGGAGGACAATTTTCAGGGGGCGGCGCTGACCGTGGGTGCCGACAACAGCTGCCTGGTTGGGGCGGGTTGGAACGACCGGGCCTCTTCGCTGAAAGTGCGCGCGGCCGGTGCGGGCAGCTCCAGTGTGCTGCTCCAGGCGGAAGCAGCTAACGTGAACAACGGGATGGTAGCGGAGCCTTGCGCCGACGCGGGCGGCGGCCAGGACATGGGCTACGTGGATGCCGGCGATTACTTAGTTTTTAACAACATCACCTTTCCCACTTCGGGTGCCTACCTGCTTGAGTACCGCGTGGCTAGCCCTAATGGGGGCACGCTCTCGTCGGACTTGAACGCGGGCAGCCTGCCGCTCGGCAACGTGGCTATTCCGGCCACCGGCGGCTGGCAGAGCTGGACCACCGTTTCGCGCACGGTGACGGTAAACGCCGGCACGTACAGCTTCGGCATCTATGCCCAGACCGGCGGCTGGAATATCAACTGGATTCGAATCAGTCGGCTGAGCACGGCCAGCAGCGCCGCCGCCGCCGCGCTGCTCACCACGCCGGACCCCATCCCCGCCGCCGAGCTCAGCCTCTACCCCAACCCCGTCGCGGCCCGGCTCACGCTGGCCGGTGCTAACGAATTCGTCGGCGGCCAGGCCCGCATCCTAAGCGTAACCGGCCAGCAGGTGTGGCGAGGGGCTTACGACGGCCGGCCCCTCGACGTAGCCTCGCTGCAGCCGGGCCTCTACACCCTCGTGCTGGAAGCCCCCGGCCAACCCCGGCGGGTAAGCCGCTTCGCGAAGGAGTGAATTAGACGTGAGACTTTGGGATGTGAGACCTGAGACTTTCTCGGCGAGTGTCTCATGTCTCACTTCTCAACGTCTCAGGTCTGATTCACGCAGCCGCTCACCGCTGCCCCGGCCGGCCGCGCAGCACGTGCCAGATAGAGCGCACGAACGGCCCCGACTCGACGGAGAGCATGATTTGCAGGTTCTCGCGCCAAGTGGTTTCCTCGTCCAGGAAGCGCAGGATGCGCTGCACGGGGTTGCGCTCGAACAAGCGCTGGAAGATGTCGCGCACGGTTTCGCCCCGGCGCTGCATGATGTCGAGCAGCAGCGTATCGAAAAGGCCGAATTGCCAACGGTCGCCGGTGGGGTCCTGGGGCGGGTGGCCGGTGGCGGCGAGCGCGGCCACGAGGCGCGCCGAGTGGGCCTGCATGCGCTGAAAGGCGTAGCCGGTACTGGGTTTGGCCCGGCCCGCGCGGGTACCCAGGTGCAGCACCCGCGCGCTGGCGGCGGCTGGCAACGGGTGGTCCATCATCGGAATGGCCCCGACTTCGCGCTCCACTACGCGGTACTCATCGGGTGTCAGGCCCAGATTCTGGCGCAGGTAGTCAATCAAGGCCGCTTCGTACTCGGCAGGCGGCAGCCGCTCGGCCGAAAACAGCGTGTACTCAATTAGGGCCCGGCGGGCCGTAAAAGGCAGCACGTACATGAAACGCGCCTCGTGGTGCTGGGCACCGCGAAAATCCATGAACTCGACCACGGCCGGGTCGAAGACGGGGCGCGTCGTTTCGATTTCCCAGCCCACGAAGTGCTGGAGCTGATAGCGGTATTTATTCGAATCCGGCTCAACAATGGGTGGACGACTATCGAAGGCATAACGGGCAACAAACTCGCGCCCATCGCTGGTGGTGGCTCGTACCTCGGTGCGATGCGTGTCACGCAGGTTTTGAACCTGCGCTCGCACCACGGTAAACTGGGCCGGGCGGGCGGCCATTTGCTGATGTGCGAACCGGTAGAAGTCGAGGCCCCGGATGGTGCGGTAGCGGTAGCGGCCCAGGTCGAAGACGCGCTCGAAGCCGGGAGCACGAAAAGCGATTTTCGACCACTCACCGGCCGCCAGCGCGTCGTAGGGCGTGGGCTGGTCGGCCCAGAACGACCAGGTGCGGTCGTTCTGGTCTTTGGCTTCAGCCTCGATGAGCAGCACCCGCTTGTCGGCCAGGCGCGGCTCCTGGGCCAGGTGGCAGGCCAGGCTCAGGCCCGATGCGCCGCCGCCCACAATCAGGTAATCGTACAAAATCGGGTCGGGCACAGGCGGGTTCATGGGGCAAAGATGGCGGGCAAACCGGACGCCGGGGAGGCGGCCGATTTGGTACGGTCGGGGCTTTAGTGGTAGGTTCGTGGCTACAACCCAAACTGGGCCTGACCTATTAGATTATTTAATTTTTAGTCTGGGCTCAACCTTGATATTTGTTTCCGCGCGCTCGTTATGAAGTTGAATATCTCCGCCGCTGCTTTGTTATCCTCAGCGGTAGCGCTGCTGGCCGCAACCCCGCCCGTCCGGGCTCAAACCGTGCTCTGGGCCACGAAGGTGGTGGATGTCTCGTCGGAGAAAGCCGAGGGCAAAGCGCCTTACTCGTCGGCCAAAGCCCTGGGCGAGCCCAACGCGCTGCCGCTGGGCGCGCTCAGCGCCAATGCCTGGTCGCCGGGCAAGGACGGGGCCACCGAGTTTATCGAGGTGCGCTTTGCCCGCTCGGTGCTCGCCCAGCAGCTCACGGTGGTCGAAAACTTCAACCCCGGCGCCATCACCAAAATCGAGCTGATTGACACCAAAGGCGAGCCCCACGAAATTTACGCTAATCCCAAGCCCGGCCCCATCCCCGACGCGTTTCGGACGCTCACCGTGAAAGTGGCCCCGGACCCCAGCAAGTACCGCACCGCCGGCGCGCGCATCACGCTGGGGGCCAGCAAGGTAACGGGCATCAATCAAATCGATGCCATCGGAGTGGCCAACGTGTTGGAGCAGATGGTGAAGAAGGATTTTGCCGGCCCCACCACCGCCGACGTAGCTACCGTGCAGGCCGACTCGACGCTGCGCAACCTCGGCCCCAACGTGAACAGCCGCCAGACAGACACCCACCCCGTGATTTCGCCCGACGGCCGCACCCTGTTCTTCGCCCGCCAGAACCACCCCGGCAACGTCGGCGGCACTGCCGACCCGCAGGACATCTGGTTTTCCAAGCTCACCAGCGGCAAGCAGCAAACCTGGAGCCCGGCCAAAAACCTGGGCACCCCGCCCAACGGCCCCGAGGACCCCAACGGCCTGGCTTCGGTGTCGGCCGACGGCAAAGTGGCCCTGCTCATCGGCGTGTACGAAGAGGGTTTCATGCGGCCCAAGGGCTTCAGCACGAGCCGGCGCTCGCCGGGCGGCTGGAGCGTGCCGCGCAAAGTGGAGATTGACAACTACCGCAACGACGACCCCGAGCACATCGACGGCTTCCTCACGACTTCGGGCAAGGCCCTGCTCACGGCCGTGACCCGCCCCGACGGCCGCGGCGGGCAGGATTTGTTCGTGAGCTTCCCCAAGCCAGTGCCCGTGGGCGAGCAAGCCTCGCCCAACCGCCCCGTGCAGTGGAGCAAGCCCCTGAACCTGGGCCCGACCATCAACACGGCGCAGGCCGATTTCGCGCCCTTCCTGGCTTCGGACGATAAGACGCTGTACTTCGCTTCCGAGGGGCACGGCGGCTACGGCAAGAGCGACATTTTTTACGCGAAACGCCTCGACAGCACCTGGACCCATTGGAGCACCCCGCGCAACCTCGGGCCGGTGGTGAACTCGCCCGACTTCGACGCCTACTACACCGTGTCGGCGGCCGGCGACCACGCCTACCTCGTGTCGGCGCGCAACGGCACGGGCGGCTCGAAAGACATTTTTCGGGTGGCGCTGGCCCCGGCCCTCAAGCCGGAAATGGTGACGCTCATCGCAGGCAAAGTGCTGGACGCGAGCACTAAGAAGCCGATTCGGGCCATTATTCACTACGAGAACCTGCTCACGGGCGAAGAAATAGGGGTGGCCGAGTCGTCGCCCGTCGATGGCTCCTACACCATCGTGCTGCCGGCCGGGGTGCGCTACGGCTACCGCGCCGAAGCCCCCGACTACCTGGCCGAGAGCAACAACCTCGACGCGACGAGCGCCGACAAGTACAGCGAGCAGCACCAGGACCTGTACCTGGTGCCGTTCCGGGTAGGCCAGAAAGTGCGCCTCAACAACATCTTCTTCCCCCAGAGCCGCTACATCCTGCAACCCAGCTCGTTTCCGGAGCTCACGCGCCTGGTCAAAATCATGCGCGACTACCCGACGCTCGAAATTCTCATCGGCGGGCACACCGACAACCAGGGCGACGACGTAAACCCCGCCCCGAACCAAAAGCTGAGCGAAGACCGGGTGAACGCGGTCAAGAAATACCTGGTCAGCAAAGGCGTCGCGGCCAGCCGCCTCCAGACCCAGGGTTTCGGCGGCTCGCAGCCCATCGCCAGCAACGCCCAGGAAGAAACCCGACGCTTCAACCGGCGGGTGGAATTTACGATTACAAAGAAATAGCGCGGTTCCCGGGGCTGCGGACTGTCAGACTATAGTTAAGCCGTGCTGAGCGAGCGCGTTCGGGCCGTCCGTCGGCCTGCCCTTCGGGCGGGTTGGCGGACGGCTCTCCTGTTGGGGGCAGTGCCGGCGGTCAGGTAAGCTGTCTGGCGCGCATTTCATCTCCGTAAAATTCTCCCGCGAAGAAGCTGGCTGGAGTCTTGTCCGCTTTTTTTGGACGTATTGTTTCTGGTTAGTCCCAAAAAGCTGACGCCGCCGTGAATGTGATTACCCTCTTTCAATTAATTCGACATCAACTTATTCGGACCCGATGTAAGCTGAAAGCAGTAGCGCGACCGGCTTTTAGCGCGAAAAGCCGGAGGTAGATAAACGTTGAACAACTTAGCTGCCTGGCCTTTTACCCGTATATTGCGAAGCTTTGTGACTTTCAAAATAAAGAGCTTTACCTATGGGAAAATTCTACTACTTGTGGGAGCCGGTTGCCTGGCGTTGGCGCTGCCAGCGGCGGCTCAGGACCTGACCAATTCCGGGGCTACCATCACGGTGCTGCCTGGTAGTACGCTCTACGTGGGGGCGGGCGGGCTGGCAAATCAGGCCGGCACCATCACCAACGACGGCGCGCTGCTGGTGGTCGGCCCGCTCAGCAACGCCGGCACGCTGGCTCTGAGCACCGGGACGCTCGAAGTGCGCGGCGACGTGACCAACTCCGGCACGGTGCTGCCCGGCACCAGCCCCGTAACTTTTAGCGGGACCGCCGACCAGCTGCTGACGGCCGGTGGCGCCACGCTCTACCAGGTGCTGGTAAACAAGCCCACGGCCGGCGCCAATACGCTGCGCCTGAACGGCGACCTAACGGTGAGCAACCAGCTCGCCTTCACCACCGGGCTGGTGAACACCAAATCGGGCGCGGTGGTGTACCGACTGCGGCTGCCCAACGGGGCGGCGGTCAGTGGCGAGGCCAGCGGGCGCTACGTGGTGGGCGCGCTCGAAATCACGCGCAACGCGGTGAGCGGCGCGGCCGTGGACTTTGGCCACGGGGCCGTGCTCAACCCGACGTCCAACAACCTGGGTACGGTGGTCATCACGCGCACGGCCGGCTTGCTGACCGACGACGTGAGCCGGGGTGTGAACTTCACCAACGCCAGCTTCAAAGGCATCGACCGCATCTGGACGGTGGTGCCCACCACCCAGCCCAGCGCCGCCGTGCAGCTCACCCTGAGCTGGCTGCCCGACAACGACAACGGCATCAGCGATTTTAGCCAGTCGCGCGTTTTTCAGCAAACCGCGCCGGGCCAGCCCTGGGCCGAGCGCAGCCCGCCGACCAACGCCAGCGCCCGCAGCATCACGACGCTGAGCCCGACCTCGCTCACCCGCTTCACGGTGAGCAACGCGGCCAACCCGCTGCCCGTCACGCTGCTTGATTTCGCGGCTCGGGCAGAAGGACCGGCGGCCGTGCGCCTGAATTGGGCCACGGCTTCGGAAATCGATAACGCGGGCTTCACCGTGGAGCGCAGCCTGGATGCGCGCACGTTCGTGGCCGTTGGCACGGTGGCGGGGGCCGGCAACAGCACCGTGCGCCGTGACTACTCCCTGCTCGATGCCCGGCTGCCCGGCGGGGCCACGCTGCTCTATTACCGCCTGCGCCAGACTGACCTGAGCGGCAGCTTCAGCTTCTCGCCGGTGCGCTCGGTGGCCCTGGCCCCGGTGGCGGCGGGCTTCGTGGTGTACCCGACGCGGGTGCCGGCCGGGCAGGCTGCCACTTACCTCTACACCGGTCCCGCCGCGCCGGCCACCCTGCGAGTGCTCGACATGGTGGGCCGGGTGGTGCGCACCGTCGCCGTCGATGGCCGCGCCGAGGGCACGGTGCCGCTCACGGGCCTGGCCGCCGGTAGCTACCTGCTGCGCTACACCACGGCCACGGCCAGCTTCGGCGGGCGTTGCGTGGTCGAATAATCTCTCCCAACTGTTTTTTCTCCCCCTTATTTTCCTAGTCTGATGAAAAAAATCTCTACTAACGCACGTCGGGGCCTGGCCCTGATAGCTTTGCTGACGGCGGGCTCGCTGGCCGCGCAAGCCCAGAACGTGGGCATCGGCACGACGGCCCCCGACGTGTCGGCGGCGCTCGACATCGTGTCCGGCTCGAAGGGCGTGCTGCTGCCGCGCGTGGCCTCGACCTCGGGCGTGCCTACGCCGGCCACGGGCCTCATCGTGTACCAGACCGGCGGCACGCCCGGCTACTACTACAACTCGGGCACGCCCGGAGCCCCGGTCTGGCAGCAGTTTGCCACCGCCACCGGCGCGGCCGTGACGGCCAGCAACGGCCTCACCAGAACCGGCAGCAACATCGCCCTGGGCGGCACCCTGACCGGGGCCACCACCATCGCGCAGGCCGGCAACAACTTCAGCCTGACCGGCGGCGGCAACGTGGGCATCGGCACGGCCACCCCCAGCCAAAGGCTTGACGTAACCGGAGGAGGCCTCCGGGTGGGGGCCAACGGGCCCTTCACCAGCGTGACCGCTCTCGACCAGGGAGTGCATTTGCAGTGGAATCGCTCGGGCTTCGAAGGCGAAACCTGGCTCATTAATCACTTGGGTCTGGGCACCGCCAACGCCGGCATTCGCTTTGCCGGCATCACCACGGCCAACGGCACGGTGCCAACTGAATGGGCCCGTTTCCTGAACAACGGTTACTTCGGCTTGGGCACCACCGCGCCAAGCACCCTACTCGATTTGGGCAGCAGCTACGGCCTGACCCCTTCGGACCCGGTGACCAAGAAGTTGGCTCTGTACAACGATAGCGGGTTCAACTTCTATGGCTTGGGAGTGTCAGCCTCTCAGTTGAACATTTTTGCCAGCGCAGGTCCCACCGGGGCTCCCGTCATGGTGCTCAACGCCAACGGCAACGTAGGCATCGGCCTCGGCAACGCCCTGCCCGCCGTGAAGCTGGATGTGAACGGCGGCGTGAATATTCAAGGGGCCAACACGCTGGAGTTCGGGGCCGGCGTGGCCGGCAAAGAAGTCAACGCGGGTAAAATCGGTTATCAGGCGCTGAATGTTGGCGCGCTGGATATTTCCGGGGCTGGAACCACTACTGCTAACCGCCGCATTCGGTTCTATAATGAAGGCGGGGCCAGTTTTACGGGCAAGGTGGGCCTAGGTACGGCCACGCCCAACAACCTGCTCGACCTCGGCGACAGCTACGGCCTGACCCCTTCGGACCCGGTAGCCAAGAAATTAGCCGTGTACCAAGAATCGGGCAACAACAACTTTTACGGCCTGGGGGTGTCGGCTTCCCAGCTGAACATTTTTGCCAGCGCAGGTCCCACCGGGGCTCCCGTCATGGTGCTCAACGCCAACGGCAACGTGGGCATCGGTCTCGGTAACGCGGTTCCGGCCTTCAAGCTCGACGTGGCCGGCGACATCAATGCCACGGGCCAGGTGCGGGCCAGCGGCGTGGTGCTCACCTCCGACGCCCGCTTCAAGCAGCAGGTGCGGCCGCTGGGCGGGGCGCTGGCCGCCGTGCAGGCCCTGCGCGGCGTACGCTACACCTGGAACGCGCTGGGCATCAAGCACGGCGGCCAGGCCGGTGCCGAGCAGGTGGGCGTGTTGGCCCAGGAGCTGGAAAAAGTACTCCCCGAGCTGGTGAGCACCGGCCCCGACGGCTACAAAGCCGTGAACTACGCCCAGCTCACGCCCGTGCTCATCGAGGCCATCAAGGAGCAGCAGCAGCAGATTGATGCCCTCAAAGCCCAGAACGCCGCCCTGCAAGGCCGCACCGCCCAGGCCGATGCCGACCACGCCTCGCTGCAAACCCTGCAGGCGCAAATGGCCCGCCTGCTGGACGAAACGGCCCCGGCCGGCGCGCAGGCCCGCAAGTAGTACGCCGCTCCCGTGACTTTTTCCAAAGCCCCTGACCGCCCGGTTGGGGGCTTTTTCGTGGGCGGCGTGTTCGGTGAAAATATGTATTTGGGCGATACTGCGTTACACCGATGTCGGCCTCTGAGCGGCTTATGAGCTTACCAGCAAGCCCGGTGGGGCCAAGTGTTGTGGTTGGCCCGCTATTTTAGGTGAGGTAACTTTGTTTTGATAGTCCATTGAGGGACGGGGCAAAATTTATTGTGCGGCAATTCACTTTTTTCAACAGCAGAATGTGGGTCGTGAGCCTGGCGATGCCGGTCTTGCTACTGCTCCTGGCCGCGCCCGCCGCCCGCGCCCAGGACGTGTACTTCTCGCAGCCGTTTGCCAACCGGCAGGCGGATAACCCGGCTTGGGTGGGGCTGCTCGACGACTACGGAGCCACGCTCAGCTTTCGCAATCAGTTTCCGCAGCTCGCCGGCACCTTTATTACGAGCCAGTTGGCGGCCGACTGGCGGCTGCCGCAGCGCGGGCTGCACCAGGCGCTGGGGGTGCTCGTGAGCCAGGACCGGGCCGGCGCGGCGGGCTACACCCGTTTTTCAGCCACCGCGCAATATGCCTACCACACCCGCCTGAGCCGCACCGTGGCCTTGAGCGGCGGCGCGCAAGTCGGCTACGGCCGCCAGCGGGTGGGCTACAACAACCTCACCTTTGGCGACCAGTACGCGGCCGACGGCACGTTGCTCGGGCCGTCGGCCGAGAGCCTGAGCGGGCTGCCGCCCGTCAATTATCTGTCTGTGGGCCTGGGGGCGGTGCTCTATGCTGAACAGGCTTGGCTGAGCGTATCGGGCCAGCACCTGAACCAGCCGAATCTGGGCTTCCGGGCGCAGGCGGGGCTGCCGCGGCGGTTGAGCGTGAGCGGCGGCTACAAGCTGTTCGTGCGGCGGCCGACGGGCTTCGGAGCGGGCGAGGTGCGCGAAATCAGCGTGGTGCCTACGGCGACCTACGCGCGGCAGGGCGGCTCGGGGCGCAGCGAGGCGGGCATCTGTTTATTGGCCGACCCGATTACGCTCGGGGCGACGTACCGCAACCTGACCAGCCCCGACCTGGCCACCCAGCACGTGCTGGCCCTGACGGCCGGCGTGGCCTACGGCGACCTGCGCCTGGGCTATGCTTACGACGTGGGCCTGAGCGCGCTGGCCGCTGAGTTGGGTGGCGCGCACGAAATAACTGTGACCGTGCGGGCGTTCGACAAGCTCGAAAGCGCTTATCGCCGGCTCAAACGGCGTAATTACCCGACGAACCCTTGCCCAAAATTCTGATTTCGTCGTAAGTTTGTAGTCCTATTGCTTGCCCCAAATTAGCCGTTGTGACGGCCCCCCTCCTTTTTTTATGAAATTAACATCTTTCCTGAGTCTGCTCGTGGCCGGCAGTCTCGCCCTGGGTAGTTGCGGCAACAAGGGTGCGCGCACGGCGACCAACCCCGGCAAGGAGTCGTCCACGACCGGTATCGAGTACAATACCGATGAGGGGATGAAAGTGTCGGACTTCGAAAAAATCCCCACTGGGCCGGGCCTCGTCTTCATCGAAGGCGGCCGTACGGTGCTGGGCTCGCTCGAAGAAGACGTAACCGGTAACCACGACAATATCGAGCGCACGGTAACCATCGCCTCGTTTTTCATGGACGAAGCTGAGGTAGCTAATATTCACTGGCTCGAATACCTGCACTATTTGCGCAAGGACTCGTCGGAGGAAAAATACCGCGCCGCGCTGCCCGATACCACCGTGTGGGCGCGCGATTTGTCGTTCAACGACCCCTACGTGACGTACTACCTGCGCTACCCCGGCTTTCGCTATTTCCCGGTGGTGGGCGTGAACTGGCTGCAAGCCAACAGCTACTGCGCCTGGCGCACGGCCAAGGTGAACGAAAACCTGGCCAAAACCGGGGGCGATGACAAGCCCCGGAAAAACAAGAAGGGCAAGGGTAAAAAAGATGCTCCCGCTGCCGCCGAAGGTGGCGCGAGCACCGCCGGGGCCCTGGATGATGGCAAAGGCGGCCCGAGCATTGAAAAAGGCAACACGGTGCCCAACTACCGCCTGCCCACCGAAGCCGAATGGGAATTTGCTGCGCAAGCGCTCGTCGGTACCCAGGAAGTGGGCAACGAAAACCAGGAGCAAAAGCGCATCTATCCCTGGGATGGCCGCTCGACGCGCAACGCTTACGGCAAAAATCAGGGGCAGTTCCTGGCTAATTTCAAGCGCGGCCGTGGCGACTATGCCGGCATCGCGGGCAGCCTCAATGATGGGGCTATGATTACGGAATACGTGTACGCCTACCCGCCCAACGACTACGGCCTCTACAACATGGCCGGCAACGTGAACGAGTGGGTGCAGGACGTGTACCGCCCGCTGTCCTTCCAGGACGTGGAGGACCTCAACCCCTTCCGCCGCAATGGCGTGGGTGACGAAGCCAGCAAGTACGACACCAAGGGCAACCAGAGCCTTATCAACGACCACGTGCGCGTGTACAAAGGCGGCTCGTGGCGCGACGTGGCCTACTACCTCTCGCCGGGTACCCGCCGCTTCATGGCCGAAGACTCGGCTACGGCTACCATCGGCTTCCGCTGCGCGATGATTAACGCCGGCACCAATAAATAAGGAGCACGGATTTTCACGGATTTTTTGGATTTCACGGATTTTGTGAACGGTTGCCGTTCAGACTATCCAGCGTTTGCGGTGAGTAAATAAGAAAGGCCACCCTGCGAGGGGCGGCCTTTCTGGCGTTTTGTACCGTCCACAAAATCCGTGAAATCCAAAAAAATCCGTTCTAATCCGTGCTCGCGGTAGCGATAGTGGCAATGCTGAGGGTACTGGCGCCGGCCGCGAGCAGGGCCGTGCCGCAGGCTTCGAGCGTGGCGCCGGTCGTGAGCACGTCGTCGACGAGCAGCACGTGGCGGCCGACCACGGCGGCGGGCTCGGCCACTTCGAAGACGGTAGCCACGTTTTGCCAGCGTTCGAGGCGGCCCTTGCGGGTTTGGGAAGCGGTGTGCTCGGTGCGGCGCAGGGCAGTGGCGGCTTGCGGGCAGGGTAGGGCGGTGGCCAGGCCCGCGCCAAACGCTTCGGCTTGGTTGTAGCCGCGCCGGGCCAGCTTGCGCCGGTGCAGCGGCACGGGCACGATGAGGCCAAAATCGAACGCGCTTCGCAACGCGGGCGTGGCTATTAATTCGGCACCGTAGAGCTGGCCCAGGGCCTGGCCCACCTCGCGCTGGCCCGCGTACTTGAGCTGATGCAGCAGCTGCTGCACCCGGCCGTGGCGCACGAAGCGCAGGTAGCTCAACGTGTGGCACACCGGCAGACGGCCCCAGAAGCGCCGGGCGAGCGGGTTGTCGGCCGGCGGCAGGTGATGGTAGTCGGTGTAGGGCAGCTCGGCCCGACAGGTGGTGCACAGGTGCTGCTCACCGGCCAGCAGCGGCTCGGCGCAAGCCAGGCAGGGCCGCGGGAAAAAGAGCGAAAAGCAGTCGGCGAACACGTTTTTAATGTGCTAATGCGTGGATGAGTTGATGTGCTAATGTTTGACCAGGCTGGCTGCACGAAACTGGTGCGGCCGTACTTTGCGAAGCTATTCCCGAAGGCCGCTTTTCACAAGCTCACTACGAGCCTCGAAGCTACAAACGGCCAGCTGTCGCGCCCCGTCAGCAGAGAATGTTTGAAGCCATGTCATACTCAAAACATGACTCTCAGCCAGCGGAAAATCAGCACATCAGCACATTAACTCATCCGCAAATCAAATCGAAATGTCCCTTACCACCGAATTTAACGACTACCGCCAGCGCATGAACGAGCGCATCCTGGCCCACGACAACAAGGTTATCAAGCGCTTTTTCAACCTCGACACCAATGCCTACCAGGCCGGGGCGCTCGATGTCAAAACCAAGGAGCTGCTGGGCCTGGCCTGCTCACTGGTGCTGCGCTGCGACGATTGCGTGAAGTATCACCTCGGCAAGTGCCATGAGGCGCAAGTGTCGGACGAAGAGGTGTTTGAGCTGTTCGGCATCGCCAACCTCATCGGTGGCAGCATCGTCATTCCGCATTTCCGGCGGGCCGTCGAGTACTGGGAAGTGCTGCGCACCGAAGCCAGCGACTCATCTGCTACTGCCTTGCCGGCCGCCCCGCCTCATGTCCACTAACGCCCGACCCGACCCGGCCAGCGACGAGAGCGAGGCCGACTTCAATGCCCGCTGGGAGGCGCTGCTGGCCGAGCTGACCGAGCGCTTCGGTCGTCGGCCCGACCTGAACGCGCTGCTGCTGCTCATCGGGGTGCAGGAGCTGGGCCAGGGCGTGGCCGCCTTCACCAAGGAGCAGAAGCAGGACCTGATGCACGTGGCAACGTGTAAGCTCTTCAGCCTCAGTGGCTACTACGAGCTGGCCCGCACCGACGACGAGGGCTGGCCCCACTACCGCCTGGTGCGCCCCGTGCCCTTCGCCAACCTCAAAGAACAGGAGCGCATGCTGAAGTGGCACATGCTGGAATACTTCGAATCGCAGATTGACGCTGATTTTAAGGATGACGCTGATTAAAAGGCAGCGGATTTTTCGTGTAACGAGTTAGTGAAGAATGCCCAGAGCCATCACCAAACCCGTTCATCGAACCTGTGTAATCAAAAAAAATCTGCGTCAATCTGTGATAAAATCTGCGTCAGTCTGCGATGAGAATAGTTTCTTATAACCTCAACGGCTGGCGCTCGGCCCTGCGTAAGGGCTTGCCCGAATGGGTAGCCGACGCTGCGCCCGACGTGCTGCTGGTGCAGGAAATCAAGGCTGGTACTGTGCCGCTCGACGTGAGCGGGCTGGCCGCGCTCGGCTACCGCGCCTACCTGCACCCGGCCCGCAAGCCGGGCTACGCCGGGGTGGCGACGTTCAGCCGGGTGGCGCCGCGCGCGGTGACGACGGGCTGCGGCGAAAGCTGTTACGACGACGAGGGCCGGGTGCTGCGGCTCGATTTCGAGGGGTTTTCCGTGCTCAACGTCTACATGCCGTCGGGTACGAGCGGGCCGGCACGGCAGGCATTCAAAGTGGCGTGGCTGCACTGGTTTCGGGCCTACGTGGCCGGGCTGCGCGCCGACCCGGCCGTGGGGCCGCTCGTCATCGGCGGCGATTTCAACTGCTGCCCGGCGGCGCTCGACCTGCATAACCCGCAAGCCAACCAGCGCTCGCCCGGCTACACGCCCGAGGAGCGGCAGTGGTTTGCCGACCTGCTCGCCGATGGCTTTGCCGACTCGTTTCGGCACTTGCACCCGGCTGCTGCCGGCCATTACTCGTGGTGGAGCCAGCGCGCCGGCTCACGCGTCCGCAACCTGGGCTGGCGCCTCGACCACCTGCTGCTCGACGCCGCGCTGCTGCCACGTCTGCGCGCAGCCGGCCTCTGGCCCGACGCAGTGCATTCCGACCATTGCCCCGCCTGGCTGGAGCTAGCGCCGGATGCGCTTCCTGACGTGCTTCCTGCCTCACTAACTGGTCCGCGAACTGGCGCGCGAAATGCCCGAATTTTGCTGTAACCCTGCCGGCTCAGGTGGGGTTAAGTATCCGGCCGCTGCCAATAGGCGGACGGGCCGTTTCTCATTTCTTTAGACCCTACTCATCATGCTTTATTTGTTTTTAGCCCTGGCCCTGATTACGGCCCTGCTCGCCCTCGACACTGCCCGCCGGGTGCGCACCATGTTGGCCCCGGCGTCGGTAGCGGCCCGCTAGCTTGGTGCCCATCAGTGGCCCGCTAGCTTGGTGCCCATCAGTGGCCCGCCAACAAAGAAAGCAGCCCGCCGGGCTGCTTTTTTTGTTGGCTTATTTGCCAATCGGCACTTAATTTTCTAACGAATGACCAGCTTGGAAAGCTTGCTGGAGTTATCGGCTTCGAGCTTGACGTAGTACAGGCCACTGGCAAAGTGGGTCAGGTCCAGCGTTTTCGTGTAACGCTCGTTGAGCTCGCTCAGCGTTTCGTGGTGCATAACCGTGCCGATAACGTTGAGAACGCTCAGCTCGACGCGGCGACCCACGAGGCCATTGATGGTGAGGTGGACGATGCCCGTGCTCGGGTTGGGGTAGATGACCAGGGTGCGGTCGTCGAAGCCGGCGCGCGCTTGAGTGTGCGCCTCGATGCGCACGGGAGCGGGTGGCGTGGCAGACCGGGCCGCCTGGCCACTGCTGAGCCCCACAGTAAGCAGGCCCGCGAAAAAAAGAAGTATGCGTTGTTTCATAGTTTGAAAAGCGGGCTGGGTATTAACAGCAACGCGCCAAAAGTGAAGTGAGAAAGTTACGACTTCAGCGCACTTTAGTTTTGCAAAACTACACCCGTTAATTCAGTAGCGCGCGTTAAATCTTTAAAATCCGGTTTTTAAAGGCCGGCCTGCCGTGTATTTTTCTGTCGATGACCAAGCGGCCGCCCCGGCCGTCGTGATTTTGGGGGGCGGGCTGGCGGGGCTGGCTGCCGCCCTCGACCTGGCCGGGCGCGGCCACCGCGTGGCGGTGGTCGAGCGGCGGCGCTACCCGTTCCACCGCGTATGTGGCGAATACGTGAGCCGCGAAGTGCTGCCTTACCTGGGCCGGCTCGGGGCCGACCCCGCGCCGCTCGGGCCGGCCGCCATCGGGCGCTTCGAGCTTTCGTCGCCGGCCGGCCGCACCCTGCGCAGCTCGCTCGACCTGGGTGGCTTCGGCGTGAGCCGCTACGAGCTGGACGATTTTCTGTATAAAATCGCGCTGGCGCGGGGGGTCGAATTTATGTTTGCGACCGTAGCCGGCGTCGCCTTCGACGAGGCCGCCGACCGCCACACCGTCACGCTCACCGACGGGCGCACCCTGGCGGCCCGGCTCGTGCTGGGTACTTACGGCAAGCGCAGTACGCTGGACCGGCAGCTCGGACGCGCGTTTTTCGGGCAGCGCTCGCCCTACCTGGGCGTGAAGTGGCACCTGCGCCTGCCGGGTTTCGCGCGCGATGTCATTGCGCTGCACAATTTTCGGGATGGCTACGCCGGGGTGTCGGCCATTGAGAGCGAGCGGCTCTGCTTTTGCTATCTCACCACCCGCGCCAACCTCAAGGCCGTCGGGGGCAGCATCGCCGCGCTCGAAAGCGAGGTGTTGCATCGCAACCCGCTCATCCGCGACATCCTCACCAATGCCGAACGGCTGTACGCCCAACCCGAAGTCATCAACGAAATCTCTTTCGCCCCGAAGCAGCCCGTCGAGCAGCATTTGCTGATGGTGGGCGATGCGGCCGGGCTCATCACCCCGCTCTGCGGCAATGGCATGGCGATGGCCCTGCACGGAGCCGCGCTGGCAGCCCCACTCGCCGACCAGTTTTTGCGCGGCGCGCTGCCTCGCCCGGCCCTGGAAACGGCTTACGCGGCGGCCTGGCGGCAGCAATTCGGCACCCGCCTGCGGGTGGGCCGCGCCGTGCAAGGCTTGTTCGGCGGGCCGGTGCTGAGCGAGCTCGTCATCGGCGGCCTGCGCTACTGGCCGGCCGCCGTACGCACCCTCATGCGCCAGACGCACGGCAAAGCATTTTGAGCAATGAGCAATGAGCAATTATCAATGAGCAATTCAGTTTTGACTACTTGGAGTCTGCTTTGAATTGTTCATTGTTCATTGTTCATTGCTCATTGATTGCTGCTGCCGCCGCCCATCTTGGTCACGAGCCACCAGATGAGGAAGACAATCAGAAACAAGGCGATGGCCCCGACCCAGATGCCGCCCTTGAATACGCCGCCGATAACCGAGCAGCCCGGGAGGAATGTGACGAAAAAAGCCAGCGCGGCCAGCAGCGAAAAGCGCGAGGTAGTCATAGCAAAATGGTTCGGGGAAAGCAGGATGCTGGCTTCGCCACCCGGCGGCCGCTCGGTGCGGTGTACTCGCGGCGGCCAAAAAAGGTTGAGCCGACGGCACCCCGGTCGGGCATCGGGCCGTAAGCAGCGGCTAATGAGCTGCGCTTTGGGCGCACATTTGCGGCGCCGTGACTAACTCAACATGACAAGTTCAATTCTTTCCGCTGCCTTTGAGCGGCACTTCGGGACTGCGCCCGCGCTGCTGCTGCGCGCGCCCGGCCGCATCAACCTCATCGGCGAGCACACCGACTACAACGACGGGCTGGTGCTGCCGGCGGCTATCGACAAGGAAATCCGGTTCGCGCTGCGCCTCAACGGTACCGACCGCCTGCGGCTGGCGGCGCTCGATTTCGACGCTACGTATGAGGTGGCGCTGGCCGAGGTCGCGCCGCTGCCGGACGGGCATTGGGCCAATTATCAGCTTGGCGTGGTGGCGGGGCTGCGGGCGCGCGGGGCCACAGTGCCGGGCTTCGACTGCGCCTTCGGGGGCGATATTCCGGGCGGGGCGGGCCTGTCGTCGTCGGCGGCCGTGGAGTGCGGCCTGGCCTGGGGCCTGAACGAGCTGCTCGGCCTGGGCCTCAATAAGATGACGCTGGCGCACATCTGCCAAACCGCCGAGCACGCGTACGCCCACGTGATGTGCGGGCTCATGGACCAGTTTGCCAGTCTGTTTGGGCGGGCCGGGCACGTGGTGCGGCTCGACTGCCGCTCGCTGGCCTACGAGTATTTTCCGCTCGACACGACGGCCTGCCGGCTCGTGCTCTGCAACTCAGGTGTAAAACATGCCCTCGCCGATTCGGCCTACAACCAGCGGCGGCAGGAATGCGCGCGCGGCGTGGAGATTTTGCGCCGGCACAAGCCGGCCATTCAGTCCTTGCGCGACGCGACGCTGCCCGACATCGCGACGGCGGCCGCCGAGTTGGGCGAAGTCGTGGCGCGCCGCTGCCGCTACGTGGTGGAAGAAAACGCGCGGGTGCAGGCGCTCACCGCGCACCTGGCCGCCGGCCATCCGCTACCGGAAGTCGGGGCGCTGCTCTACGCCAGCCACGCCGGCTTGCGCGACCTATACGAGGTGAGTTGCGCCGAGCTGGACGTGCTCGTGGAGCTGGCCCGCGCCGCGCCCGGCACGTTTGGCGCGCGCATGATGGGCGGCGGCTTCGGCGGCTGCACACTGAACCTGGTAGCCACGGAGCAGGTGAATGATTTTGTGGCGTTTATGACGGCGGGGTATCAGCGGCAGCTGGGGCTGGGGCTGGAGACGTACGTGACGACGCTGGCCGATGGCGTGGGCGCGCTGGCGGGTTAGGCCGTTCGGTTCCGGCTCGTCGGGAAGTTCGCGCAGAGGGCGCCGAGGCTAGCCCGCAGAGGGGCGCAGAGCGCTTTCTCATTACTTTAATCTCGCAAAAACCACCACTATATGGACCTTGCATCTCAACCGCACCGCCGCTACAACCCGCTGCTCGACGAGTGGGTGCTTGTGTCGCCGCACCGGGCCAAGCGGCCCTGGCAGGGGCAGCAGGAAACGAGCGAGGTCGAAGTTCGGCCCGCTTACGACCCGACCTGCTACCTCTGCCCCGGCAACGCCCGCACGAGCGGCGCGGTGAATGATAAATATGAGCATCAGTTTGTGTTCGACAACGACTTTGCGGCCCTGTTGCCGGAAGAAGTGAAGAGTGAAGAGTTAAGAGTTGAGAGTGTGGTACCTGCTGAGGGTCCAATTCTTCATCCTTCACTCTTAACTTATAACTTCCTCCGGGCCGAAGCCGAAACCGGGCGCTGCCGGGTCATCTGCTTTTCGCCCCGCCACGACCTGACCTTGCCCGAAATGCCGGTCAGCGAAATTCGGCGGGTGGTGGATGTCTGGACCGACGAGTATCGGATGCTGGGCGCGGACCCGGCCATCAACTACGTGCAGATATTCGAGAACAAGGGCTTTGTGATGGGTTGCTCGAACCCGCACCCGCACGGCCAGATTTGGAGCGAGCGCACCGTGCCCGATTTGCCGGCCCGCGAAACCCGTGCCCAGCGCGCGTATTTCGAGCAGTACGGCCGCTCGCTGCTGGCCGACTACCTGGCTTTGGAGGAAAAAACCAAAGTCCGCTTTGTGGTTGAAAACGCCACCTGGGTGGCGCTGGTGCCCTTCTGGGCGGTCTGGCCCTTCGAGACGCTCGTGCTGCCGCGCCGCGCTGTACAAGACCTCACCCAGCTCAGCGAAGCTGAGCGCGACGGGCTGGCCGACATCATCAGCCAGCTCACTATCCGCTACGACAACCTGTTCGAAATCAGCTTCCCGTACTCGGCTGGCCTGCACCAGCGCCCGACCGACGGGGCCGAATACCCGGAATGGACCTTGCACCTGCACTTTTTGCCGCCGCTGCTGCGCTCGGCTACGGTCAAAAAATTCATGGTCGGCTACGAATTATTGGCCAATGCCCAGCGCGACATCACCCCCGAGCAAGCCGCCGAACGCCTGCGGGCGCTGCCGGCCGTGCATTATAAAGTTGGTGCTTAGTGCTTAGTGCTTGGTCTATTCAATGAAACCAAGCACCAAGCACCAAGCACTAAGCACCAAGCACTAAGCTTCATGCACTAAGCACCAAGCACTAAGCACCAAGCACTAAGCACCAAGCACTAAAAAGCAAACCCCGCGCGCACGGCCAGGCGCTGAAACTCCAGCTCCTGGCGGGGAGCGGGGTCGCGGGTGATGGCCGCGTTCTGGGCGCGGTAGGCGATGCTGACCAGGAAGCCGGTTTGCTCGTTGAAGAGCACTTTTAGGCCCAGCCCGGCGGCCCAGAGGCGGCCGCCGGCGTAGGTGACGGGGCCGGGCAGGGCCTCGTCGCGGCCGGTCAGGTTGAAGCCGTAGCCGCCGTCCACGAACCAGAACGGGCGCAGCGGGCCGCGCCGCACGGGCAATTCGCCGCGCAGCGAGGCAAACACGGGCACGATGCTTTGGGTGGCGTAGAGGTCGATGCCCACGCCGCCGCCCACGAAAAGTGCCGGCCGCAGGCGGTAGCCGTTCACGGTCTGGAACGAGAAGGCCGACGTATTGACCGAGCTGTTGGTGTTGCGGGCGGCGAGCGCGCCGAGCTCGGTGTAGTGGCCGAAGCCGCGCGGCCGGGCCGCACCCGGCCCCGGCGGCCGCTGCTGCCGCCCCACCGAGTCCACGTCGGCCAGCGGAAACGCCAGGATGTCGCGGCTCGGCAGGCGCAGGCGCATTACGTCGGGCGCGTCGGCGCTTAGTGGCAGGCGCTGGCCGTGCAGTACGCTGCCGTTGCGCAGGTAGAGCACATCTTCCATGGTCGGCACCGGCGCTTGCGCCCGCGCCCGGCGCGGAACGGCAACCACGGCCAAGAGGGTCAAAGCAGCAAGTGTCCGTGAGAAACGCATGAGGAAAGGTACGCAAAGCCCGGCCGTAAAATAACGCGGCCCGACCCGCAACCTAAGCAGCAGGGGTCTGGGCGGGTTACCGTGCGGTAGGCTTCAGCCTGCCATCCTAGCAGACGGCAGGCTGAAGCCTACCGCACAACTGACCTACCCGCCGTCGAGCCAGGCTTTGAAGGAGGCCACGCGCTCGCGACTCACGACGACCTCGGTATCGGGCGACGGGGCCAGCTGCAGGCGCAGGCGCGAGCCGGGGTAGGGGCGCACTTCGCGCACGGCGCCCAGGCGCACGGTGAAGCGGCGGCTGAGCCGGAAAAACTCGTGCGGGTCGAGCAGCGGCTCCAGCTCGTCGAGCGAGTAGTCCACGAGGCAGGCGCGCCCATCGAGGCCGACGAGGCGCACGGCGTGGCCCTCAGCGTGAAAATAGGCCACCTCGTCGGTGGCGCGGTACTGCATCCGCCCGTTCCAGCGCACCAGGAACCGCGTTTTGTAGGGGTGGCGCAGGCGCTCGAACAGGCCCGCGAGCTGGCTCAGGTCGGGCAGCGGGGCGGCGGGCACGGCGGGCGCGAGCGACGCGGCCGGCCCTTCCGCCAGCAGCGCGGCGGGCTGACTAAATTGCCGCAGCTTATCGAGGGCCCGGCGCACGTCACTCAGCGCCAGCGGCTTGAGCAGGTAATCCACGCTCATCACCTGGAATGCTTGCAGGGCGTAGGCGTCGTAAGCCGTCGTGAAAATGACCGGGCAGCGCACCGTTACCTGGTCGAAAATCTCGAAGCACAGCCCGTCGGCGAGCTGCACGTCGAGTAAGACCAAATCGGGCGCGGGCTGGGTTCGGAACCAGGTCACGGCTTCGGCCACCGAATCGAGCCGGGCAATCACCTCGATGGTCGGGTCGCAACGCCCGAGCAGCGCCACCAGCCCGTCGGCGGCCAGGGCCTCGTCTTCGATAAGTAAAACGGTCATGGCGTAGCGCGCAGCCTTTGCTGCGCGGGTAAGGTGAGAAAAATCGGCCCCGCAACGCACGCAGCAAAGGCTGCGCGCTACATCGACAAAAGCGGCAGCTTAACGGTGAAGCTGGTTTCGGTGGCCTCGACGCGCACGGCTTGCTCGGACACGAAACCGTAGCGGGCCACGATGTTGCGCAGGCCGAGCTGCAGCGACGTATCGGGCGGCGCGGCGCGGGCCTGGCGCGAGTTGCGCACCACGAGCCAGTGGTCGTCTTCGACAAACAGCTCGATGTGCAGCGGGTGATTTTGCGAAGCCACGTTGTGCTTCAGGGCATTCTCGAACAGCATTTGCAGAGCCACCGGCACGGCGAAGCGCGGGCGCAGGTGGACGGGCACGTCGAGGCGCACGTCGAGCGCGCCCCGGAAGCGGGTGCGCAGCACGAACACGTAGGAAGCCAGAAAATCGAGCTCGGTGCCCAACTCCACCAGGTCTTTTTCCTGCTGCTGGAGCACGTAGCGGTACACGCGGGCCAGCTGCTGGATAAACTCGGCCGCCTCGTCGGGCGAGCGGTAGAGCAGCGCGGCCAGCACGTTGAGGTTGTTGAAGAGAAAGTGCGGATTGACCTGCTCGCGCAGCGATTGCAGCCGCGCCAGCGCGCCGGCTTTTTTGAGCGCCTCGGCCTCGACTTGCGAGTGGCGTAGCTGGCGGTTGGCGTAGGCCAGCGCGTTAATCGTGTTGAGAAACAGGTTGATGCGAAACGCGACGACCAGCAGCAGCTTCAGGCCGAGCGCGAACTGGGCGGGCGGCAGGTGCAGGCGCGTGGCTTGCAGCAGCCAGGCCGGCCCGGCCGTGGCCAGGGCCGTAACCGGCAGGCTCAGCCCAAACGCCGGCACCAGCGGATGCAGCCCCGACGGCAGCCAGCGCCCGAGCGTGGGCAAGCTTCGCTCAATGAGCAGGTTGCCTTCCCAAATCAGCCCCACCACCACCACGAACAGATTCAGCAGCCACCACGGGGCCACCGACAGCCCATACGAGCCGAGGGCTTCCATGAACAGCACATTGGCCCCCGAATACGTCCCTAGCAGCAGCACGTAGAGCCAACGGTAGCGGGTAGCGAACATGGGTTTTGGTGCTTGGTGCTCGGCTCGCGAGGACAGTTATCCTTAAATATTCAGCAAGAAACGCCCAAACAAACAACCGGCTCCCGCCCCTGGGCGAGAGCCGGCTGCCGGGCCGGAGCCGCGTCGTCGCTAGGGCAGCAACACGCGGTCGATGACGTGCACCACGCCGTTGGTGGCCAACACGTTGGCAGCAATCACGTTAGCGGGAGTGGTGTTTTTCGCCGCCGCTACCGTAACACCAGATGCACTGGCGGTGATAGTGATTTTTTCCTTGCCAAAGGTTTCTACCTGCTGCGTAGCGGCCAAGTCGGTCGAGAACACTCGACCGGTAGCAATGATGTGCGCCGACAGAACGCTACGTAGCGTAGCGGGCGGTACCGCACTCGCATCAGGAATGCCGGCAGCCCGGAAAGCGGCATCGGTTGGGGCGAACACAGTCAGGTTGCCAGGGCTACTGGCCGCTGTCAGCAAGTCAGCGACACCCGGCTGGCTCAAGGCCTGCAAGAGGATGGTGAACTCTTTACCGGTAGTGGCTTGAGCGCTGGCCACTACTATGCCGGCAATGCTGCGTGACGGCGGACTCAATACTTGGTCGATGATGTGAATGACGCCGTTGGAGGCGACTACGTCGGCGGTCGTAACCTTCGAGTTGCCGTTGACAAACACCCCAGCGCTACCCTTGCTCACGTACAACAGATTGTCGGTAGTACCGCGAGCCGTGGCTTGGGAGCTGGCTCCGTTGGGGAAATCAGCCGCTTTTTTGGCTCCCGGCAGGGCGTGGTAGAGCAGAATATCCTTCAGTACGTCAATCTGCTTCTGGTCGGTAATGGCGGCGATGCTGGCGGCCGTATTGAACGGAGCCGCCAGTTTCCCGAAGGCGGCGTTGGTGGGCGCGAACACCGTGAACGGGCCGGGGCCGGAAAGCGTGGCGGCCAGCTGGGTTTTGGTAACGGCCGCGACCAGGATGCTGAAGTCGGGGTTGCCGACGGCGATGTCCACGATGGTTTGCGGGGCGGGGGGAGTCACGACGGGGTCGTCTTTTTTGCAGCCGGTGGCCAGCAGGGTCAGCGCCGTGGCGGCGCCTAGCAGCAGGCGCCGGAAGTGGAGGGTGGTAGTCATGGGGGGAAAGGGTTTGTTAAAATGAAATGAACACCCCCTCAACGCCCCGGGCCCCGGTCTGGTCGCGCTTGGGTGCGCCAACTGCCCAAACAGCTACCTGAACCGTTTGCCGGCGGGCCTGAGCCGAACCTGGCCGCGCCCCTGCGCTTCGACGCTGCCGCGCCTGTCCGCGCCCTCAGCGCCCGTACGTCACCGTCAGGTAGTACAAGCCGCCCACGCCGGGGCCGCCCAGGTACGAAACGTAGCGCTGGTTGAGCACGTTGCTGGCCCCGAGCTTGAGCCGCACCGCCGTGGCAGCAGGCAGCGCGTAGCTCAGCTGCGCGTCGAGCGTGCCGTAGGCGGGCACGCTGCCCGTCACGAGGAAGGTCTGGGAAAAGTAGCCGGCCTGACGGTGAAAACTTAGCCCGAAGCCGAGGCCGCGCCAGGCGTTTTCGTTGGCCAGGCTCAGGTTATACAGCCAGCGGGGCGTGTTGAAGCCGTCTTCCAAACCATCGCCGTTGTCGGCGCGGTCGAGGCGGGCGTAGGTGGCGTTGGCCCCGGCGAGGTAGCCGCCCGCCAGCTCGTAGCGCAATCCGGCCGAGCCGCCCGAATTACAGACCTGGGTGCGCGAGTTGGTCCAGAGCCGGTAGCGGGCCTGAGTGGCGCGGGCATTAAGGGCAGTAGCCACGGCATGGAGCGGGCCGGTCAGCGGCACGTAGGCGGCCGGCAACGGGTCGCGGATGGCAGGCCCACTCGCCCCGCCGGCCCCGCCCGTCGCGTCAATGGGCACGTAGGCTTCGACCTGGGCGATGAAGTCGCGGTAGGTATTGACGTAAAAATCGACGTCCAGCAGCAACCGCCCGCCCGGCCCGAAAGCCGCCCGGTAGCCCACTTCGAGCGAGCGCACGTACTCCGGCCGCAGGTAAGAGTAAGGGTTCTGGACCAGCAAATTTTGATTGGCCAGAATGGCGGCCTGCCGCTTCTGAGCGACGGGGCTGGCCGAGTTGTCGGCGTTAATGCCCGCCGTCACGGCCGCGTTGAACGCGTCGATGCTGCCGCGCAAGTAGCTGTTCTCAAACACACCGCCCGACATCACGACCAGCCCGCCGATGCGCTTGACCTGCCCGCTGTTCACGTTCGAGAAACCCTCGAATAAGCTCGGGAAGCGGTAGCCGCTCTGCGCGCTGAGCCGGAAATTCTGCCGCGCCGTGGGCGAGAACACCGCCGTCAGGCGCGGATTGAGCCGCACGTCGAAATAGTTGTTCTTGTCCACCCGCAGCGTGGCCGTCAGCCGCAGCCGGTCGTGCCAGAGCCGCCCGCCCACCTGCCCGAAGCCGCCGGTTTTCGAGTAGCTCAGGCGGTCGCTCAGCGGGTCCTGGCCGGGGTTGGGATTGACGAAGTAATTGCCGTCGGGCGCCACGAGGTAGCTGCGGTGGTCGAGGCCGGCGCGCAGGTCGAGGGCGGCGGGCAGCGCGCGGCCGGCCCGGCGCAGAGCGGCGGCCAGGTCCAGCTGCGTTTCGGCGTGCAGCAGGCGCGCCCGCACCCGCAGCGCCGCGCCCGCGTCCCAGTTGTTAATGTCCCGCAGCTCGCTCAGCCGCTGCGCAAACGCCTCGGTGCCCGGCTGCAGGCGGCCGGCGTCGGCCACCTGGCGGGCGTCTGTCTGGGCCTGGGCCACGGGCTGACCGCCGGCCACGGCCGCGTTCCAGGCGGCGGTGTAGTCGGCATTCCAGCGCGCGTCGGGCTTGAACGAGCGGTCGAGGTTTTCGCCCATCGAGCGCAGGTTGTACGAGTGCCCGGTATTCTCATCGGTACCGTAAGCGCGGGCCTGCACTACGGGCGTGGTCAGGCTCAGCGCGTGCTGCTGCAAGCGGTAGCCAGCAAGCTGGAAGCGGTTCGCTCGCTGATACACGTTGTCGAAATCGGCCACTCGATACGTGTAAGCCAACTCCACGTCGGGCCGGATGCGGTAGTGCAGCGCCGCGTCGGCCTTGAGCGTGCGCAGACGGTAGTCCACCAAATCGCGCTCGTCGTAGCCGGTGCGCGCCACCTGGTACTGCTTGCCGCCGAGCGTGAGCGTCGAGCGGTTCGAGCTTTCATTGCCGTACGAATTAACCGGGTCGCGGGCCGGATTGGCCGCCCCCAGCAAACCGGTGCTGGCGTTGCCGGCCGGGTTGAGGTCGGTCTGGTCGTTGGCCACCCAGTCGTAGCCGCGCAGGTAAGTGGCGTTGATTTTGAAAGCCAGCCGATTGGCCACGAGCACGTTGGCCAGGCGGACGCTCGTTTCCGAATACAGCTTAGCGCCGGTCTGGGCATCGCTCAAGTGGTTCACGCCCGTCTGCTGGCGCACGCTCACGCCCTGGGACGCGAACGGGTTGCGGGTCGTGAAGTTGGCCAGCCCGTTCACGGCGTTCAGCCCGTAAAGCGCGGCGGCCGCGCCCGGCACCAGCTCGACGCTTTGGATATCGAGGTCGCTCGGCCCGAGCGCGTTGCCAATCGGCCCGCCGATGTGCGGGGCCTGGTTGTCCACCCCGTCCACGAGCTGGGCGAAGCGCACGTTGGTCGTGTTGGCGAAACCCCGCGCGTTAATAACCTTGAAACCCAGGCTGGGCGTGAGAACCTGCACGCCCTTGAGCCCTTCGATAGCGTCAAAAAACGAAGGTGCGGGCGCGAGCCGCAGGGCGCGCGCGTCGAGTTTCTCAACCGTCACCGGCGAGCGCAAAAAGCCTTCCTCCATCCGCGAGGCGCTCACCACGACTTCCGTCAGCGCCGAACGCAGCGTGTCGGGCCGGGCCGTGGGCTGGGCCGCGGCCGGAGTCAGGATGAAGGCGACGAGGGCGGCGGTTGGCCAGGGAAGGAGCGGTGGTTTCATAGTTGATGTGGCGGGCGGTTGTGGGTGCGGCCGTTCAGGTGCGTACCTCAACCCCCTAGCCCCCCTCTCCCGTGGAGAGGAAGGAACTAACCCTAGTTCTAGTCTTTAGACCAGGTAAGTTTGATTTAGAGCTAAAACTAAGGCTAGTCCCCCCCCTCTCCACGGGAGAGGGGGGCTAGGCCCCAAAGGGGTCCCGTGAGGTGAACGAGCGACGAGCCACACCAGGACAGTGAAGGTTCATCGCGCAAATCTGTCCGCCCGCCCCTACCCGCCCCGGCTACCTTTGCCCGCCCTGCCGCCACCCCCGATGCCCGACCCGACTACTCTGCTTTCCACTTCCCGCCCCGACCCCTACGCCGCGCTGCGAATCCCCGATTTCCGGCGGCTGCTCACGGCCCGGGTGCTTTTCACCACCGCCACCCAGATTCAGGGCGTCGTCGTGAGTTGGCAGATTTTTCAGCTCACCGGCGACCCGCTCGCCCTGGGCCTCATCGGGCTGGCCGAGGCCATCCCGAGCATCGGCGTTTCGCTCTACGCCGGGCACGTGGCCGACGCGGTGCGCCGCAAGCGCATCATCGTGCCGGCCGTGGCCGTGCTGTTTGCGTGCGCGCTGGCTTTGTGCTGGCTGGCGCTGCCGGCCCAGGCGGCCGTGCTCAGCGGCGGCAAGCTGCAGGTCGCGGCCCTGCACGCCACGCTGGTCTGGCCGCTGTATCTGGTCCTGTTCGTGAGCGGCATCGCGCGCGGGTTTCTGGGGCCGGCGCTGTTCTCGTTCATGCCCCAGCTCTTGCCCGACCGTGCGCTGCTGCCCAACGCCATCACCTGGAACTCCAGTTCCTGGCAGGCGGCTTCGGTGCTGGGGCCGGCGGCGGGCGGGCTGCTGCTGCTGGCGAGGCCCGCGTTTTTGGCGGACCACGGGCTGGCGGTGGTCGCCGACTGGGGCCGGCAGTTCGGTATTGTGCTGGCCTACGGCGTGGACGTGCTGCTCGAAGGGCTGGCGCTGCTGCTCTTCATCAGCATTGCCAGCCGGGCGCTGCCGGCCCGCGCCGACGGCGAGGCGCGCCTGGCGCTGGGCGCGAGCATTGCCAGCGGCATTCGCTTCATTTTCAGCAACCAAATTGTGCTGGCCGCGCTCTCGCTCGATATGTTCGCCGTGCTCTTCGGCGGGGCAGTGGCGCTGCTGCCTTTTTTCGCCGACCACGTGCTGCAGGCAGGCCCCGACGCGTTCGGCTACCTGCGGGCCGCGCCCTCGGTGGGGTCGGTGGCGATGGCCGTCTGGCTCACGTTCGTGCCGTTGCGGCGCGGGGCTGGCCGCAAGCTGCTCTGGGCCGTGGCCGGCTTCGGGCTGGCCACCATCGCTTTCGCGCTCTCGCGCAACCTCTACCTGTCGCTGTTTCTGCTGTTTCTCACCGGCGTGTTCGACTCGGTGTCCGTCATCGTGCGCTCGACGCTGATTCACACTTACACCCCCGAGCACATGAAAGGCCGGGTGTCGGCGGTGAACAACATCTTCATCGGCAGCAGCAACGAAATCGGGGCCTTCGAGAGCGGAGCGGCGGCCAAGCTCTTGGGTACGGTGCCGAGCGTCGTGTTCGGCGGGCTGATGACGCTGGCCGTGGTGGGCTTCACCGCCTGGCGGGCCGATAAGCTGCGCGGGCTGGAGATGGGGGCGGGGAAGTAGGGGATGGCGTCAGGGGTGGGCGGCTGGGGCCGGAAGCACCCTGACCTTCCGGCCGGCCACCGGCTTCGTGCGTTCGACCTGCGCGAGCTGACCTTCCGGCCGGCCGCCGGCACCAGCGCCGCCAGCCAGCCCTTGCGCCTCCCGAAGGCATAGGGTCTGAGTTCGACCCTCGATGAAAAATCTTGTCCCAGTCGGGAGAAGGTTTTTTAGTAATCGACGAAGGGTGGCCGGCCCGCCTAGCTTTGCGCGCGTGAACGCCGACCTCGCCCTCGACGCCCGCCTGGCCGCGCTGCGCCGCACTGATGAGGCGGCCTGGATGGAGCTGCTCTTCAGCAGCTTCTACGAGCCGCTGGGGCGGGTTATTTTTCGCGTCGTGCCCGACCGCGCCGTGGTGCAGGACCTGTTGCAGGACGTGCTGCTGCGGGTTTTGGAAGGCCGCCAGCAGCTGCCCGAAGTGGGTAGCTACCGCGCCTACCTGACCCGCGCCGCCCTCAACGCGGCCCTGCGCTACGCCGAGCGCGGCCGGCGGCAGGTGGCTTGGGACGAGGCCCCGCCCGCCGCCATCGCCGTGCCCGCCCCGGCCGCCGACGACCCGCTCGCCGCCCTGCATCAGCACGAAACCCAGCTCGCCGTGGCCGCCGCCCTGGCCCGGCTGTCGCCCCAGGCCCGCACCGTGTTCGAGCTGAGCCGCTACCAGGACCTGAGCTACCAGCAAATCGCCGAGCAGCTCGGCCTCAGCCCCAAAACGGTGGAAAACCACCTGGGCAAAGCGCTGAAGACACTGCGGCGGGAGTTGGCAGGCGTGTTGCGGAATCTGTATTCGGTGCTGTGGTAGCTCGCCACGCGCGGCGAGCTGCAAAATAACTTCTCCCCCGACTGGGGGTCCCGCCCGCCGAGCGTGTCTTAAGCGCAAACCCGCTTTGTCCCGCTTATGCGTCCTCTCCCGTCCTGCTTACTTCTCGCCGCGCTCTGGCTCGCCGGGCTGACCCCGACCGCCGTCCGCGCCCAAACCCAGCCAGCCGCGCTGGCGGCCACCGTTACGCTCAGCGGCTACCTGCGCGATGCCGCTACGGGCGAGCCGCTCATCGGGGCGACGGTGTTCGAGAAACGCCTGAAGCTGGGGGCCACGGCCGACGAGCGAGGGTTTTTCAGCTTGGCGCTGCCGCGCGGCGCGCACGTCATCACGTACTCGTTCGTGGGCTACGCCCCGCGCGAGGAGCGGCTGACGCTGAGCGTCAATCAGGAGCGGCAGGTGCGGCTGAGCAGCGCCGGGGTGCAAACGGGCGAGGTGCTCGTGACCGGCAGCCGGGCTGCGGCGAACGTGCAAGGCACCCAGATGGGGGTCAATCAGCTCGATATGAAAGCCATCAAGCTCGTGCCGGCTTTGCTGGGCGAGGTAGACGTGGTGCGCACGATTCAGCTACTGCCGGGCATCAGCACGGTGGGGGAGGGCGCGACGGGCTTCAACGTACGCGGCGGCAACATCGACCAGAACCTGGTGCTGCTCGACGACGCGCCGATTTACAACTCCTCTCATTTGTTCGGCTTCTTTTCGGTGTTCAACCCCGATGCGGTAAAGGATTTGACGCTGGTCAAGGGCGGCATTCCGGCCAGCTACGGCGGGCGGTTATCGTCGGTGCTCGACGTGCGGATGCGGGCCGGCAACCCCGACTCGCTGGCCGTGAGCGGCGGGCTGGGGCTGGTCTCGTCGCGCCTGGCAGTGGAGGTGCCCCTTATCAAAAACAAGCTCACCGTATTGGCGGCCGCGCGTCGCTCCTACGCGGACTTATTTTTAAAAGCGGTGCCGTCGCAAAAGGACAACGTGGCCAATTTTTCGGACCTGAGCGTGAAGCTCCACTACCGGCTCGGCGCGCGCGACCAGCTGGCGCTGACCGGCTACCGGGGGCGCGACGTGTTCAACTTCGGCCAGGAATTCCAGACCAACTACGGCAACGCCACGGGCACGCTGCGCTACACCCGCACCGGCGAGCGCCTGACGCTGCACCTGACGGCCCTGAGTGCGCGCTACGACACCGGGCTGGGCACGCCGGGCGGCGGGCAGGCGTTCCGCTACGCCACCACCATCCAGAACTACACCGCCAAGGCCGACCTCGGCTACCAGCTCGGGCCGCGCAGCCACCTGGGCGCGGGCGCGGCCAGCACCTGGTACGAAGTCGCGCCCGGCCAGCTCACCCCGCTCAGCGCCAATTCCATCTACCGGCCGCTGGCCGTGCCGACTCAGCGCGGCCGCGAGCTGGCCGCCTACCTCGACCACGAGCTGGACCTGACGCCGGCCCTGTCGGTGCGCTACGGGCTGCGAGTCAGCGCGTTTCAGTACCTGGGCGCGGCCACCGTGCGCGACTACGCCGGCCCCGACGGGGTGGAGAAAACGCCCGTCGGCACCTCCCGCGCCTACGCGGCGGGCGCGGTCGTGGCCAACTACCCCAACCTGGAGCCGCGCCTCTCGGTGCGCCTGGGCCTGAGCGAAACCAGCTCGCTCAAGGCCAGCTACAACCGCATGGCCCAGTACCTGCATTTGCTCTCGAACACGACCGCTGCCTCGCCCTTCGACTCGTGGACGCTGAGCACGGCCAACGTGCGCCCCGAGCGGGCCGACCAGCTGGCGCTGGGCTACTTCCGCAATTTTCAAAACAACGCCTACGAGGCCAGCGTGGAGGTGTTCGGCAAACGCCTGACCAACCAGATTGACTTCGTGGACGGGGCCAACCTGCTGCTCAATCAGGACCTGGAGGGCTCCCTGCTCTACGGCCGGGGCCGGGCCTACGGGGCCGAGCTGTACGTGCGCAAAAACACCGGCCGCCTCACCGGCTGGCTGGCCTACACGCTGAGCCACAGCGAGCGGCAGATTGCGGGCATCAACAACGGCCGGTGGTACGACACGAAATTCGACAAGCGCAACGTGCTGGCCGTGGTCGGTATTTACCAGCTCAGCGCGCGCTGGTCGCTGTCGGGCACGTTCAACTACAGCACCGGCGTGGCCGCCACCGTGCCCGACGCGCGCTTCGTGTATCAGGGCCTGGTGGTGCCCAACCTGACCGACAACGCCCGCAACAACTACCGGGTGCCGGCCTACCACCGCCTCGACCTGGCCGCCACCCTGCAAGGCCGTCGCCGGCCGGGCGCGCGCTTCAGCAGCAGCTGGGTTTTCAGCGTCTATAACCTCTACGCCCGGCGCAACGCCTACAGCATTTACTTCCGCCAGAGCGAGAAGGACCCCGGCCAGACCGAGGCCGTGCGGCTGAGCATCCTGGGTTCGGTACTGCCTTCGGTGACGTATAACTTTAATTTTTAATGAACTGCTTTGGCGCGGCCCAGCAACGGCACCTCACCCCAACCAACCCTCCCCATGCTACTACGCCCCCTCGCCGCCCTGACGCTGCTGCTGCTGACCAGCTGCACCGATGTCATCAAACTCGACCTGCCCCAGGGCCAGCCGCTGCTGGCCGTGGACGGGGCCATCACCGACCAGCCCGGTCCTTACGTAGTGCGCCTGAGCCGCACCGCGCCTTACTTCAACCCCGCCGCGCTGCCCCGCGTGACGGGGGCCGTGCTTACGCTCACCGACAACCAGGGCGGGCGCGAAACCCTGCGCGAGCGCGGCCCCGGCGAGTACGTTATCAGCCAGTTGCGCGGGCGCGTCGGCGGGCAGTACGTGCTCACCATTCAGGCCGATGGGCAGACGTATCGGGCCCAGACTGAAATCCGGCGCACGATGAGCATTGACTCGCTGGGTCGCCGCTACATCCCCGAAACGACGCTGCTTGACAGCGTGGGCTACCAAGTGAGCTACCACGGCCAGGAGCTGCCCGGCGCGGGCGACTACTACCGCTTCAAAGTCTATCGCAACGGCCGGCTCTGGAACCGGCCGCTCGACCTGTTCGTGTCGTCGGACGAGCTGGTGGACGGCAATTACCTGAGCTTCCTTTTCCGCGACCATTCCTACCCAAAAGGCACGCGGGTGCGGGTCGAAATCAACTCGCTGCCGAAAGACTACTTCACCTTCCTGACCAACCTGCAAACCCAGCTCAACAACGCCGGCCTCTTCGCCGCGCCCCCGGCCAACGTGGGTACCAACGTGCTGAACACGAGCGGCGGCGGTCCGGCGGCGGTAGGTTACTTTGCGGGCTACACCGTGCGGGCTGATTCGCTGGTGATGAAATAGGAGTCAAAAATCAGCTAAGAATTAATTGCTCGTTGCTCATTGAGAATTGTTCATTGACAGATGCCTGACCTCTACGACGAAGCGCCCTGGGACTTACTAGCCCGGCACCTGCGTGCCGACCTCGACGGAGCCGGGCAAACCCAGCTGCGCGGCTGGCTGCAAGCCGATGCGCGGCACCTGGAAGTGCTCGTCACGCTGACCCGCGTTTGGGAGCTGACGGCCCCGGCCCGGCCGCCGCTGTTCACCGCCGCCGAGGTGGCCGCCGCCTGGCAGCGCTTCCGCCCGCTGATGGTGGCCGGTGCTTCGACTTCCGCGCCCGCCGCCGCTGCCGCCGAACCTACCTCGTCCCCGCCCGCACCGCTCCCGCCCGCGCCGTGTCTGGCCGTCACCCAGCGGCGGCAGCGGCGGCGCTGGGCGGTGCCGCTGCTACTCACGCTGCTGCTCGTCGGCGCGGGCTGGGCCTGGACGCTCACGCGCCGCTCGGCATTGGCTCGGCCCGAAGCGGCGAGCTTCGTCAGCGCCGACGGGGCGCGCCTGGTCACGCTGCCCGATAGCAGCCGCGCCTGGCTCAACGCCCGCTCGACCTTGCGCTACGCCAGTGCGGGCGGAGTGAATGGCGCGGTCGGCGCGGCCACGCGCCGGGTGCAGCTCACGGGCGAGGCGTATTTTGAGGTGCGGGCGCTGGGCGCGAACCGGCCGTTCGTGGTGAGCACGACTACGGCCCAGGTGCGGGTGGTAGGCACGGCCTTCAACGTGCGGGCCTATGCGGCCGAAGACTCAATGGAAGTGAGTGTGCGCCACGGCCGGGTGTGGCTGACGCCGCTCGCCGGCCCCGACAGCGTGCTGCTGACGGCCGGCACCCGCGCCGCCCTGCGCGCCGCCGACGCACCCGGTCGCGCCGCCGGCCCCCTGCGCCGCCTGCCCATCCCCAACCAGAATTTCCGCGCCTGGCAAACCGATACGCTGCGCTTCGCCGACGCGCCGCTGCCCCAGGTGCTGCGGGCGCTGCAAGCCACTTACGGCACCCGCGTGGCGCTGGCCGCGCCGGGCCTGAGCGCCTGCCGCTTCACGGGCACCTTCGTCCACCCGCGCCCGGCCCAGGTATTAGCGGTGGTCGCCGTGGCCACGGGCTGCCGCCTGCGGCCCGACGCTGGCGGCGGCTACGTGCTGAGCGGGGCGGGCTGCGCTGGGGGCTCTCAGGCAGCGGCCAGCGGGCGCTAAGCTTTATTTTTCCGCCTATGCATCGCTTGTACTCAACGTTTTGGTGCGGGCTACTGCTCTGGCTGCCGCTAGTGCCGGGGCTGCCGGCTCGCGCCCAAACCCCCAACCTGGCACCCCTGCCCGCGCCTGGACCAGCCGCCCTGCTGGCCCGCCCGGTGCGCCTGGTTCAGGCGCGGGCGTGGCCGCTGGGTGCGGCCCTGGCCGAGCTGTCGCGCCAGACCGGAGTGCCGTTCAGCTACAGCAGCAGCCGTATCGGGGCGGGGCCACGGGTGTGGCTGCGGGCGGGCGCGGCGCGGCCGCTGGGCGAGGTGCTGGGCGAAATTCTGGCAGCGCGCGGGCTGGCTTGCGGCCGGTTGGGTGGGCAGCTCGTGCTGTGGCCGGCCCGGCAAACGGCCCCGCCCGGCGTGGCGCTCATCAGTCGGCGCGAGCTGAGCACGTTCGCGGGCCAACCCAACCAACCCAGCCAACCCAGCCAAACGGGCCAGGAGGCGCGCGCTGGTGCAGCCGGGCCGGTGGCGGCGGCTGGTTTGGCCGCATGGGGGTCAGCGCTGCCCCGACCGGCCGGGGTGGCAGTTGCCTCATCTCCGGCAGAAGGGCACATTGCCCCAGCCGAAGCCATTCAGTCCAAAAATCATTCTGCAAATGACTCGAAGCCAAGCATTTCACGTTCCTCATCCGTCCGTCGCTCGTCAGCCAAGCTGGCCAAGCTGGCCGCCGCATCGGCCGTCACGGGGGCGGCGGCGACAGCTCATTCGCCAAGCCGACCCTTACGAGCGAGTATTGCCGATTCGTCGCGGGTTGAGCCAATGCTGACCCCGCGCTCGCCCTCAACGCTGCTTTCCGATTCGGCTGATGTTGAGCTGGCGCAAGAACTGGCCCGCCTAACGCGCCTGGCTCCGCGACCGCTGCTGCCGCTGACCGCCATGCCGCGCCCGGCCGTACCCACGCGCGAGCGGATGGCCCAGCTTTCGCTCATTCCGCCCCTAAGCACGAACTGGCTGAGCAACGCGCGGGCCAATAACCGCTTCTCCATCAACGCCGGGGTGGGCTACGCGGCCGGGGTGCGGGCCGTGGAGCTGGGTGGATTGGCCAACGTGGTGCGCGACTCGGTGCGCGGCTTCCAGGCCGCCGGCTTGCTCAACGTCACGGGCCTCGATGTGCGGGGCGTGCAGCTATCGGGCCTGGGCAACGTGGGCGGCGGGGCCGTGCGCGGCTTGCAGGCGGCGGGCACGTTCAACGTGGTGCGCGACGATGCGCGCGGCGTACAGTTGGCCGGCCTGCTCAACGTGGTGGGCGGCGCGGCAGGTACTCGCGCCGCGCCCGAGCAGCCAACACGCGTCCGGCGCTGGCTGGGGCAGCCCCGCCGCCTGGCCACCGACCCGGCCGCCGCCGCGCCCGCCGCCCCGGCCTCCTCGCCGCCCGGCCTGCTGCTGCAAGCCGCCGGCCTGGCCAACCTGACTGGCACCGACGTGCGGGGCCTGCAAACGGCCCCGCTGCTCAACCTGGCCCACCAGGTCAGCGGGGCGCAAATCGGGCTAGTCAACGTGGCCCGGCACGTGCGCGGGGTGCAGTTTGGGTTGGTCAATATCGCCGATTCGGTCCGTGGCGTGGCCGTGGGGTTGCTCAACATCGTGCGTCGCGGCGGCTACCGCCACGGCGAAGTCTGGACCAGCGAAAGCCTGCCGCTCAATGTCGTGCTCAAGCTCGGCGTACGGCGCTACTACACTCTGCTGGGCGCGGCGGCCGAGCCGTTTGGCAGCCGGGTGCAGTGGGCCGCCGGCTTTGGGGTGGGCACGGCCGGCCGCCCCCACGGCCGCCGCACCCTCAGCCTCGACCTGCTGCACTGGACGCTGGCCGGCACCACCGACGACAATGCCAACTGGCGGCAGCTCGTGCAGCTGCGCCCCGCCCTGGCCTGGCAAATCGAGCCGGCCGGCCGCCTCCAGCTCGTGGCCGCGCTCACCCTCAACTGGGCCTTCGCCTACGCCGATGACGGCATCCCCGACTGGACGTTCGGCCAGAACCAGCTGCTGCTGCTCGATGCCAGCGGTCCGTACGCGCGCCACCGCCTCTGGCCGGGCGCGCAGCTCGGCCTGCGGTTTTAGTTGGATTAGGGATGAGGGACAGCTTTTAATCTCTCATCCTCAATCGCATCGCACGTAGGGCCGGAGCTTCTCAAAATCAGCTTCTTTGAGAATTTTAATCTGTCGCAAATCCTCGACCGATTTAAAGGGCCCGTGCTGCTGCCTGTACGCCACGATAAGCCGGGCCAGGTTCTTGCGCACGTACGGGTGCGGCCACAGCTCGTCGAACGTGGCCGAATTGACGCGCACCGGCCGCGGCGCGAAGCCCGCCGCCACGAACGTGTATTTGCGCAGGCTATCCACCAGGTCGGGCGCGTCGCGCAGCACGAACACTTCAGCCAATTGAGCAGCCGCCACGTAGCCGCCTAGTTCCTGACGCTGCTTAATAATCCACTTCGCCCGCCCCCGCCCGATACCTTTTATCTGCATGAGCTGCGTGGTGTCGGCCAGGTTTAAGTCGAAAGGTTGCAGATGGGCCGGCTTACGGGTAAAGCGCGGCGTTTCGCCCGGCTTGTTGTCGCCAAACGCTGCCCGCCCACTGCCCGCACTGCTCACCGCACTGCCAGCGCTGGCCCCGCGCGCCGGCAGCTCGTCGGGCAGCTGCATGAACGGCGCCAGCCGCGCGAACACCTCCGGCGGCAGCCCATAGACGCGCGCCACCTGGCTTTTGGCCCGAAAGCCGCCTGCCGCCTCGCGGTACTTGACCAGCCGGCCGGCTACGAAGTGCGGCACCCCGCGCGCCTCCCAGCCCTCGGCCGTGAGGGTATTGGGGTCAAAGGCAGCCAGCGGCACCGGGACCACCACGGGAAAGCGGCTGCCACCGGGCACGTCGCGGGGCCGGGCCGGGTAGCGGGCGGCGCGGGCGCTGTCGGCCGTGGTGCGCCGGGAGGTGAGCCGGGCACTCAGCTGCTGGGTCCAGGCGTCGAGCCGCTGCTGGTCGGCGACGGGCAGGAAGGCCGGGTCGGCGGGCCGCAGCAGGGCCGGCAGCGTGGCGGCGGCCAGGGCCACGGTTAGCAGCACGAGCAAGCCGCGCGTTTCGACCCTGGAAAAGCCAAAGTAGCGCCGCACCCAACGCCCCGCGCGCCAGCGGGAGCCGGGCGGGCGGACAGGTGGCGACGGCGGGGCGGACGGCATGGGCGGGGGCGTGAAAACCAAGGCCTAAAGTAAGCGCCCCGCCCCGACCCGGCCAGCCCCAGACAGTGGGTCGGAAACCCGCGCTACGCCACTACCGGCTGGTAGAGGCGGATGAGCTGCTCGGCGGCGTAGTCCACCTCGGCCTCCGTGTTGAAGCGGCTCATCGACAAGCGCACCGTGGCCCGCTCGGGGTCGGCGCCCAGCGCGTCGAGCACGTGCGAGCCGGTTTGCGCGCCGCTCGTGCAGGCCGAGCCGCCCGAAGCGGCTACCTGGCTGATATCGAGGCTGAAGAGCAACATCTCGCTGATGTCCGACGGCGGCAGGCTCACGCTGAGCACGGTGTACAGACTCGCGTCCGCCTCGGCCGACAAGCCGTTGAAGCGCACGTCGTCGATGCCGGCTCGCAGTCGGCCCAGCAGCCGGGTTTTCAAGCCCAGAATGTGCCGCTGATGGGCGGCCATGTCGCGGCAGGCGATGTCCAGGGCCGTAGCCAGCCCCACGATGCCGTACACGTTCTCGGTGCCCGAGCGCACGTTGCGTTCCTGCGAGCCGCCATGGATGAGCGGCCCCACTTCCACGCCTCCGCGCCGATAGAGCACCCCCACGCCCTTCGGCCCGTGAAACTTGTGGGCCGCGCCCACCAAAAAGTGCGCCCCCAGCGCCTGCGCGTCCAGCGGATAATGCCCCATCGTCTGCACCGTATCCGAGTGCAGCACCGCATCGTGGCGGGCGCAGATGGCGCCAATCGCGGCCAGGTCATTCAGATTGCCCAGCTCGTTGTTGCCGTGCATCAGGCTGACCAGCGAGCGCGGATGCGTGGCGAGCAGCTCCTCCAAGTGCGCCAAATCTAGCCGGCCCTGCGCGTCGTGGCGCAGGTAGCTCAGCGCCGTGTCGCCGCTCGCGGCCAGCGCCTGCAGCGGGTGCAGCACGGCGTGGTGCTCCAGCGGCGAGGTAATGGCGTGGCGCAGGCCGAGCGTGCGCACCGAGCCGAAAATGGCGTAATTATCCGCCTCCGTGCCGCCCGAGGTGAACGTGATTTCACTCGGCGCGGCACCCAGCAGCCCCGCCACCGTCTTGCGCGCCTGCTCGATAGCCGAGCGCACCTGCCGCCCCGGCCCGTGCAGCGAGCTGGGGTTACCGAAATGCTCGTTCAGATACGGCAGCATGGCCGCCAGCACTTCGGGGTCGAGCGGAGTCGTAGCGGCGTTGTCGAGGTAGGCGTGCATTTTTTAGTGCTTGGTGCTTGGTGCTTGGTGCTGAGCAGTCGTTGAACGGCCCAAGCACTAGGCACCAAGCACCAAGCACTAATTAATAATTTCTTTTATATCCGCGATAATTTTCTGGGCCAGGTGCTCAGCCGTCGCGTTTGAGTCCGATTCGGCATAAATGCGGATAATCGGCTCCGTGTTCGAGCGGCGCAAATGCACCCACTCCTTGCCGAACTCGATTTTCACGCCATCAATCGTGTTCACGGGCTGTTTGGCGTAGCGCTTTTTCACTTTAGCCAGCACCTGGTCGGTGTCGATGTCGGCGGTCAGCTCGATTTTATTCTTGGAGATGAAATAGTTCGGGTACGAGGTGCGCAGCCGGCTCATCGTGAGTCCCGACTTGGCCAGATGGGTCAGAAACAGGGCAATGCCGACCAGCGCGTCGCGGCCGTAATGCAGCTCGGGCAGGATGATGCCGCCGTTGCCCTCGCCGCCGATAACGGCCTGGGTAGCTTTCATTTGCGCCACCACGTTCACCTCGCCCACGGCGGCGGCCGTGTAGGTGCCGCCGTGCTTTTCGGTCACGTCGCGCAGGGCGCGGGTGCTGCTCAGGTTGCTCACCGTGTTGCCGCCGCCGCCCCCTTTCGCTTTCTGAACACCCAGCACGTAGTCGGCCACGGCCACCAGCGTGTATTCTTCGCCAAACATCTCCCCGTTTTCGCTGACCAGTGCCAGCCGGTCCACGTCGGGGTCCACGACGATGCCCAAATCGAAGCCGCCTTTTTCGAGCACTTTGGCGATGTCGCGCAGGTTTTCGGGCAGTGGCTCGGGGTTGTGGGCGAAGTCGCCGGTCGGCTCGCAGTGCAGCTTATGAATGGTTTTCACGCCCAGCTTTTCCAGCAGGCGCGGCACGGCAAAGCCCCCGCTCGAATTCACGCCATCGACTACGACCCGGAATTTGCGGGCCCGGATAGCGGGCACGTCCACCAGCGGCAGGGCCAGGATGGCGGCCAGATGGGTGTCGAGAAAGGTGTCGTCGGTGGCGTAGGCGCCGAGCTTGCCCACCGGCGCGAAGTCAAACGCCTCGCTGTCGGCCAGGGCCAGCACCTGCTCGCCGGCGGCGGCCGACAAAAACTCGCCGGCCGCGTCGAGCAGCTTGAGCGCGTTCCATTGCTTGGGATTGTGGCTGGCCGTGAGGATGATGCCGCCCAGTGCCCGGCGGGCGGGCACGGCCATCTCCACGGTGGGCGTAGTGCTTAGGCCCAGGTCGAGCACGTCGAGGCCCAGGCTTTGGAGCGTGGCCGCCACGAGCCGGCTCACCAACTCACCCGAAATGCGGGCGTCGCGCCCAATGACAATCAGCTTTGAGGCCGCTGCTGCCGCTGGCTTCTGGCTCAGCGCCCAAGTGCCGTAAGCGGCGGCGTACTTCACCACATCGACGGGGGTCAGGCCCTGGCCCACGGCCCCGCCGATGGTGCCGCGGATGCCGGAAATTGATTTTATGAGAGACACGGTTTGTTTTTTTAGCTTTGCAAAAGTAGGAGTGGGGCATTTGGCGCTACCGGCTCCCTGCAACCGCGCCCGGCAGTGCCCGGTTCGAGCATCTTTAGGTGCCGAGCACGGGGTCTGCTCCAGAATGCGCCCGATGCCTTGTTCCTTTAGAACTTACGCACGGCCACTTTCCCGCCGAGGTTCGCGGAGGAAAAACGCGGGGGTTCGCGGAGTGTAATGTCCCCGCTCTGCGAACCTCCGCGTTTTTCCTCCGCGAACCT